>JAUNWQ010000129.1 GCA_030540225.1 Coriobacteriia bacterium | reverse complement strand
AGTCTTCCAAGAAGGCTGCCAAGAAAGAGGAAGAGGCTGCCGACGCCGAGGCGTAGCATTTCGCCCTCAAGCTTCAACCGATTGCGTAACGGGGTCGATGCATCTGCGTCGGCCCCGTTTTATGCTTATCGTGAACGGCGTGTTCGCGACCCCTTGCGCGAAGCGGCAAGCTGTTCCATCATGTGAAGCAGAATGCAATTTCGCGGCCCCGTGAGGCCGCGTCCTTTTCGAAAGCGAGGCTTTTTATGAGCATCGAACGTGCCACTTCGGCGCTGATTCCCTACGTCATCGAGCAATCTCCGCGCGGTGAGCGCAGCTACGACATCTATTCCCGTCTCTTAAACGACCGCATCATCTTTCTCGGCGAGCCTATCGATGACCATGTGGCGAACTCCGTCGTCGCACAGATGCTCCATCTCGAAAGCGCCGATCCCGAAAAGGACATCTCGCTCTACATCAACACTCCGGGCGGCAGCGTGTCGGCGGGCCTCGCCATCTATGACACCATGCAGTTCGTGAAGTGCGACGTGTCCACCATCTGCCTGGGCATGGCGGCATCCATGGGCGTGCCCCTTCTGACCGGCGGCGCGGCGGGCAAGCGCTTTATCCTGCCGAACGCCCAGGTCATGATTCACCAGCCCATGGGCGGCACCGGCGACGGCCACACGCAGCAGACCGACATCCAGATTATGGCCGACGAGATCAAGAAGACGCGCGACCGCTTGGAGGGCATCATCGCCAAGCACTGCGGCAAGACCCAGGAGCAGGTGCACGTCGACTGCGAGCGCGACAACTGGCTTTCCGCTGAGGAAGCGAAGGCGTACGGCCTGGTCGACGACATCATCACGAGCCATCGCGGCTCCTCCGACAAGTAGAACCTAAGAAGAGAAGCGACCTAACGCATATGACAAACGAACGAAGAGGCGACCTTGGCTATCGCGGTGACGACGCAGTGTACTGCGCGTTCTGCGGGAAGTCATCCGATCAGGTGACCGCGATGATCGCGGGCCCGAACGGCATCAACATCTGCGACGAGTGCATCTCGGTGTGTGCCGATGCGATGATGCGCGACTTGGGCCTCTCGACCGCCTTCGACAGCATGTCCGACGAGGAGACGGCTGGACGTCGCGGTTGCCGCCGTGCGCAGGACCGCGGCGCAATCGTCGAGGCCGACATCGAGGATGCGACCCCGAACCCCGTCGATATCCTGGGCAACCTGCCCACACCCCACGAGCTCTACGCCGAGCTTTCCGAGCATGTGGTGGGCCAGGAAAACGCGAAGCGCGCCCTCTCCGTCGCCGTCTACAACCATTACAAGCGCATCAGCATGGAATCGGAGGCGCAGGAAGGCGACGTCGAGCTTGCGAAGAGCAACATCATGCTTTTGGGCCCCACGGGTTCCGGCAAGACGCTGCTTGCCCAGACGCTCGCGCGCACGCTGCGCGTCCCGTTCGCGATCGCCGATGCGACGACGCTCACCGAAGCGGGCTATGTCGGCGAGGACGTCGAGAACATCCTGCTCAAGCTGATCACCGCCGCCGACTTCGATATCCCGCGCGCGGAAATCGGCATCATCTACATCGACGAAATCGACAAGATCGCCCGCAAGGCCGAGAACCTCTCCATCACGCGCGACGTGTCGGGCGAGGGTGTGCAGCAGGCGCTTTTGAAGATCGTCGAGGGCACCGAGGCCTCCGTGCCGCCGCAGGGCGGGCGCAAGCACCCCCAGCAGGAGCTCATCCACATCGACACGACGAACATCCTGTTCATCCTAGGCGGCGCGTTCGTCGGCTTGTCCGACATCATCGGCCAGCGCGTCGGCAAGAGCGGCCTTGGCTTCTCCTCCGAGCTGCCCGAGAGCAAAAAGCACGCCGAGGCGGAGCTTCTGGCTCAGGTGCTTCCCGAGGACCTGAACAAGTTCGGCATGATCCCCGAGTTCGTCGGCCGCATCCCCGTGATCACGGCGCTCAACGAGCTTTCCGAGGACGACCTTGTCCGCATCCTCACCGAGCCGAAGAACGCGCTCGTGAAGCAGTACACGAAGATGTTCGAGTTCGAGGATTCCACGCTCGAGTTTGAAGAGGACGCCCTGCGCGCCATCGCGCACGAGGCGCAGGAGCACGGCACGGGCGCCCGCGGCCTGCGCTCGATCTGCGAGCGCGCGCTGCAGGACGTCATGTACGACCTGCCCGAGCACAAGGTCGCCACGCACGTCGTCGTGCGCGCGAGCGACATCACGGGGGAGACGGTCCCCGAGATCGTTCCCGCTTCCTAATCAGCATTTCCCCGGGGCGCCTTTTGCGGGCGCCCCTCTCGGCGTTTTTGCGCCTGTCCGCTTACGTTTCATCGAAGGAGCTTGCATCCAATGGAAAACATGCCGAAGAACTACGACGCAGAAGCCGTCGAGCAGCGCATGCTCGACAAATGGCTCGCCGGCGATTACTATCGCCGCAACCCCGGCGTGGGCGATTGCACGGTGACGATCCCGCCGCCGAACGTGACCGGCAAGCTTCATATGGGCCATGCGCTCGACGACACCATCCAGGACACCATCATCCGCATGAACCGCATGCGCGGCGTCTCCACCCGCTGGATTTTGGGCACCGACCATGCGGGCATCGCCACGCAGACGAAGGTGGACAAGAAGCTCGCATCCGAAGGAATCTCCCGCCGCGAGATCGGCCGCGAGAAGTTCGTCGACGCCTGCTGGGACTGGACGCACGAGTACGGCGGGCACATTGTCGAGCAGATCAAGCGCATGGGCTGCTCGATCGACTTCTCCGATCCGCACTTCACCATGGATGCCGACTACGCCACCGCGGTGCGCAAGGTGTTTTGCGACTGGTACCACGACGGGCTGATCTACCGCGGCAAGCGCATCGTGAACTGGTGCCCGCATTGCACGACGGCCATCGCCGATGACGAGGCGGAGTACAAGGAAGAAGACGGTCACCTGTGGTATCTGCGCTACCCGCTCGTCGAGCCTATCGATGGTCAGGAATACGTCGTGGTGGCCACCACGCGCCCCGAGACGATGCTCGGCGACACTGGCGTGGCGGTCTCCCCGAAGGACCACGACAAGGACAAGTTCGTCGGCGCGAAGGTTCGCCTTCCCATCGTCGACCGCGAGATCCCTATCTTTTCCGACTTCTACGTCGATGCGGGCTTCGGCACGGGATTTGTGAAGGTAACCCCTGCTCACGACCCCAATGACTATGGCATGGGCGAGCGTCACGGCCTCGAGAAGGTCAACATCTTCGACGAGACGGCGCACGTGGTCGAAGGCTACGGCGAGTTCTCGGGCATGGGCCGCGACGAGTGCCGCCAAGCGGTCGTCGCCTGGTTCGAGGAGCACGGCCTGCTCGACCATGTGGACGACCATCATCATTCCGTCATGCACTGCTACCGCTGCGACTCGACGCTCGAGCCGTGGCTGTCCGAGCAGTGGTTCGTCGCTGTCGACAAGCTGAAGGGGCCGGCGACCGAGGCGGTCACCTCTGGCAAGGTCACCTTCCACCCCTCGCGCTGGACGCAGACGTATCTCACCTGGATGGAGAACCTCAAGGACTGGTGCATCTCGCGCCAGCTGTGGTGGGGCCACCGCATCCCCGTGTTC
>JAUNWQ010000128.1 GCA_030540225.1 Coriobacteriia bacterium | reverse complement strand
TCTGCACCGGCATCTTCTGCGTGCCCGAGCTGTCCTGGACCGACTTCGGCGGCCTCATCTACACCGGCGATGCTTCGCTTCTGGGCAGCCAGATTCTGGGCATCCTGATCACCATCGTGTTCGTCGGCGTGCTCGACGTGGTCATCGGCCTCATCGTGAAGGCGTGCTTCAAGGGTAGCCTGCGCGTCAGCGAGGAAGAAGAGGCACAGGGCCTCGACGTTGCGGCACATGGCGAGTCCGCGTACCCTGCCTACATCGGTCTTGACTAGGCGAGTATTTAAGGAAGGAGTTGAAACCTATGAAGAGGATCACTGCGATTGTTCGCCCCGAGAAGCTGGAACCGCTCAAGGAGGCACTCTTTGCAGCGAAGGTTGGCGGCATGACGATTTCCCAGGTCAACGGCTGCGGCAGTCAGCATGGCTGGAAGGAATACTACCGCGGCACTGAGGTTCTGCTGAACATGGTGCCCAAGGTGAAGTTCGAGCTCGTGGTAGGTGACGAGGAAGTCGACGGGCTGGTGAAGGTTATCACCGAGACGGCGCGCACGGGCAACGTGGGCGACGGCAAGATCTTCGTCGCACCGATCGACGAGGTCATTCGCATCCGCACCGACGAGCGCGGGGAGTCGGCGGTTTAGGCCCGGCAGGCGCTCGCGCGACAGCTTGAGTTCTTCAATTCAGAAGGCTCCGATGGATTTTCCGTCGGAGCCTTTATCATGCTTGCGTAAAGACTTTGCTAATGATATATACTCCTATTAACGTTAGGATTAGCAAGCTTGAAAAGAGGCGAAATGGCGAACATATCGAAGGCTACGGCGAAGACGAGTGCCGCGAGCTGCACGGCGACGAGGAACACGCGACAGCGGGCGCTCGTGCTCGAGGCGGTTCGCTCGCTTCACAACCATCCCACTTCTGCGGACGTGTACGACGCGGTGCGCGAGAAGCACCCGAGCATCTCGCAGGCGACGGTGTATCGCAACTTGAACGTGCTGACCGAGCAGGGCGAGGTGCTCCATATCCCCGTGGCGGGCGGCGCCGACCGCTATGACTTCCGCTGCGATTGCCACTACCACGCGATCTGCCGCGAATGCGGCGTCGTCTACGACGTCGAGATGCCCAGCGAGGGCCTGCTCTCGAGCGTGCGCGACACCCATGGCTTCCAGATTGAGGGCTTCGACATCATCTTCACCGGCCTTTGCCCCGATTGCGCGGATAAGGCGTAAGTTGCTGATTCGCGCAATCTCGCGCGATTCTGCCTCTCGAAATGTGCAGAGGGGTAGAATTGTGCCAGTGAAAAACTGGATCGGAAGCGGTTGCGCATGAACATTATCGAGCAGAAACGTGTGGCGAGGGAATTCGTCAAGCGCTGGAAGGCCATGCCGTGCGCATGGATTAGGGCGAAGTGCTGCCTGCGGAAAGGTGCAGCTATATAATCGGCAAGCCGCCGTTTCTGGGCGCGCGAAATCACCTCGGCGTCCTCCACTCGCAATTCCATAACGCATGGATGAGAACGGTGGCCGGGCGGCTCAAGAGTGACTACCGCTATTCGGGCGGTATCGTCTACAACAACTCCATCTGGCCAGATCCAACGCCTGAACAGCACGCAGTCATCGAGTCTTGCGCCCAAGGCGTCCTGAATGCCCGCGAAGCGCACCCAGGTGCTACGCTCGCCGACCTGTACGACCCTGACAAAATGCCAACTGACCTGCTCGCTGCGCACAAGGAGCTCGACGCTGCAGTTGAAGCCGCCTACGATGTAGACTTCAACGGCGACGAGGAGAAGATTGTTGCCCACCTTTTCAAGCTCTATGCCGAAAAAGCAGGCGAGCTATAGTCGGTTTGCAGGCTTTTCGTTCGGTATTGTACAGGTAATGGCTTTCGCCTAGGTTTCAACTTAGGCGAGTTATGAACCGCCCATCTGCTAAAATGCTGATTAGCAAAAAGAAAAAAAATTAGCAAAAAGAAAAAACGAGACAGGAATCGTATGGAGTCTTCAATAAATCCATTTACCCCGAGTTTCGGAAAAGTGCCGCCCATTCTTGCGGGGCGCAAAATCCTGATTGGCGAATTCGAGCAGGCATTTTCCCTTAATCCCAACGATCCCAATCTGTGTAGCTTGTTCTCAGGTCCCCGCGGTGTAGGAAAGACGGTTCTTATGTCGCACCTTGCGCGCAAGGCGGAGGCGAGTGGGTGGATTTCGGCTAATGTCACGGCGCGCCCCGGCATGCTCGAAGATATTCTCGAAAGAACGATGGATGCGGCAAACGAGTTCATTGAGAGACCTTCGTTTAAGCGACTGACCTCGGTGTCTATCTCATCGCTATTCAGTGCATCGTGGGAATACCGTAACTCCGATTCGGGCAATTGGCGCACGCGCATGAGCCGCATTCTCGATGTGCTTGCAGAGTACTCCATCGGCCTTCTCATCACTATCGATGAGATCGACCCCAATCTCGAGGAACTCATCGACTTTTCGGCGACATTCCAGCATTTCGTACGCGAAGATCGCAAAGTGGCGCTTTTCATGGCGGGTCTGCCCGTCAATGTTTCGGCGCTTCTGTCGGACAAGTCCGTTTCTTTTCTGAGGCGTGCGGCGCAGCATCAGCTTGGTCGCATTGAAGATGCGGATATCATCGATGCATTCCGTGAAACAATCGAGGAAGCGGGGAAATCGATTGGTGATGACGCCCTTTCGCTTGCTGCGGAAGCGACGGGCGGGTTTGCCTATATGATGCAACTTGTCGGATTCCGTACGTGGATTGAAGCGGAGGATTCGTTGGTTATCGAGGTCGCTCATGTGGAGCGCGGAGCGGAGTTCGCGCGTCGCGATTTCATAAACGGCATCATAAAAAAGACGTTGCAGGACCTCTCCGATGGCGATATCGCATTTCTCGAGGCGATGCTTCCCGACGATGGGCATCCAAGCTTGATGAACGATATTGCCGAGCGTATGGGTAAGACGCCCAATTATGCACGGGTGTACCGGACGCGGTTAGTCGAACAGGGGCTCATTTCGGCGTCTCGCAGGGGCTTTGTCGAGTTCGAAATGCCGCTGTTGAGGGAATATTTGATGGATAACTAGATTGAGCTCGCATTGAACGTGATGCGGATCTGCGAGATTGTCGCAGTGCTCGTGGATGCTGCAGCGCCGGCGGCTGCACCGAGTGTGCGGTTGTCGGCTCTTTTTGTGCATTCGCGAGCCTCGCGATTTCGTTTCGCCGAGGCGTGCCGGTGCGTGGTATACTAGCCAAGCTTATGGGAAAACCCATAGGCGGTAAGTAATGTTGGCCCCCGAGACATGTTTTTTGCGCTGCCGGCAGCCTTCGGGCAGGTCGGTTCCACTACGTACGAACATGGTTTACACGTAAGCAATCAATCATGGCGAAGGGTCCCCGGAATTTGAAGGTTCGAAAGGGGTCCGTTTTGACCGAAATTAAGAACACTTCCGTCATCGACTTCACCGACATTTCCGACGAGGAAATGAACAAGATGATCGATGGCACGCTGACCGACTTCGACGAGGGCGATCTCGTCGACGGCACCGTGGTGAAGATTGAGCACGACGAAGTGCTCGTCGACATCGGATTCAAGAGCGAGGGCGTTATCCCCGTTCGCGAGCTCTCCATCCGCAAGGACGCCGATCCGTCCGAGATCGTCAACCTTGG
>JAUNWQ010000127.1 GCA_030540225.1 Coriobacteriia bacterium | reverse complement strand
TGGAATTGGCTAGTGTGCGATGGCGAAATTGGTTGTTTTTACAGTAGCGCTAACAGGAGGCGGCCAACTTGCGGTACGCGCAGCGTCCCCGCCCGGCGGCCTTCGGCGCCGAGCGCAGCTCCGACACCGAGTACCGGCAGCTGAACACCGCGATGAACTCGAACTTAGCCCTCTTCACAGAGTCTTGCTCGCGGAGAAGGCGCTGGCTTTCAAAAGGATCTCGTTCTCGCGCTTCAGCCGCTCGTTCTCCCTTCGCAGCTTGCGCAGGTCCCCTGCCATCCAGAACGGGCTCTGCGACTCGGGGTCGCCCTCGGCCCTCCGGTCCGCCTGCCTCGCCCAGCCGGAAAGCGGGCCGGGGTCGGCCCCCGGCCCGCGCGCCGCCTCCGCATAGGTGGTGTCGGATTTTCTATGCAGCTCCACAGCCTGTTGCTTGAACTCCGGTGCGTGCTTGGGCGTACCGGCCATGATCTCCGCCTCTCATCCTTTCCGAAATCTTATCGGAGAACGGAATTGCAAGTGTCAACCAATCTGGGGCAGATTCATGCGGCTATACCCTCCAAGGGCATGCCGAGCCTCGTGAGGCTGATGAAGCCGACCCAGGCGGGCAGGTCCTTCCTGCTGAACCCGAGCACGGTTCCGGCAAGGGAGCCGCACCTGCGGCCGCATGCGCCGCACTTGAAGCGCCGGGGTCCGGATGCGCCGACCCCGGCCCTCCCCGTATCCGGGAACCCGCAGCCGGGGCACGGCGGACGCGGGCGATACGGGGCCGCTGCCTCGTCGAGCGCCCCGAACCCGCAGCGGTCGCGGCGTTCGCGCTCCGCAACGGTGGAGGCAGGCGCCTCGAAACCGTCGGGCGAGAGCGACGAGGCGAGCCCGCGACACGGGCTCGCCTGCGCCATGGGCGATCGTCCTGTCCGCCCAAGCGCCCACCCGACAGGATCGTCGCCGAACAAAGAACCAGGCGGGCGCCCGGGCTCATTCTTTGTTTGGCTGAAACCATCATAGCGGCTAGCGGAAGGCATCATCGAAGGAGTGTACTAGAAAGCACCCGTCTCCTTAACTGTTAGATTGATTAATTATTGATTGGTTATGAAATCAACTGCTTGTTGTGACATAGCCAAACGAAAATCCCCAGCAGAAGCACCACGCGAGCGCATCTGCCGGGGAACGAAAAGGGATTTACGCGTTCGCGCTCAACAGCAAAACAGGCCGCCAGCTCAATGCCGACGGCCTGTAAGTTTCTGGAGCCAACGAGCGGATTCGAACCGCTGACCTACGCATTACGAGTGCGTTGCTCTACCAGCTGAGCCACGTTGGCAAACGAGTGAAGCACAAGCTTCAGACGCGAAAATAGATGATAGCGAATCAATCGCGCAAGCGCAAGGGTTTTCTTGAACCGATTCCCGATTCTCCTTTCGGTGGCCGATTCCCCGTTCCCCCGTTCGCGCCCTGCGGCCTACTTCATCAACTTCGTGACCGCCTCAGTGTAGGCAACCGGATCGTCCAGCGGGATGCCCTCAACGAGAAGCGCCTGATCGTACAGGATGCCCGAGTACAGCTTCACTTTCTCGTCGTCGCCCGCTTCCTGCGCCTTCTGCATGACCTCGAACACCGGGTGCTTCGCGTTCACTTCGAGCACGCGATGCGATTTCACCGCGCCCTCCTCCTCGGCGCTCTTCGGCGCGCCCGCGAGAATCTTCTCCATCTTAAGCGACACGCCGCCTTCGGTGGTGATGAAGGCAGGGGCGTCGGTCTGGCGCGTGGACACCGCAACCTTCTCCACCTTGCCGTCGAGGGCGCTCTTCATGGCCTCGAACAGGTCCTTGTTGGACTCGGCCGTCTCCTCGGCTTCCTTCTTCTCCTCGTCGGATTCAAGGCCGAGGTTCTCGCCGCCCACATTCTTAAGCGGCCACGCGGTGAGCGAGTCGGGGTCGGCCGCGTCGGGCACAGCGTAATCGGACATGGCCATCATGCAGAATTCGTCGACGTCCTCGGGGCACAGCAGCACGTCGTAACCCTTCGCGAGCACCGTCGTCACGATCGGCAGCTGCGCCATGCGCTCGACGGAGTCGCCCGTAGCGTAGTAAATGGTCTCCTGGCCATCGGCGGCAGCCTTCACGTATTCCTTGAACGTGATCATCTTCTTCTGCTTTGCCGAGTAGAAGAGGAGCAGGTCGCCCAGCACGTCTTTCGCCGTGCCGTAGGAGGTGTAGAGGCCGTACTTCATGCCGCGGCCGAAGTTCTCAAAGAACTTCTCGTAGCCCTCGCGATCCTTTTCGAGGAAGTTCTCGAGGTCGGACTTGATCTTCTTCTCGACGCGGCGGGCGATTGCCTTCAGCTGGCTGTTGTGCTGCAACGTCTCACGCGAGATGTTGAGCGTGAGGTCCTGCGAGTCGACGATGCCGCGGACGAAGTTGAAGTAGTCGGGCAGGAGGTCTTCGCACTTGTCCATGATGAGCACGTTGGAGCTATAAAGCGCAAGGCCCTTCTTGAAATCCTTGCTGTACAGGTCATACGGGGCGCGGCTCGGCACGAACAGCAGCGCGTCGTAAGTCAGCGCGCCCTCGGCATGCAGCGAGACGGTGCGCGCAGGGTCGGCGAAATCGTGGAAGTTCGTCTTGTAGAACTCGTTGTACTCCTCGTCGGTCACATCAGACTTCTTGCGCTTCCAGATGGGAATCATCGAGTTGATCGTGTCGGTCTCGGTGTAGGTCTCGTACTCGGGCTTGTAGTCGTCGCCGGCGTCTTCGGGCTTCGGCTTCTCGCGCGTCTTGGAAACCTCCATCTGGATGGGGTAGCGCACGTAGTTGCTGTAGCGTTTAATCAGGTCCTTCAGGCCGTACTCGGAAAGATAGGTGTCGTAGTTGTCCTCGTCGGTGTTCTCCTTGAGCGTGAGGATGACGTCGGTGCCGTGCTCGGCGCGCTCGGCCTCGGCGATGGTGTAGCCTTCAACGCCGTCGGATTCCCACGCCCATGCCTCGTCACTGCCGAACGCGCGGGAGACGACGCGCACCTTGGAGGCAACCATGAAGCTGGAGTAGAAGCCAACGCCGAACTGGCCGATGATGTCGATGTCGTCGCCCTGCTGCTCGGCGTTGTCGGTCTTGAACGCCTGGGAATCGGAGTGTGCGATGGTGCCAAGGTTCTTGTCGAGCTCGTCCTTCGTCATGCCGATGCCGTTGTCGGAGATGGTGATAGTGCGAGCACCCTCGTCGAAGCCGACGTGAATGGCCAGCTCATCCTTGGAAAGCTGCACGTCGGAATCCGTCAGGCTCTTGAAATAAAGCTTGTCGACCGCATCGGACGCGTTCGAGATAAGCTCGCGAAGGAAGATCTCACGATTGGTGTAGATCGAGTTGATCATGAGATCGAGCAGTTTCTTGCTCTCTGTTTTGAATTTCTTCATGGCGTTTCGCTTCCTGTTCTCGAAGGACCGCTTTCGCATTTTGCTTTGGCAGTCCTCGTCTTTGAGTGCTAAAAGGCATTGTAACGACGCGATACGTCATGTCAAGTAATCTAAGTGCGATAGACTCAACTTTTCGCAATTGCATTTGTGCAATCCGACTTTAGAATTTGAACGCATGCCAATTGCGTTTGAACGCAAGAAAATACTAAAGTGAAATCAGAGACAACGAAAAAAGAGCCCCGAGAAATTGAACTGCATCCCAATTCTTGGACGGGCTAATTAGCGGCCTACGCCGCACATAG
>JAUNWQ010000126.1 GCA_030540225.1 Coriobacteriia bacterium | reverse complement strand
CCGTCACGTTCTTGTTGATCACGTCGCGCAGGCGCTGCGTACCCGCCTCGGGCGCGAAGGTAAGGCCGCCCTTCTTCTGCCCCGCGACGAGCTCGGCCATGTCGACGCCGAACGAGTCGAGGCGCTGGGAAGGAAGCGAGATGCGCACGCCCTTGCCGTCGCACGCATGGTTCAGCTTGATGAGGATATCGGCAATCTGAGAATGGTCGGTCGAGGAAAGCGAGGTCAGACTCACCTCGTCGTAGCCGGTGTCAGCAAGGCCATCGAGCACCGACGACACCACGTTGTCCGCAGAGCGCTCGCGCACCGGACGGTACATCATGCCAGCCTGGCAGAAGCGGCACCCGCGCGCGCACCCACGCAGCACCTCGACCGAAAGGCGATCGTGCACGCACTCGGTATAGGGAACGATGCACGGCTCCCACCCAGAGCTTTCCGAGAAGCCCGCGAACAGGCGCTTCTCGATATGCTCGGGAACGCCCGGCTCGAGCGGCTCGACCCATGAGCCCGCGCGCTGCGCCTCCTCTTCTTCCCGCACGCGATACAGCGAGGGAACGTAGCACCCGGGAAGCGCCGCGAGCGAGCGCAGGATATCCTGGCGCGTCGCACCCGCGCGGCGTCCCTCGCGCACGCAGAGCAGCGCCTCGGGCAGCGACTCCTCGCCTTCGCCGATGAGCATCGCGTCGAAGAACGGCGCATAGGGCTCAGGGTTGAAAACGCAAGGCCCACCGCCAAGCACAATCGGGTCGTCCTGCGCGCGATCGGTCGCACGCAGGGGAATGCCCGACAGGTCGAGCACGTCGAGAACGTTGGTCGCCGCAAGCTCGTGCGGCAGCGTGATGCCAATCGCGTCGAACCCCGAAAGCGGGGCGCAGCTTTCGAGCGAGAACATCGGGATGCCCTCTTCGCGCATGAGGTCGATCAGGTCAACCGCAGGCAGAAACGCGCGCTCGGCGGCGAGGTGCTCGGTCGCGTTCACCGCGTTCACGAGGATGCGAACCGCCTGATTCGGCTGCCCGAGCTCGTAGGTGTCCGGGTAGACCATGCAATAGTTGAAGTCCACGCCTTCCTTGCGCGTGCTCCCCCATTCGTGGTCGAGATAGCGCGCCGGTCGCTCCACGCGCGCAAGCAGCGGCTCAAGCCGCGGCCACAAGTCGATCATGTATCCCCCTCGATATACCCTTGATACGCAAAACCGCAGATGCGGCCCTTATTCAGTCTTCTTGAGAACCGACGCGGCGCCTTGGCGGACCGCCGTCTTCACGGTCGAGAGCACGCGCGCGCCCGCAGGAGTCGCCGCGACATCGCCCGCAATCTGCGTCGCTTTCGCCGTCGCTGAGGAAACGACGCCCGCAAGACCTGCGATGTTGCCGCCGCGCTCGAAGTACTCGACAGCTGCAAGGCCCATCGCCTTCGTGCCCGCATAGCCCACGCCGGCCTTCACGGCCCAGCCGATGGCGGGCACCGCGCCCGCGACCTGGCGGGCGACACTGCGGCACGCGAACCCACCGGCAACGATGGCGGCGAGTTCCTTCACGCGCGCGGCGCTCATGGGCTCGCCGTACGCGGCGGCGATTTGGAGCAGCATCTTCGCCTGGTTGAGCGTCATAAGCGGCATATCGGCGCCAGGAATGAAAAGCACGATGCCGATGCCGGCGTTCTGAAGCGACGTCGCGCCCACCGCCTCGAGCGAAAGCGGCTTGCGCACGAACGGGAACGACAGCGCGAGGGCGAGGCGCTTCTCGCGGCACGCGGCCACAACCCACTCGCCCATGCGGCGATCGAGCGCACAAGCCGCAGCCGCATCGATGGGAATCGGGGCGTCGAGGACATCAGGCGACGCCGCCTGCGCGCCCGCGGACCCCGCGGCTGCACCCGCGCCCGCTGACTTCGCCGCGCGTATACCTGCGAACACGCTCACATGCGCGCCCGCGACTTCCCCGCTCTCGCAGGCGGCATCGCCGTCGGCCTCGCAGCCTTCAACGCCTTCGGGCGCGACCAGATCGCCTTCGGGAATGGGATTACCGTACGCGCTCGCCATGTCGGCTACGAGGCTCGGCATCGACGTCACGACCATCACGGGAACGCCCGCAGCGCGAATTTCCGCAGCTCGGCGGCCCACTTCCTCGGAAAAGCCGGCGACGATCACCGCCATGTCGTCGCCTTCGTACGGCGAGAAGGCGGGACCCGCGAAATACCCCACGGTCACGCGAGCATACGCACCCGCGCCGACGAAGGCCGAGCGAACATGCGCCGCCACATCGCCAGGCGCCGAATCATCGATGAGCACGCTCACAGACACTGACGTGCTGCGAGCGCTTTCGATGTCGGTCGCCGCCTCGATGACCGCCATAAGGTCGATGGGAAGTTTCATAGCCGCCCTTCTTTCTTCTTGTCGATGTTCGATCCGCGATAGACCGAGCCGATGAGCCCCAGCGCCATGAAGCTCATGATCATGCCAGTCGAACCGTAGCTCACAAACGGCAGGGGGATGCCCGTGATGGGCATAAGCCCGCAATCCATGCCGATATTCTCCAATATCTGGAACAACCACATGCCGACAACGCACATGACTATCAAGGTTCCAAACAGGTCGTTCGAGTTGCGCGCGATGCGCATGCTCACGTAGATGAGCGCGCCATAAAGCGCGAGCAGAGCCATCGACCCCACGAAGCCGAACTGCTCGGCAAGCACGCAGAAGATGAAGTCAGTCTGCGCCTCGGGCAGAAAGCCATGCCCCGACTGAGTGGCGTTGAGCAGACCTTTCCCGAAAAGCCCACCCGAGCCGATGGCAATCTTCGCTTGCTGGAGGTTATACCCCGACGACGACGTGTTCGAGCCGTCTTGGTCGAGGAACACGAGCAGACGGTTGCGCTGGTACTGCTTGAGCAGCTTGTACTCGCCGGTGGTGTTGTAAATGACCTGATCGATCGCGAACACCGCCGCGATGGCCGCGATTCCCAGCGCCAACGTGATGAGCAGGTACTTCGTGCGGGCGCCGCCTGCAACGAGCGCCATCGCGCCGATTGCAAGGTATACAAGGCCCGTGCCCAAGTCGGGCTGCGTCATGATGGCCAAGAACGGCACCAGGATGAAGAAAACGACTTTCAAATATTCCCGCAGGTCATCGAGGCGGCCGCCGTAACGAGCCACAAGAGCCGCGTCCATAAGGATGATCGTGACCTTCGCGAACTCGCCTGGCTGCACCTGAATGCCGAGCTTCAGCCACGATTGGGCGCCCATGCCAGCGTCGGTGCCGAGACCCGGGATATGCGGGGATAAGATGAGCGCGATGTTCAAGATGAACAGCGGCATGACCGCGTTCGCGAACCGTTGGTAGTCCACCCGCCACATGAGCATCATGACGACAGCGCCCACCGCGGCGAAGAGGAGCTGACGCGAGAAGCTGTAGGTCGTGTCGTTCGACCCCTCGATAGACGACCAGCATACAAGCAGGCCGTACCCCACAAGCAGCACGATAATCGCAACGAAGGGGAGATTTATCAGGGGGAGCCTCCCCCTGCGCGGGCTCGCTGCACGCGAAAGCGACGCATCGGGCGTCTTCAAGCTGTCTATCTGCGGCAATGCCATACTATTCCACCTCGCTTCCCTAGTCGGAGCGGCTTGCGCTCTTGGTGCTGAAGCCTTCGATCTGGCGGCCCGAAGACCCGGCGATGCGACCCATCGAGGACGCGTCGTTGCTACCTGCATCGGCAGCCATGACCGCCTCC
>JAUNWQ010000026.1 GCA_030540225.1 Coriobacteriia bacterium | reverse complement strand
GCGTCATCGACTCGTACAATCAGACGCAAGACGCCGCCGCCGAGAAGCTCTCCAACATCGGCCTGCTCTTGAGCCAACCGTACTTCGCGAAGATTGTCCTCGACTTCAAACGCGGCGCCGCGCCGAAGGAGCTCTATATCGGAGCTGCGGGCGTGTCCGACGACAGCTGCCGGCGCCTCGTGGTCGACTGGCGCTCGCCCGTCGCCGAGGTGTACTACAACCAGGACATGGGGCCCACGCACTACCGCGCGAACGGCCGCACGATCGCCGTCGACCTCACGCTGCGTCGTCAATTCGACATCGTACGCGACGAGCTGCGCGCCTATTTCGACACCAACATCGCCATCCAGGATTCGCTGCTTCTCGCGTCGCTGTCCAAGCAGCGCACCTCTCAGATGCAGGCGATCACCGCGACCATCCAGAAGGAGCAGAACGCCGTCATTCGCCACGAGGACAGCCCCGTGCTGCTCGTCGCCGGCATCGCGGGTTCGGGCAAGACTTCGGTGCTGCTCCAGCGCATCGCATATTTGTTTTACCAGCACCGCGAGAGCCTCCGCCCCGAGGACGTGTTCCTCATCACGCCGAACCCGGTGTTTCGCCACTACATCGCAAACGTGCTGCCCGACATGGGCGAGCGCAACCCGGAGACCCTCACCCTCGCGGAGTTCGCGCGCACGCTCTTGCCGCAGGGGCAGGGCTTCGGGAAGGGCACCGTCGACGAGGCGACCCTTTGGCACATCGACGAGGCACTTGAGAGCGGCAGGTTCGAGTACCAGCAGGGCGATTTCTGCGACATCCGCGTGGGGCACGTGAAACTGATCACGGCAGCGCAGGTGCATCAAGTGCGCGCGAAATGGCCGCGCATCGAGCCTGGCGCGCGCCTGTCGAACCTGATGCGCGAGGAGCTCACGCGACGCCTCGACTCCAAGCTTGCGTCGATGGCGTCAAGCGACGAGGCCTTTGACGAGGTGGTCTCCCTCACCCACGACGAGCAGCTCGCGGCGTTCGGCGAACCGGTGAACATCGACGACGACAAAGAGGTGCGCAAGGCCGCGCTCAAGCTGATCCGCGGCCGCTTCGATATCGCGTACGGCATGATCGCGCGCGACGAATGGCTGCACGTGGACAACTTGGGACGCCGCCTGATCGGCGCGGAAAGCCTGCCGCCCGCGGCGTGGCTCTACTTGAAGATCGCGTGCACGGGGCTCTCGAACCCCGACGCGCGCTACGTCATGATCGACGAGGTGCAAGACTACACGATTCCCCAGCTCGCAGTTCTCGCCCGGTTCTTCCCCCGTGCCCACTTCATGCTGCTCGGCGACGAGAACCAGGCGATTCGCGAGGGTGGACTAACGTTTGCACAGGTCAAAAGCACGTTTGAGCGCCTGCGCGGCGAGGTGAGCGAGTGCCATCTCATGACGAGCTACCGCTCCACCCCCAGCATCACCGACCTGTTCGCGCGCCTTCTGCCCGAAAGCGAGCGCATGGAGGTGTCGTCCGTGCAACGCGAGAGCTCGGCGCCGCGCGTCGAGGTTTTCGAGGACAAGGACGCGTGGGCGGATGCCGTGCGAGAGGCCGTGCGCGAGGCGGGCTCGAGCGACGAGGGGCTCACTGCCGTCATCGTGCCGTGGAAGCACGAGGCGACGAAACTTGTCGCGGCTTTGGGGAACGACGCTCCCCAGCTGGTAGATGCGACGGGAGCGCTCCCTCGGTCGGGGTGCGTGCTGCTCACGCTGCCGCTTGCGAAGGGGCTTGAGTTCGACCACGTCATCATCCCGAACGCGAGCGCAGGACTCTTCCCCGCCGATGACCGCATCGCGAAAAACCGCCTCTACACGAGCATTTCGCGCGCTACGCGGGAGCTCGACGTGTTCGCCCTTGGCGAGCTGACGCCGCTTTTGCAATAGACGCAGGGAGCTGCGATGACGACCCCGAACTTCATCCTTTCACTGCGCGAGAAGATCGGCCACGACCCGCTTTGGCTTACGGGAATTACGGCCTATGTCGAGGACGCAGACGGGCGCATCCTGCTCGGACGGCGCAGTGACACGGGCGAGTGGGCGCTTGTGTACGGCATTGTGGAGCCTGGGGAGGAGCCTGGCCGCACGTGCGTGCGCGAGGTGCTTGAGGAGACGGGCGTGCACGTTGCGCCGCAGGCAATCGCGAGCGTGAAATCATCAAACTACCTGGTGGAGTACGCGAACGGCGACCAATGCCGATACCTTGACATCCTTTTCATCTGCACGCCCACCGAGAGCGACACCGTGCCTTTCGTGGGGGACGACGAGAGCACGGCAGTTGGCTGGTTTCCACCCGATGAGCTTCCCCATCCCCTGGCCGCCTCGACCGTCAGTCGACTCGCCATCGTAAGTGAGTACAAGGCCCGGGCAGCCAAAGGCAACGCCGCCGCACTCTTTTCGTTTTAGCAGAAAGCCCGCGCGTGCCTCTACCTCGCGCGGGCTTTCCCTCGTCCCGACTGATTCTTGTGCGGGCATCCTTGCTTCTCGAAATGCGAAGCTATTCCTTTACGAGAACTTTTTCGATCTCGGCCATATACATGGTGTGGTAGTCGTGGTTGGGATACCAGCGCGCATCGCAGGAGGTATCGATGAAGTCCTCCGGCGGAAGCTCGCGCGCGTACAGCTTGCGGCATACGAACACGAGCTCGGCCTCCTCGAAGGCAACCGACCCGCCGACTTCAACAGGCGTGAGCCCCGCCTGGGAAATCTTGTCGGGAACGTCGCGACCCGATACCTTGCCCAAAAGGCTCAGTGCCTCACGCTGGTTCCCCTCGCCGAAAAATGCGCAGGTGAAACGCTCTTCTGCATCGACGAACTCCTTGGTGTAGCGTTGCGGGCGGATGTAAACGCTCACCACGTTCTTGCCCCACATAACGCCCATGGCACCCCAGCTCGCGGTCATGGTGTTGCAATGCCCGGCATCGGCGCCGGCGGTGATGAGCATCCACTCCTTCCCGATTTTCGTGAACGGGTTGAGCATCAGCTCCTCAGGTGCGATTTCTTTGAAAGCCATAGCAATCTCCTTACGTGTGAATTCGTCCATGATAGCGCGAATCGGGAAATCGTGTTTCTGCAATATTGTAACCGATGGCAAACTTTTTCAACCAAACGCTTGACTCGCGTTTGCCGCTGATTTATAAGTTTCCCAGAGTTAACTATCGCCGAGAAAGCCGTGCAAAAGGAGCGTTCCCGTGGACAAACGCGAATATGTGAAATTGTTCGAGCGAAAACTGGTACACCACTGCACGCCGACACTGGCTGGCATCAAGCCGGGAAGCCTGTTCGTCTGCCGCGACGAGTCGGTCCCTGGGCTCGGCAAGAGCAAGTCGGGCATAGTCTCCGCGCGGGACCATGAGCGCAACCTGGCCTACGCGCTGCGCACAACGCGCGACAAGCTCTACGATTGCGGGGTACGCATCGAGCTTTTGGCGCGAAGGAAATCCGGGGTGCTTCTCTATGTCTACCGCCCCGACCTGCTTCGACGCGACCTTTCGCGACCTGAGGTTGCAAGCTTCCTCGCGCAGGAGGGATACGATACCGGCTCCCTCGCGGCCTGCATCGAGCTTCTGTACAAGCGCATCTGCGGGACCGACCTGCAAAGCACGCTTTCAGGGTCTTGCGAGTTCCCTCACGAGATCGGCCTTTTTCTGGGATACCCGTTTAAGGACGTCATGGGGTTCATCGAGAACAAGGGCGAGAACTACCTGTGCAGCGGATGCTGGAAGGTGTACTCATGCGAGCGCGACGCGAAGGAGTGCTTCTGCAAATACAAGGAATGCACGCGCGCCTATGAGGCACTTTTCGACGAGGGAGTGTCGCTGGAATGCCTCGCCATCCTCGACGACGCCTTCCCTGCCGACGAGGCCTATTCCCAGGCCAGCTAAGAGCGCGCTGGGCGATGCGCACGCGGGAGGGGAGCCTGCGTGCGCATCGCCCAGCGCAAAAGATGAGCGCTCGGAACCGAATAGCAACCGATATGCAAGGAGAACCTATCATGAATAAAGTCGCTATCGTTTATTGGAGCGGCACGGGAAACACCGAGGCCATGGCCGATTTGATTGCGCAAGGCGCGCGTGCCGCCGGTGGCGAGGCCGATCTCATCCAAGCTGCGGATTTCGATTCGAGCAAGCTCGATAACTATGACGCTTTCGCGTTCGGCTGCCCCGCAATGGGAGACGAGGAGCTCGAAGAGATGGAGTTCTTGCCCATGTACGATGAGGTGGAGCCGCATCTTCCTGGTCGCAAGGTGGCGTTGTTCGGGTCCTACGATTGGAACGACGGCGAGTGGATGGAGCTTTGGGAGAAGCGCGCGGAGGAGGCGGGCGTCGATGTGGTCGACTCCGTCATCGCGAAGGACTACCCCGACGACGACGCATCCGCGGACTGCATGCGCCTTGGCACGCTGATCGCAAAATAAGGGCGGCGCTGGCTTGGCGACGGCGCCAACGAGAAGACAAGGGCTGCGCCGCGCGCGGGCTTGGCCCGATCGGGAAGGAAAGGGCTTGGCGACGGCGCGACGCGCCCGCATTTATTCCTCTACAAGTTTCCGCAGCTCAAAGTTGCCATTTTCGTAAATCGCATAACTGTTCGAGTCGTCCTTCGGGAGAGAAACGCTACCGGGGTTCACGAAGAGAACGCCATCGCGTGAGGAAATCTCCTTCACGTGGGTGTGCCCGTACAGAAGGGCGGCGCCTCGCGCGAGCGGCGGCACATTCTGCGGCCCAAACAGGTGGCCGTGCGTGCAGAACAGCAGGCGCGGCTTGGCCTTTGGAGCGGGATGTCCATCTGCGCCCTCCGCAGGTTCCGCGTCCATCACGATTGCGTAGTCGGCCATGCATGGGAAATCGAGCACCATCTGGTCGACCTCGCTATCGCAATTGCCGCGCACGGCAACGACGCGGTCGGCCAGCGTGTTCAGCATGGCAAGCACCTCCTTCGGCGCGTAATCGCGCGGAAGGTCGTTTCGCGGACCATGATAGAGAAGGTCGCCCAGAAGGACGATGGTGTCGGGCGATTCAGCCTCGATTCGCGCCATGAGCGCGCGGCACCAGTAGGCCGAGCCGTGGATGTCAGATGCAATCAAAAGCTTCATCGGGGCGCTCCTTTCTTGTCTTTACGAAAGCATACCCTATCCGAGATGCAGGTCGTAGCGAGGTTGGCGCCAGCAAGCCCTATCTCACGACGGCAGGTGTTTGGCTGGCTGGGCAGCTATAGGCCAAAAAGCAGGGCAAACCCGAGCAAAACCGCCAGAAATACCACGTTGACCAGCGTAAACACTTTAAGATACCGCATCTTCGCCCCCACGCGGCCGATGGAGATCGCCTTGAAGGTGATCAGGCTCGCCATCGAGGCGATGAGCGTCCCAAGCCCGCCAAGATTCGTGCCCACGATGAGGGCGTCCCATTGACTCGTGAACCCGGAGAGCAGCACGGCCGCGGGGACGTTGCTGGCCACCTGGCTCGCGCCCACTGCCGCGATGACCGCATTTTGCCCCACGAGCCCCGCCACCGCATCGTGGACAAACGGAATGCGCACCATGTTCCCCACAAAGACGAACAGCGCCACGAAAGTGAGCAGGAGCGCGAAATCAACGCGTCGAAGCTGCTCGGCATCAGTAAGCGCGACGGTCGCGATGACGACGGCAAGCACTATGCGCACATCGACGATTCCCGCAACTGCAAGCAGGCAGATGCAGAATAGCACCAGGTAAATTGCAAGACGTCCGCAGCTGCATCTCCACAGGGGCGCAGGGGCGGCGGCTTCGCGGGCCTCATTTGCAGAGTCGGGCGCAGCGCCGTCGGACCAGCACGACCGCGGGACGACCTCTCCCCCACCAGCAGCACCCCGAACGCAGCCCCCGTTCTTGCCAGCCTCTTCCCCGCAACAAGGCTTTGACCTGAACAGCACGAAAATGCACCCGGTCAGAAGCGCTGCGGAAAGCACCGTGTAGGGTGCCATGAGCAGCAGGAAGCGGGAAACCGACATCCCTGAAGCGGTGAACAGGTACAGGTTTTGGGGATTCCCGACAGGTGTAAGCATGCTGCCGAGGTTCGCGGCGACCGTCATGAGCGCAGCCACGAGGAGCGCGCGACCCTCCATGCCCGCCGCGCGAAGCGTCACGAGGGCGAGGGGAACGAACGTGATGAGCGCCACGTCGTTCGTCACCGCCATGCTTGCGAAGAAAACGATTCCCACAAGCGCGAACGCGATTGCGCGCTGGGACTTCGCACGCGAGACGAGCCACTTCCCCATCGAATCGAGGACGCCGAGAGAGCGAAGCCCGGCAACGACAGCCATCAGGCAAAAGAGCAGCGCGAGCGTGTGCCAGTCGATATAGGAGGAGTACGCCGCGTCGGGCGGAACGGCAAAGCACGACGCGGCGGCGAGCACGATAGCGACAACGAGAACGACCTCGCGCCGCACGAAATCGCGAAAGCGTTGCACTTAGAAGCTTTCCCAGCTCACAAGCGACATATCGATGTCGGCGGGCGTATGGGGAGCCGGATGCTCGCAGATGGTTCCCACAACGAGCATCGCCTCAGGGGAAAGGCCTTCCGGTGCGCCGAGGATGTGGCTGACATAGTCGCTCGAAGGTGTACCGTCGGCGGCAGTGCGCATGCGGGCCTGGACCCAGCAGCTGCCAAGGCCCAGCGCATCGGCCGCCAAGTGCATGTTGGTCATGGCAACCGAGCAGTCTTCGACCCACGTGTCGGCGATGGACGGGTCCCCGAACACGGCAATGACCAGGCTCGCCGTGTCGAAAAGCTTCTGTTTGGGATCGCGAGCTTGGGCCAGGCGGGAAATCGTCTCCGCGTCCTCTACGACGACGAAGCGCCAGGGCTTTTTCCCCTTGCCCGCAGGGCCGGACATGCCCGCGACGAGAAGCGCCTCGACCGTCTCGCGGGGAATGCTTCCTCCCGTAAAGCTGCGGATGCTGCGGCGATGAAGCAGCGTATCGAGAATTTCCATGAGGTTCCTTTCTTTATGAACAGCTCAGGTCACTAGCTTTTCCCCAGCGAGCAGCAACACCCCACCGTGAAACAGCGTCTTGCGGAGAAGTGTCTACAATGCCGCAATGGCCTCCTCGAGCGCAACGATCTCCTCTTCGCGCGTGGCCCAACTCGTGCAGACGCGAATGGCGACGTGCTCCTCATCCGTGCGCTCCTCGAATTCCAACTCGAACCGCTCGGAGATCTGCGCGTACTGAGCGTCGGTGAAGTTGATGAAGACCTGGTTTGTCGTCGTCTGCGCGAACAGGGGAATGCCCGCCTTCGCGCAAGCGTCCTTCACGCGCGCGGCATACTCGTTCGCACGACGGGCGACCTTGAAGTAGAGGTCGTCGGTGAAGAGCGCCTCGAACTGCGCACCAAGCAGCCACCCCTTCGCGAGCATGGCCCCGTTCTGCTTCATGTTCGCGCGGAAATGCGGCTTGAGTTCGTCGTTCACGATGACGACGGCCTCGCCGAACAGCGCGCCGCATTTCGTGCCGCCGCAATAGAACACGTCAGCGAGGCGCGCGATGTCCTCGAGGGAAACGTCGCCGCCGATCGCCTCGAGACCGTAGGACAGACGCGCGCCGTCGATGAACAGGTAGAGCGAGAACTCGTCGCACACCGCGCGGATGGCGGCGAGCTCGGCGAGCGTGTAGACGGAACCCGTCTCCGTCGCCATGGAAAGATAGACCATCTTGGGCTGCGTGATATGTTCGGGAATGATGCTTCCCGCCCAGTTGGCGGCGATGGCACGCACCTGGTCGGCGCTGATTTTGCCATCGTGAGCAGGTGCGGTTTCGCACTTGTTGCCCGCGTGCTCGACCGCGCCGGTCTCGTGCACGTTGATGTGCCCGGAGTCCGCGCAGATGACGCTTTGCCATGGGCGCAGGGCGGACTCGATGACGACGAAGTTCGCCTGCGTGCCGCCAACGAGGAAGTGCACATCGGCCGAGGGCGCACCTGCACGCTCGCGAATCAGGCGGGCCGCGCGCTCGCACACCTCGTCGCAGCCATAGCCGCAAAACGCCTGGTCGTTAATAGTCTGGAGCGCCTCGAGAACCTCGGGGAGCGCGCCTTTGCAGTAATCGCAGTTGAGTCTAATCATGGAATCCTGACTTTCGGGAAACAACAGTTTGAGAAATGTACGGACAACAGCATATCGCACCGATGCGAAAAGCGGCGCAAGGCCGCGCTAAACGCGGCGCCTTTCCCGCATGCGCGCCGCGGCCACCGCGATGGCGACCGCCACAAGCGCGCCCACCGTGTCGACGCCGACATCGAACGGCTGCCCGCTTCGGCCCGCAACGAACAGCTGGTGGAACTCATCAAAGCAGGCGTACAAGAAGGAGACAACCACCGCGCCCGCCGCAGCAGGGGCGATCTTGCGCGTATTCCGCAGCGCTTGGGAAGACCGAAGTGCCTGGGCCTGGCGCAGTGTCGCAAAGGCGAGCAGACCCAACACGGCGTACTCGCTGAAATGCCCCGCCTTTCGCACGGGGAAACTGAGCGATTCCACGACAGCCATCTGCTCATCGGGCGACATGCCGGAATAGCCCGGCCACACTGCCGAGAGAACGAGAGACGTCACGCCATCGCTCATGCCCTGGGAGTGGTCGCCGTCGTTTGCCGACATGAAGAAGATGAACCACATCCACAGGACGAGCGCCACGACGCACGCCGCAAGCCGCGCGCATTGCCCGCAATGCTCATTTGACGCAGAAGACGACATGATTCCTATCTTTTCTCTTTCTACGGTATGAAAAACGGGGCCGGCACTTTCGCCAGCCCCGATTCGTCCGTTTGGTTTGCCTACCTTACCCGTCACACCCTACATCGGCGGGAAGCGCACGACAAGGTACACAGCCGACACAGCGATGGTGACGAGCATGATCGGGAAGCCGTATTTCAAGAAGCCGATGAACGTGATCTCGGTGCCGTGCTTCTTGGCGATATCGGACATGACGACGTTCGCCGACGCGCCGATGAGCGTGCCGTTGCCGCCGAGGCAGGCGCCGAGCGACACGGCCCACCACAGGGGCATAACGTCCATGCCGGTCGCCTCCATGGAAAGCAGGATCGGGATCATCGTAGCGACGAAGGGGATGTTGTCGAGGAAGCTCGAGATGATCGCCGAAGCGATGAGCAGCACGAGCATGGCGACGAAGGTCGAGCCACCCGTAACGTCGATCAAGGCCTGCGCGAGCATTCCGATGACGCCGACTTCGGACAGGGCGCCGACCACGATGAACAGGCCGGCAAAGAAGACGAGCGTCGTCCACTCGACGTGCGCGAGGGCCTCTTCAATGCGCTCGCCCGAGATCAGCATGAGGATACCTGCCGCGGTGAGGGCGACGACGCAGGACTCGATGCCGAGCGAACCGTGCAGCATGAAGCCCGCCGTCACGAGGATGATCATGATGACACTCTGGCGCAGGAGCGTGGGGTTCTTGATCTCCTCGCGCTCGTCGCGCTCCATGAGGGCGCGCTTGTGCTCCTCGTCGACCTTGAACTTGCGGCCGAACAGGAGATAGAACAGGCCGATCATCACGATGAGGCAGATAATCGCCGCCGGCGCGTCAACCATGACGAAGTCCGCGAACGAGAGGCCCGCCGCCGAGCCGATCATGATGTTGGGCGGATCGCCGATGAGGGTGGCCGTGCCACCGATGTTGGAGGCCATGATCTCGGCGAGGAAGAACGGCAGAGGGTCAAGGTCGAGCAGGCGACAGACCGTGACCGTCATGGGGCCGATGAGAAGGACCGTCGTCACGTTGTCGAGCAGCGCCGAGAGCACTGCGGTCAAGCAGACGAAGAGCACCATCACGAGCCAGGGGTTGCCCTTCGCAAGGCGCGCGCACTTGATGGCCAGGTACTCGAAAAGCCCCGATAGCTTCACCACGGCGACGAAGAGCATCATGCCCAAAAGCACGCCGAGCGTGTTGAAGTCGACGTGCTCCATGGCCGCGTCGAAGCTGACCACGTGGAGGATAAGCAGAATCATCGCGCCAACGACGGCGGCAAGTGCGCGATGAACCTTTTCGGTTATGATCGCCACCATGACGACGACGAACACGACGATGGCGATTATCTGGGTTGTGCCCATGCGGTTCCTTTACTGTTCGATTTTTCGCATTCGAATCAGTATCCATGAAGAAGCGAGCCTTGTCATCAACATTTGAGCGAGATGTCTGCCCGATTCGGCAAATTACCCTCATGGGAAGCTTCAAGAAGCCACTTGAGAGCCGCGCCGAAGCGCATGTCGATTTTAGCGGCGCTCAATGCGCACCAAGTTTGGCAGCAACCTTGAGAAATCCCTTTCCGCTCGATTTCCGCTCATCGTGGACAAAATCGAACGATATGTGAGTCGACTAACTACGAGGAAAAAGTCCGCGTAGAAGGCAGAAGGCTGCGACCTGGAATTTCTCATTCGAACCGATTGGGAGAAGCTCGCGGGAAGCCATCTTGACTCGCATATCGCCGTTATTTGTCCACGGCGGAGGGTTTTTCGCGAAATTGCCCTGGTTGATCGTTTCCGCTTCATCACGCACCAAATGTCTCAACCTCATAGGGAGCAAACCTCGCGTGACGAAGCGGACCCCGAAGCCCGCCCCCGAGGGCGCATTAACTCCGCAGTTTGCCCCCAAAGCCCGCCGCCCCCGAGCTACGGCAAAAGAAAAGCGGGCACGTGGCCCGCTTTCTCCTTGTGACCCCGGACAGGGTCGCAATGCTTTACAGCCAATAGCCGCCGTCGGAGGGGTGTTCGACGACGGTGTGCGACTGCACGAGGTACGTATCGATTGATCCGATGAAGCCCGCACCGTGCGCGGAGAGGCGCTTGAACTCCTCCGATGCATAGAAGCAATTGAACGCGTCCCAGTTTTCGAAGTAGAACTCCACCATAGCGTCGACGGGCAGCTCGTCGTAAGTTGCGGGCTTGCCGTCCACATAGCGGGCCATGACGAGGTTCTGGGCATAGCCAGCATGGCCGGGGCACGCCTCGACGAGCTTGGCGTGCGCGTAGCACCACTCGCGCTGGAACTCGGCAGCGGAGACGTTCTCGGAGCGACGGATGAAGGCAACGCGGTGAATCATATCGTCGCGATTGCGCAGATACTCGGGAACCTCGCGCACGACGCGGCGATCGAACACGACGATGTCGCACAGACGCTTGGACAAAAGCTTCTCGGCATCCTCGAGCATGGCATTGCCGGTTTCCTGGTCCATAGACGACACACCGTCGAGCATGGCGGTAAAGTCATCGAAGTGCATCTCGGAGAAGCCGTCAATGTCGACGCTGCCGCCCCCGATGGGATGGCGATGCTCGCGGTCGATGACCACGTTCTGTTTGTAAGCGCGCACGTTCTTCATGTCGGCGACGATGGGGCCGTGAACGTTCAGCCAATGCTCGGCGAACTGCTCGTCGGTCAGGTTGTCGTTCTTCTTCAAAAGTCCGCAACGGACGATCATGTTTCCTCCTTTATGGGCAAAGCCACCCCCGATGGGGCTTGCAACAGTAGGAAGCCGCGCCGACGGCAGCGCCCGCGCGGCCCGAGTTTCCTACATCATGAAAACCTTGTAAGCGTTCGCGCAATCGTCCGCGAGCTTCTTGATCTCGCCCTTCCCGCGCAGGTAGGTGAGCGACATCTCCTCGAAGTACCAGCGCCCGTCGATCTTCACGTACTTATTGTCGTAGTGCGCGCGCCCGACGAACTCGCCGCCGTGCTTCGAGTCGTACAAGTCGTCTTCGAGCGACCAGTGGGAAATGGCATGGGTCTTGTCGACGAGCTCGACCCAGTGGTGATGCCCCTGGTGGCTCGAGATGACCCCATCGCAGAACTTCCCCTCCATTGTGGAGAGCATGCCCTCGCGGCCCTCGTAGCGACCACCGGTCGTGTTGTTGATGAACACGAAGTCCTCAACCAAAATCGAGCGCAGGCCTTCCCAATTCTTGGCGTCGAGATAATCCCAATAGTTCGCCTGCAAACGCTCGATCGCGCGCAAGTCCTCCTGTGCGGCGATGCGCTTCTCGAGCTCTTCCAAAGTCGTCATCGGACGCTCCTTTCAAACGAGAGCCGGTTATTGCAGGTTGAATCCGCCGTCTTCGTAGATGGTCTCGCCGGTGATAAACGATGCCGCCTCCGAGCAGAGGAACAACGAGACATCGACCATCTCGCGAATCTCGCCGTAACGATGGAACGGCATCTTGGCGAGGAACGCGGCGTTGCGCTCCGGGTCGTTGCGCGTGCCCAAAGTGATGCGCGTGAGGGACGTGCCGGGGGCAATCGCGTTCACGTGGATGCCGTACTCGGCGAGCTCGCGCGCCATGGTCTGCGTGAGCATCTTCACCGCGGACTTCGAAGGCGGGTACGGGGTGACGTTGCTGATGGTGGTGCGGGAGCTGTTGGAGCTGACGTTTAGGATATGGCCCTGGACGCCAAGCTCGACCATGGTGCGCGCTACCGCCTGGGCGACGTAGAAGACGCCGTTCAGGTTGGTATCGATAACCTCGAGCCAGCCTTCCTTGGTGCACTCGAGAAAGCTTTGCCTGCACACCGTGCCGGCGTTGTTCATAAGGATGTCGATGCGGCCGAAGCGCTCGATGATTTCCTTCACGCATTCCTGAACGCGGTCGTAATCGCGCACGTCGCAGTGCATGCACACGACGTCGTCGTTGTCGCCGAAGACCTCTTCCATCGTGTCGTCTTCAATATCGAAGATGACGACCTTGGCGCCTTCCTTGACGAGCTGCTCGGTCAGGCCGCGGCCGAAGCCGTTGGCGCCACCGGTGACAAGCGCAACCTTATCGACAAATCTCTGCATTTCCATGGGTAGTCTCCTGTCGTATTCGATACCTCAAATCGATGTGCATCTCAGGCGGTCGAACAGTCGATTAGAGGCTTTGACCTCCGTCTGCGAAAACAGTCTCACCGAGCAGAAGCGACGCTTCGTCGGACGCGAGGAAAAGGCCCAGGCTCACCGCTTCGTGAATCTCGCCGTAGCGATGCGTCGGGAGCGCCTTGAGGAACGCTTCGTTCATCTCGGGGTTCAAGCGCGTCGGCTCGCTCATGCGGGTCTTTACGGTGCCTGGCCCGAAAGCGTTCACGCGAATGCCGTACTCGGCGAGCTCTTTGGCGAACTGTTTCGTGAAGATGGTGATGGCGGCCTTGGACGCGGGGTATGCGCCAAGGTACTTCGGGATGAAGCGGAAGGTGTTGGACGACGTGTTGATGATCACACCTTTCGTGCCCTTCGCGACCATCGCCTGGGCGACGGCCTGGGCGACGTAGAACGTGCCGCACACGTTGGTCAGGATGACCTTATCCCATGCTTCCTTCGGGCAATTGAGCATGCCGTACTTGTCGTTGTCCTTGATGGAGATGCCCGCGTTGTTCATGAGGATATCGATGCGGCCGAACTCTTCCACCGCTGCGTCGACCATCGCATGAACCGCATCGAAATCCCTGATGTCGAGGGCGAACCTGCGCACACGCGGCTCCTGCCCGTACACCTCTTCAAGGGTCGTCTCCTCGAGGTCGACGGCCACGACGGCCTCGACGCCCTCCTCGAGGAAGCGCTCGACCATACCGCGGCCGATTCCGTTCGCCGCACCAGTCACTACAACGACTTTTCCGTCAAATCTTGCCATAATCAATCATCGTCCCCTTCGACAAGCATTCCCCCGAAACTCGCCTTCATTGTTTACTCCGATATGATTTGTGGAAGGAGCCCCTTCCGAAAGAAGAGGCTCCTTGCTGTTTTGCTAGTTCTTGTCCGCGGTCGCGAGATGGAGATACGTGGTGGCGCCACCGTCGGCGGAGATGAACTCGCCGTTGATGAAGCTCGCATCGTCTGAAGCGAGGAACAGGGCAACGGACGCGATCTCCTCGGGCATGCCGTAGCGCTTCAGAGAGGACGCGTCGCACAGACCCTTGCGGTTCTGGCCGCGGGGAAGCGTCATACCGGAGAGGATGAGGCCGGGGTTGACCGAGTTAACGCGAACGCCCAGGGCGCCGAGGTCGGTTGCGGCCGCGCGGGTCATGCCCATCGCGGCGGCCTTCGCCATCGCGTAGCCGACGAAGTTGCCGGGACCGAAGTGAGTGCCCTGATAGGAGCAGGTGTTCACAATCGCGCCGCCGCCGGACTCGATGATGGAGGGCGCGCAGTAGTGCATGCCGTTGAACACGCCCCAGCAGTCGACGTCCATGATGCGCTCGAGCGACTCGCGGGTCTCGGTAAGAACGCTGCCGTTCTGGCAGATGCCGGCGTTGTTGACGAGAACATCGAGGCGACCGCACTCTTCCTTGATGCGGGCGACGAGATTCTGCCAGCCCTCTTCGTCGGCGACGTCCATGACAACCGCGACGGCCTCGCCGCCATCAGCGAGGATGTTGGCCTCGACGCGCTTCAGGCCTTCCTCGACGACGTCGACCATGTAGACCTTCGCACCCTGCTGCGCGAACATCTTGGCTTCGATCTCGCCCTGGCCGCCGGCGGCGCCCGTCACGATGGCGACCTGGCCGTCGAACTTGCCGGTTCCCTCGGGGACGCGAGGCCAGTGCTTGGCCTGGGACTCGGCGTAGATGCGCTCCTCGAACTCCTTCTGGCCCGGGCCGGAGACGATCGCCTCATCAAAGAATGCTGCGCGTTCGGATTTCATTCCGTCCTCCTTGTGACGTTATGTTTAATGAGTTGCTTGTTGAGAGAAAACGCAGCCGCGCTACACGTGCGTGCAACGCGGCTGTAGCGAATCAACCTATTTGACGACGATAGGATCGACGAAGTACGTGGTGACGGTACCGATGAACTCGGCAGCGTGCGGGCTTGCGCGGCGCTCGAAGCCGGGGGTGCCGTAGCACTCGTCGAAGGCGTCCATGTCCTCGAAGAAGAACTCGACCATGCCCTCGAAGGGAAGCTCCTCGTAGCTCACGTGCTTGCCGTCGACGAGGCGGTCGACGACGAGGTTCTGGTTGTAGCCGCAGTAACCGGTCATGTGCTTCACGAGCAGGGAGTGGGTGTACCACCACTCGGTGTGGAACGTCATCGCGTCCACGCCTTCCTTGCGGTCGCAGAAAGATACGCGCTTGATCGGGCCCTTCTTCTGCAAGTAAGCGGGAACCGGAGTGTCGACCTTCTTCACGGAAACGAACTCGGAAACCGGGGCCTCGGCGACCTTCGCGTAAAGCTCGGCGATCGCTTCGCCCTTGACCTCAAGAGCCTCGTTCATATCGCCATAGCTGTCGAAGTACATCTCGACGAAGCCATCGATATCGACGCTGCCGCGGCCGGCCCAAGAGCGCTGCTGGCGGTCAGTAACCACATTGACCTCGCACTTTACCAGGGTAGGCATCTCCCCTGCGATAGCCTTAAACCCCTCTACGAGCGCATTGCGGAAATCCTCCTCGGAAACGCCTTCCTTACCCTTCAGCAAGCTGATTCTCGAAATCATTTGGTTCCCCTTTCTACAATGAATCTTCAGCATATGCTTTAGTTCTATGCCCTCTGCCTCCAAGTTTCCTACGGCTTTCGGGCAACGCCAAGAACGCACTTGAAAGTGCGCGCCTTACCTTTCAGTAAGGCGTTGAATCAGTCGGACAATTCTACTTGACCTAGATAGTGCAGGCGGCCTCGTACGCGCTGAGGAGGTCATCGAACGCATCGGCCACGCCGAGCGCATCCCCCACCGCAAGCACCCTGCCGCCAAAGCCCGCTGCAGGGATTTCCTCAACAAGGGAGGCCTCGCTGCGCGACCCGAACGCCGTCACGAGCGTATCGAAACCGGTGAGCTTTGAGGTGACGCCGCAGTGCTCGGCGTAGACGCCCGTGCCAGACACCTCGACCACCTTCGTGTCGGTTCGGACCGAAACACCCAGCTCATCGAGGCGGGCAAGCAACCAGCTGCGCGGAATCGGCTCCGCGTCGGAGGCGATCGCGGATGCGGCCTCGATGATGGTGACCCGAGATCCCTGCTCCGCAAGGAACTCGGCGGTCTCCACGCCGACCTGGCCGCCCCCCAAAACCGCCACCTTTCCCCGGACGGCCGCGGTGCCCGCAAGCACGTCCCACGCGCCTACGGCAAGCGGCGATTCCGCAAGACCAGGAATCGACGGGATGAAAGCAGCGCTTCCCGTCGCGACGACGACCACATCGGGCGCAGCCGCAACGACCGCATCGGCCGTCACCTTCTCGTTGAGGTGGACGCGCACGCCCGCCTTCTCGATCTGGCGGACCTGCCACGACGCAAACGACGCGAGCAGCTGCTTGCCCGGGGGTACCGCGGCCAGGCGCCATTGCCCGCCGAGTTTATCCCCTGCCTCGTACAGGTCGACATCATGGCCCCTCGCGGCAGCCACGAGCGCGGCCTCCATGCCGGCGATGCCGCCGCCGATCACCATGACGCTTTTCGCTTCGGGCAGCTTACCCGCACCCAAGTCGAAGCGCTCCGCGTACTCGGCCTCGCGACCCGTGCGGGGATTGAGCGCGCAGTGCACCGCATGCCCGCGACGGCTCTCGCCCGCACAGCCGCGCAAGCACGCGATGCACGGGATGATGTCCTCGGGGCGACCCTGCGCCACCTTCATCGGAAACTGCGGGTCAGCCAAAGACGAGCGCCCCATGCCCACGAAATCGGTAGCCTCCGATGCGATGAGCTCTTCGGCGATGGCGGGGTCGGAAATCCGGCCAACTACCGCGATCGGCACATCGACAGCCTCCTTGAGCTCACAGGCGGAAGCTGCGTAGAAGGCAGGCGGGATCGCGGCGGGCGGCGTGATGACACCGCGCGATGCGGGCACCCCTTGGGAGATGTTGAGCAGGTCGATACCCGAGGACCCTATCATCCGGGCAAGTGCCCTCGTCTCGTACGCGCCGTTGCTTCCCGGTACATGGTCGCAGGCGCTAAAGCGGAACGAGATCGGAAAATCGGGGCCGACGGCATCGCGGATGGCGCCTATGACCTCGAGCGCGAAGCGAGCCCTGTTCTCGAGGATCCCCCCGTACTCGTCACATCGCTTGTTGCAGGCGGGCGAGAGGAACTCGTTGATCAGATACCCGTGGGCGCCGTGGATCTCGACCAGGTCGAAGCCCGCCTCTTTCGCGCGGCGCGCCGCGGAAGCGAACGCATCCACCACGAAGCGGATGTCGTCGCGGCTCATTTCGCGCGGCGTGCTCTGCGCCGTCGGATCGCGAAGCGGCGAGGGCCCCATGAGGTGCTCGCCCGCAAAGGCGGGGTTTGCAACGCGCCCGGGGTGGAACAGCTGCACACCGATGGTCCCGCCCGCCTCATGGATGCGGCGAACGAACTCGGCATGGGGCGCGACCTGGGAATCGTCCCACAGGGCGGGAAGGCGCACATGGGTCTTCCCCTCGGGGACGATCGCGTAGTTCTCGGTGATCACAAGGCCCCATCCGCCGCGCGCCTTCTCTTCGTGGAAGCGGACGAACTGCTCGGTCGGTAAGCCGTTCTCGCCCGCCATATCGGTGACTGCCGCCGTCGCGATCATGCGATTCTTAAGCGTCAGCGTCCCGATACGCCCCTCGGAAAGCAGATTGTCGAAGTTCCCCATGTCACGCACCCCCGCATCGAACCTGAACCCGGGCACCGGTTCCGGGTGAAATAGAGAACAGGGGCCAAACATAGGCTCGGCCCCTGTTGAAAGCTTGTCTACCTCATACTACGTACGTTTGCGCAGCTTAGGCAGAGGCCTGCTCCTTGGCCTTCATCCTCTTGAAGAAGAACAGGGCGATGGCGAGCAGGACGATACCGACGATGCAGAGAACACCGAGGATCGGGAATGCGGAGCTGTAGCTGCCGGTGGTGGCGAGGGCGTTAGCGGCAACCTGGGGCCCGATGAAGGAGGCCAGGGTGTAGCCGATGAACATGAAGCCGTAGTTCTGACCCATGTTGCCAGGACCGAAAGCGTCGGCGTTCAGGGAAGGCATGATGGCCATGATGCCACCGAAGCAGATGCCGAGCACGCAGGACTCGATGATGAACACCATCGGCGTGTTAGCGCTCGAGTACAGGAACAGATGGATTACCGCGGTGACGGCAACGGCGCCGAACATGGTTTGGAAGCGACCGAACCTGTCCGAGATGGCACCGAGGCCCACACGACCAATCGCGTTGGCGATACCGAAGATGCCGACCATGAGGGCGCCCATGCCAGCGTCCATGCCAGCTTGCGTCTGACCAATCAGCGAGACGGTGGAGAGCATCGTGACGCCAGTGCAGCCGACCATACCGAAGAAGAGAAGCATAACCCAGAAGAACGGGGTCTTGAGCATTTCGGGAGAGGTGTAGCTCTTGACCTTGGAGTCGACGACCTCGACGGGCGGCTCCCAGCCTTCGGGCTTGTAGTCAGCGGCAGGAAGCTTCAGAACGCGAGCCAGGATGATGAAGCACACGATGCAGAAGATGCCGACAATGTTGAAGCAGAGAGAAACGTTGAACTGTTCGATGAGCATGTTGGCAATCGGAGCGGTGAACAGCGGGTAGATAGCCATGATGGCCAAAGCGATGCCGTTCGCGAAGCCGCGCTTGTCAGGATACCAGCGGGTGCATACCGCAAGCGAGAGGTTGTACGCAACGCCGTCGCACACGCCAACCAGAATGCCGAAGGTCACGTACAGCACAGGGATGCTGCTCGCGAAGCCGGTCAGGAACCAGCCGAGGCCGAAGCCGACGCCCGCGATGGTCATGATCGTGCTTGCAGACCAGCGGCGCTGCAGCCAGCCGCCGATGGGGCCGGAAACGCCGATGAGGGCGATAACCAGGGTATAAGCAAAGGAAACCTCTTGCGGAGACCAACCGTAGGCTGCCATAAGCGGCTTCTGGAAAACGCTCCAGCAGTTCAGAGAAGCGGTGAGTGCACCACAGAGTGCCGCGCAGATAAGCATAACCCCTCGGCGCGCAGTTTTCTGAGACATTGTCATCCTCCTTGTAGACAACTAAAACATATTTATAGATGAGAAACCGACCCCTAAAGAAGCATCTCCCCTTTCAACGTCGGAACACTTCGGTTTCCCCATGCACTCCGCGGCTCGCCGAATCAGTACCCCCGACACGGCGAGACGCGGGATGATGCCTTAAATCAAGCACCCTACGCGACGACCATCGGCGAGCGCGTGCTTGAAGAACGCGTTCTCCCCACCGAGCGTGGAGCCGATCTCGTACGCTTCGGGCACGATCGAGCGAACCATGTCGAAGAACTCCGGGTCGCGCTCCTCGGGGAGCATGACCATCATGGAATCGCATGCAATGAGCTCTTCGGAGCCGTCCGCTCCGCGAACGATGGCGCCCTTCTTAGTGAACTCCACGACCGTCGAGTTGCGGACGATCTGGACGTTCTTGCGCTCGAACCAGGGCAGGATGCGCTCCTTATACTTCAGCGGGATCATGCCGCCGATGTCGTCGTTCTCGGCAACGAGGACGATCTCCTTGCCGCGCTTGCGCATAAACTCGGCGCATTGCGCACCTTCCGCGCCCGCGCCCCAGATGAGAACCTTCTTGCCCACGGGGAAGAATTTCTCGCTCATGGAGGCGAGCTTGTCGGGTCCGAACATCTTCATCGGAACCTGCGCGAGCTTGCTCATCATCGGGATGGTGAACACGTTCTTGCGGTTCATGCCCGGGATGTCGGGGATGAAGTACGGCGACGAGTTCGCGACGACGACGGCATCGGGGGCGACCTTGCGGATGAGGCGCTCGTCGACTTCCGTCTTCAGGCTGACCTTGACGTCGGATTTCTCGATCATGGTCGTCAGGTAGTCGAAGATATGCATGACCTCTTCGCAGCCGCCGCTCTTGATCATCGCAGCGAGCTTGGTTCGCCCGCCCAGAGCGCCCGTCTTCTCGTAGATGGTGACGTCGTGGCCGCGCTCGGCGAGGGTCAGCGCGCACTCCATGCCGGCAGGACCGCCGCCGACGACCATGACGCGCTTCTTAGTCTCGGCAGGCTTCGCTGCAAGCTGGCGCTCCTGGCCAAGCGTGGGGTTCACGCGGCAGATGCGGGGCTGGGTGACCGGGTCCTCGCAGCTCGCGCAACGGGTGCAGTGCATGATCTCGTCGGTTCGACCCTCGGCGACCTTCCGTGCGAAATGCGGGTCGGCCCAAAGCGTGCGGCCAAGTGCGATGATGTCCGCGTCGCCGTCTTCAAGAACGCGCTCGGCGAGGTCCTCGTCCATGCGACCAGCGGTCATGACGGGAACGTCGACGGCGTCCTTGATGGTCTTGACCACCGCGGTCCACAAGCCCATGTCGTGGTACTCGTCCATGAACGGCTCCATGAACTCGTCGGGCTCGGGGTAGGCGAAGTAGTCGGGGCAGTAGCGAAACGGGGTGGGCCCGTATCCGTAGCCTGCGACGCTGATGTATTGGGCGCCGGCCTCGACAAACGCCTTCGCGTTGTCAGCAGCCCATTCCGGCGTGATGCCCACCTTGGTGGGGTGGAACTCACGGCCGTTCAGACGGCAGCCGATGACGAAGTCGGGACCGCACGCCTCGCGGATGCCGCGGATGATCTCGCACACGATGCGCGTGCGGTTCTCGATGTTTTGGCAACCGTACTCGTCGTCGCGCTTATTCCACAAGGGGCTCACGAAGCTGTTCAGGAAGTAGCCGTGGGCAATGTGCACCTCGACTGCGTCGAAGCCGCCTTCCTTCAGACGAACGGCCGCCTCGATCTGCTTGCGCTGCGCCTCATGAATCTCGTCAACCGAAAGGCCTCGAGTGGGATGACACCACGGTGCGGGAACCGGAATCTCGTCGGCGGTCAGGGAAGACGCACCGACGGGCAGCTCGCCGTTGGGGCCAAGCCCGCCGGAGGGCCCGATGTGGTGAAGCTGACCGATGGCGAGGCAATCGTGCTTGTGGATCGCCGCGGTGAGCTCCTTCATGCCGGGCACGAACTTGTCGTCGTACGCGCCCAGATAGATACCAGGTGCAGGCTCCCAAAGGATAGCCGCCACGTTGATCGCGGCCAGGCCGCCTGCGGCCATATTCTCATACATCGCCAACGCATCGCTGCCATCAGCGGTGTTGTCGAGATTCCAGCGCCACGAGGACTGCGGCGCCTTGATCATCCTGTTCTTCATGACGAAGTTAGGGGCAATCTCGATTGGCGAAAGAAGTGTTTCGTACTTGTTCACCAGAACGCTCCTCATTTCATGCGTAGCCAACTTCGAAGGGGAAGGGCCTTGGCGGATATAAGCGAGGGGACCGCCAAGGCCACTCAATTAGGGGTTAGAGCTTCAGTCCGATTTCCCTTCCTTGGCTCACGGCATCGACCATGAGCGAGCTGTCGGAACCCTGGCATGCACCGATTGCGTACACCTCAGGCGCCAGGTCCTTCAAGCGATCGTAGAGCGCGAGGTTCTTGTCGGGGGACTTGAAGACCAGGATGCTGTCGGCCTTCATATAGCGCTCCTCGCCGTCCTTCACGTAGGTGATGCCGCGCTTGTCGATGGACTTGAACTCGACGCCGGTCGTGATCTCGATGCCGTTGTCGTCCAAGTACTTCAGCGAACGGGTGAGGTAGCGCGGGGGCAGGCCCTCGCCGACAGTCTCGAGGTCTTCGAGGATCGTGACGTTCTTGCCGCGCTTGCGCAAGAAGATCGCGCCCTGAACGCCCTCGATCTGGCCGCCGATGACGACGCAGTTCTTGCCGATGCCGGGAAGGGCGATCTGCGAGAGCTTGTTGATGGCGCTCGCACCGAAGAGCTTCAAGGGCTTCGCCGCAAGCTTCGTGAGCTGGGGCACGGTCGAGACGATGCCCAGATCGATGCCCGGGATGTCCGGCACGCCGTACTTGCCGCCCGTTGCCACGACAATGGCGTCGGGAGCCATGCTGCGCACGAGTTCGGGCGTGACCTCGGTCTTCATCTTGATGGTCAGTCCCGGGGTCTTCTTCGCCTGGCCGGTCAGCCAGTCGATGAGGGCGGGGACGTTCTCGCATACGGTGCCCTTGACCATGGTCGCGAGGTTGAGCTCCAGCGCGAGGATGGATTCCTTCTCGCACAGCGTCACCTCATGACCGCGCTCGGCGGCGACACGTGCCGCCTCGAGGCCGGCCGCGCCTGCGCCCACGACGAGGACTTTTTTCTTGACCTCGGCGGGGGTGGAGACGAGCTCCGTCTCGCGCAGGAAGGCGGGGTTGACGCGGCAGCGACGCTTCACGCGCTCATTCATGCGAAGCTGGTCGCACGTCGAGCAGTGGTTGCAGCGGCGGATGTCCTCGGGACGCCCTTCCGCGAGCTTGTTGGGAAGATCGGGGTCGGCCCAAAGGGCGCGCGCGAACTGGGCAAGGTCGACCATGCCCTTCTCGAGGGCGGACTCAGCCTTTTCCGGGGTTGCGAAGCCAACGCCGAAGACGGGGACGCTCACGGCCTTCTTGATGGCCTCCGCAGGGGGGATGACCAGGCCTTCGCCATCAAGGCGGGGAAGGAACTGCTTCATCTCGGGATCGGCGGCGGGATACTGCCAGTAGTCGACCGCGAACTGCATCGGCACCGGGCCGTAGCCGTAGCCGGTCACGCTGATGTAGTCGGCACCTGCGGCCTCGTAGTACTTCGCGATTTCGACGCCCTCTTCGATGGTGATGGCGTCGGGATGGCAGAATTCCTGGCCGTTCGTGCGTACGCCTACGATGAAGTCCTCGCCGCAGCGCTCCTTGACGCCGCGGATGATCTCGCACTGCAGGCGGGTGCGGTTCTCGATGGTCTGGCAACCGTACTGGTCATCGCGATGGTTCCAAACACGGGAAGCGAAGCTCAGCAGGAAATAGCCGTTGGCGGCGTGCACTTCGATGCCGTCAAGGCCTGCCTTCTTCGCGCGCTCTGCGGCGGCGAAGTAGCGCTCTTTCCACTCCTCGATTTCCTCGAGGGAAAGGCCGCGCGTAGGATGACAATACGGGGCGGGGCTAGGAAGCTCCTCCTCGGTCAGGGTAGACGAGCACCAAGCTCCCCCGATGGTCTTAATCGCCGCGCCGTTCTGGAAGATCTGGGCAATCAGTTCGCAGCCATGGGCATGGCAAGCATCGGCGAGCTTAGCGAGGCCCGGGATGAACCTGTCGTCGTAGAGGCCGCCGACCGGGTAGGTCTCGACGGTGTAGACACCGCCGGCGTTGTCGTCGATGAGCATCGAGGGATCGTCAGAGATCATTCCGCCGAGGATGATCGCACCGGCGCCGCCCTTGGCCATCGCCTCATCGAGACCGATGATGACATCGTTGCAGGCCTGGTTCGGGCCCCAAGACATCGCGGACGAAGGCGCTTTGACAATTCGATTCTTCCAAGTGTGAGAACCGACTTTGATCGGTTCCAAAAGCTTATCGTAGGCTCCCATCTTCTTCCTCACTCCTCCGTCGGCCCCCTGGCCGACAACTCTTCGATCTCAACCGTTAAACGTTTCGAATCGTCCGTACACCTAATATTTTTACGGAGAACCCGAGCCGAGAGAAGAAGGCACTCCAAAGTGCGCTTCTTACCAAAAGGTGAGGTCATCGCTTACTTTTCGGTAAGCTGACCGCTTTTTTCGCCTCCGCAGCAAAGCGGAATACGGACGGGCGGCGAACACTCGGCTGAAACGCTGAGACCACGTTGGTTTGTCATTAAAAAGCGCGGGAGGGGCAAGTCTCCCGCGCTTCGCCGAGGCGCCCGCAAACGAGCGCGCCGGCCTTCTGGAGGGAGTCGGGCTACTTGACCTTACCGTCCTTGCCGTAGAAGCGCTTCAGCAAGAACACAGACGTGATGAGCGTGATAAGGATGGCGCCCATAATCAACCAGACGATGGAAATCTGGTTTCCCGTAGCCGCGATCAAAGCGGTGGCAGCCAGAGGCGCCAGGCCGCCGAAGACTGCGGCAGACAGGTTGTACGCGAAGCCGACGCCGCTGCTGCGGAGCTCGGTAGGGAAGATCTCAGTCGAGACGACGGCGTTGCCGACGGCGATGAGCGTCTGGCAGGCGACGAGGATGCCCAACAAGGCGATCATAATCGCGGGGTTGGTGTGCTGAACCAAGATGAAGAACACCGGATAGGTGAAGATCAAAAAGCCGATGGAGCCGATAATCAGACCGCGACGGCGACCGATCTTGTCGACGATCTTGCCAGCGAACGGGCACAGGATGAGATAGATTGCCAGAACAGAGGTGTTCACGGCGAACGCATCGGACATCGACGTGCCGACGAATTGGGAAATGTAGGTCGGCATGTAGGTGATCAGCAGGTAGTAGCTCGTGGATGCGCCGGCGAGCAGCAGGATGACCGCCATGATGGAGGCGAAGTGGCCGACGAACAGGTCCTTGAAGGGGATCTTGACCTTGGCCTCGACGCCAGCGGCCTCTTGCTCGGCCTTGCGCTTCTGGAACTCAGGCGAGTCGGGTACGTTGCGGCGCATGTACACGCCGTAGATGGCGATCAGGATGCCGCAGATGAACGGGATGCGCCAGCCCCAGGCGTAGAGTGCCTCGGTAGGCAGGATCGACGTGATGATGAGGCCAGAGGTGGAACCGATGATGAGGCCGACGCCGACGCTGAACGGCTGCCAGCTCACGAGGAACGCGCGGTTGTTGGGCGTGCCGTACTCGGAGATGAACGTGAGCGAAGAGCCGAACTCGCCGCCCGTGCACAGGCCCTGGACAAGGCGGAGCACCGTCAAAAGGATGGGCGCCGCGATTCCGATTTGCTGGTAAGTGGGCAGACAACCCATAAGCATGGTGCAAATACCCATACCCAGAATCGTCAGGGTCAGAGCCTTGATTCGACCATGCTTATCGGCATACGCACCGATGAGGATACCGCCAAGCGGACGGACCAAAAAGCCCACCGCGAACGTCATGAAGCTCAACAGGAGACCTACGATGGGATCCTCTGCCGCGAAGAACTCGGCTGAGATGATGACCGCAAAGTAGCCATAAAGACCGTAGTCGAACCACTCCAGCATGTTTCCGAGACTACCGGAGAACACCGCCTTGGCGAGCGAAGTCTTCTTCTTTGCAACTTCTCCCATTTTCTCCCCCTTCCTTGATTAGCGTTGTTGATGAAATCCCCTTTTGCTTGAAAGGCGGAGGAACCTTTCATGGCTCCTCCGCTTGGGCCCCGCGCGGCAACTGAGTCGCGCAGGGCCTCAAGCAACTCACTATGAAGGGGATACCACTGAGAAGGTCTTGGTCAGGTACGTGTTGATCTTGCCGATGAAAGTCGAGCCGTGCTGGGCAGTGCGCTTGAACTCAGGCGAGGCATAGAACTCGTCGAACGCATCCTGGTTCTCGAACCACATCTCGACGACGCCCTCGACGGGAAGCTCGTCGTAGGAAACCGACTTGCCGCCGACGATGCGATCGATAACGAGATTCTGGTTGTAGCCGCAGCAACCGGGCGCGGTCTGGACCATGTGGTCATGGACGTTCCACCACTCGTACTTGAACTGCTCGCTGGTCACGCCGTCCGCACGGCCCAGGAAGGACACGCGCTGAATGAGCTCCTTGCCGCGCAGATGCTCGGGAATGCGGATGACCTCGCGCTTCGCCAGGACGAGAAGGTTGACGTTGGGGTCTGCGAACTTCTCAACATCGGCAGCACCCTCGCCGTTCAAGGAAGCGACGCCCTCGAGCATGTCGCCGTAGCTGTCGAACTGGAGCTCGGAGTAGCCGTCGATGACGATCGGGCCCTGGCCCAAAGGATGACGATGCTCATTGTCGATGACGAGATGCTGGTCATACTGGCGCAGATGTTCCATCTTCGCCGCGATAGGGCCATGGACATCCAGCCAGTACTCCTGGAACTCCTCCATGCTCATATCGTCTTTCTTACGCATCAATCCGCACCTGCTGATCATAGCGATCACCCTCCTTGATTGGCTTGACTCGAGCGTTCGCGCCCGGACCCCTAACGCTTTGCCGACTACCGCTGCAATCGACCGTTCATTCCGAGCGCAGTCCCGAAAACCCCTTGAATTGGGTTTCTTCTACACATAATGTTCATATCGAGGCATTCCCTCAAGAACGCACTTCAAAGTTA
>JAUNWQ010000025.1:13177-26068 GCA_030540225.1 Coriobacteriia bacterium | reverse complement strand
ACATGTCCCGCGTCGCGTTCATCATGGACCGCATCTTCCGCAAGTTCGGCCTGTCTGGCAAATCCTTCATCCCGATGCTCATCGCCTCCGGCTGCGGCGTGCCCGCCGTCATGGCAACCAAGACGATCGAGAACGAGAAGGATCGCCGCATGACGATCATGACCACCACCATGATCCCCTGCGGCGCGAAGATGCCGATCATCGCCCTCGTGTTCGGCGCGATTGCGTCCGGCAACTCCGACGCCACCTGGTATGTCGCCCCGATGTTCTACTTCATGGGCGTCATCGCGATCATCCTCTCCGGCATCATGCTGAAAAAGACCAAGCTCTTCGCCGGCGAGACCACGCCGTTTATCATGGAGCTTCCGCAGTACCACATGCCGGGCATGAAGAACATCCTGCTCTCGATGTGGGAGCGCGTGAAGGGCTACATCATCAAGGCAGGTACCATCATCTTCCTGTCCACGATTGTCATCTGGTTCCTCATGAACTTCGGCGATGCGGGCGAAGGCTTCGGCCTGCTTGATTCCGAGGCTCCTGACTACATGGAGTACAGCCTTATGGCGGGCCTCGGCAATCTGCTGGCCTGGATCTTCGCGCCGCTCGGCTTCGCGAACTGGCAAGCCACCGCAACCGCCGTCACCGGCCTCGTTGCGAAGGAGAACGTCGTCGCGACCGTCGGCATCATCACCCAGCTCGGCGACTTCGGCGAGGCGGACCCGCAGCTGTGGTACGGCTTTGCCCAGATGCTTGGCGGATCGACCGCTGCGATCGTTGCCTTCTGCGCCTTCAACCTGCTGTGCGCGCCGTGCTTCGCGGCGATGGGCACCATCCGCCAGCAGCAGCGCTCCGCTAAGTGGTTCTGGATCACCATCGGCTACATGTGCGGCTTCGCCTGGTGCGTGGGCTGCATGCTCTACCAGTTCGTTGGCCTGGCCTTGGGTGAAGTGAGCTTCGGCATCTGGACTGTGGTCGCCATCATCATCGCGGCGCTCATGCTCTTCCAAATCTTCCGTCCGATGCCGAATTACGACAAGAAGGACGAAAAGGTCGCCCGCAAGCTTGAAACCGAGAATGAAGCGGCGTAAAGTCTACTGAGAGTAACTTTTGAGGATGCGCTTTCGGGCGCGTCCCCGATGTCGATCCGTAAGAAAGGAGGCGCACCTATGATGGGTTTGGTTTGGACGCCGTCGACGATCGTCGTCGCGCTCGTCGTCGCCGTGCTTGCTGTGCTGGCGGTGCGCCGCATCGCGACGCGCGGCCTGTGCGATTGCCACGACCACTGCGGGGATAGCGATAGCCCTCGAAGCGGATGTGGAAGCTGCCATGGTTGTTCCGGCTGCGGAGCGGTCGAGTGCATGGTGGCCGACATGGACAAGGCGCTCGGGTAGCGCGTTTGCTTACGAGCCAAGGGGAAGGCCGGGTGCGAAAGTGCCCGGCCTTCTTGCGTTTGCTGACTTTAGTCTGGCGCGTGCGTAGCCGCGCCGAGAAAACCGCCCGCTACGCGGGCGGACGACAACCTGCTTTACAAAACCACCCTCCCGCCGGATATTGACGATTGTTCAGGCCGTCAAGAATCCGAGAAGGAAGGGTGGTGTTGGGCTATGGCGCAGAAAGCCTACAGCCTCTCGCACACGAAGTGGCTGTGCAAGTACCACATCGTGTTCACTCCGAAGTATAGGCGCAAAGTGATCTACAACCAAATCAGGTCGGACGTGGGGGAGATTCTCAGGAGGCTGTGCGAGTACAAGGGCGTCGAGATCATCGAGGGGCACCTGATGCCCGACCACGTGCACATGCTGGTGGCGATACCGCCCAAGTACAGCGTGTCGAGCGTGATGGGGTATCTGAAGGGCAAGAGCTCGCTCATGATCTTCGACAAGCACGCGAACCTGAAGTACAAGTTCGGCAACAGGAGGTTCTGGGCGGAGGGCTGCTACGTCTCCACCGTCGGGCTCAACGAGGCCACCATCGCGAAGTACATCAGGGAGCAGGAGGCCTCCGACATAGCGCTGGACAAGCTGAGCGTGAAGGAGTATTCCGACCCGTTCAAGAAGTAGCCCGGGCCTGCCGGTTCCACCGGCTCGCCACGGGTCGAGGGCAATAGGGCCTGAACAGCGTGAAGGCCGGCGTCTTTAGGCGCGCGCCGGCCTTCCTTGGGTTATACCCAAAGAGCAAACCACCCGCTAGGCGGGTGGTCTTGATTTGGGGGGCTTTCATACGAGCAGTCTTCTGGCGAGGCCGCTTGCGGCGCGCGAGAGGGACTCTGCGGGACTTGCTGTTTGGGCGGTTTTTCGCGAAAGCCCCCTGTACGGTGTATGGATGTGCGCCTTCCTGTGCCTGCTTTCGGGCCGAACCGGTCGTTTCGCGTCTGCCTTCGGGCGGGCTGCAATTTCGTGCTTCTTGCTTCTCACTTGCTCGTCACTTGCTTTTCTGGCCGCGGGGAAAGCTTATCGCGGGTTTGATTTTGCCTCAGCAGTGCGATAACCTGCGGATTCGTGAAAAGTTAGCCGCAACTTTTCATTTGCCTGTCATTTGCTTCTCACTTGCTCGTCACTTGCTTTTCTTTATAATGAAAACCTAAGGAAGCAAGGAGCTCGCCGTGAAAGATATGAAACTGCTCATTCAAGAGCTAAGCGCATATCCCGAAGAAACCGAATACCTCGAATTCAAAGAGAACTTCGTCGAGTTCGAGAAAGAGGGGAAGGACATTTGCGCTCTGGCCAATTCGGCGACGTTACATGACGTCCGATTCGCCTACAAGGTATGGGGAGTTACCGATAAATCGCACGAGGTCGTGGGCACGTCCTTTTATCCGCGTAGGCAAAAACACGGCAACCAAGATCTGGAGATTTGGCTTCGGAGCATGTTGAGCAGCAACGTGCATTTCGAATTCGAAGAAGGGGAGGCGTTCGGGAAGCACGTCGTTGTCGCGAAGATAATGCCCGCTGCGTACCAGATTGCTCGATTTAAAAACGAAGCCTACATTCGAACGGGGAGCAGTACCCAGAAGCTCGTTCCAGGTTCTCGTCGAGAATCGGAGCTATGGGCGAAGGTTGGGCGGGCGGCGTTTGAGACGCAAGTGGCGCTCGATCGCTTGACGCTTGACGAGGTTGTGTCGCTTCTTGATATTCCCCTTTATTACGAGAAACTTGACGAGCCGATGCCCGCTCAGACGGAATCTGCGCTACATGCCCTCGAGGTCGATCGTTTCGTTGCGAAAGACGTGGATGGTTCCTATGCGATTACGAACTTAGGTGCCTTAACCATCGCGCGCGATATGTCGGCGTTTCCTCCCGTTGCCAGGAAGGCGCTGCGGGTGATCCGCTACGATGGTTCCTCTCGAATTCTCATGCAAAAAGAAGAGACGCTTTCATCTGGCTATGCCCAGTCGTTCGAAGATGCTTTTCGTTATCTTATGGCGCTTCTGCCTTCTGAAGAGCGCATCGAAGGTGCGGTAAGAAGAACGGAAGGGGAGTATCCTCAAATAGCCTTACGCGAGCTTATGGGGAACTCGCTGATCCATCAGGACTTCCAGGTTGGCGGCGCGGGACCCATGGTCGAGGTTTTCGACGGGCGTATTGAATTCACCAACCCAGGTCAGCCTTTGGTTGACGTATCTCGAATCGTGAATGACCCGCCGTGCTCGCGCAATGAGCATCTTGCGGGCGTTATGCGGCGTATGGGCATATGCGAGGAGGCGGGGACGGGTTGGGATAAAATCATCTATTCGTGCGAGCTGCTCCATCTTCCTGCTCCGCGCATTGAGCTGTACGGCGACAGCACGAGGGTGGTGCTTTATGGCCGGCGTCCCTTTAAAGATTTAACTATCGAGGAAAAGCGGGACGCATGCTATTGGCATGTGTGCGTGCGCTATGCGGCGCGTGATTATGCGAGTAATCAGTCTCTTCGCGAGCGCTTCGGATTGAAAGACTCCAACTCGGCGCAGATTTCCCGGTTGCTTAAAATATGCGTTGAACAAGGGCTGATTAAGCCCGTCGATCCGTCGACGTCGCCGAGATATATGAGATACATTCCTCAATGGGCATAAACGACAACGTGTGTCTTCCCTGCGTGTTTTTCACTTGCTCGTCACTTGCTTTTCTGGCCGCGGGGAAGGCTTCTCGCGGCTTTGATTTTGCCTCCGCAGTGCGCTAACCTGCGGATTCGCAAAAACTTAACCGCAACTTTTCACTTGCCTGTCACTTGCTATTCACGTGCTGCCCTCACGCGGCTGTCGATGAAAGCGCGTTGACTTTGCGCTGTTATTCCTTCATGCGGGCAATCTTCTGGCGAGGCCGCTTGCGGTGGTGGCGGATTCCCCCACCAACCTGCAAGACATTTATGGAGGAATTGTAAACCATGGTTAACTCTGTTGACACGCCAACAAGGTTAACCTAAGATAACAAATGTCAGCAGCGAGGGTTCGAATCCCCCCTCTCTCTCAAGAAAACGAACCCGCTGACCAGCACACTTCTTAATGCTGACCCGGTGGTGGAGGCTCCTCTCGTCTGGCCATCCATCACAAGCCGGTGAGGGCCTACCCCCCCCTCGCCCTCACCGGCCTCCTCTCCTCGAAAAGAAAAGCGCCTTCGGGCGTTTTTTGTTGTCCCACGTACAGCGGTTCCGCCCGTCATCTCGCACAACACAAGCCGAGTTCCCGCAAAAAACAGCGCCCGACCGCTTTGAAGCCCTTGCGGGTATCGAAACGATCGGGCGCTGTTTCCAGAACGTAGCAGCGGGTCGCGCGGGTTCTGCGCTAGGCGAGGCGCTTGCCGAGCTCGGCTGCGGCCGCGGCCTTGTCGAAGTTGCCGCCGGTCGCCTTCGTGAGCGCTCCCATCACCTTCCCCATCTCCTTCTTCGAGGTGGCACCGGTCTCGGTGAGCGTCTTCTCGATGAGCGCGATAAGCTCGTCGCCCGAAACCTGCTTGGGAAGATACGACTCGAGGATTTCCACCTGCGCGGCGAGAAGGTCGGTGCGCTCCTGGTTGTTCCCCGCCTTGATGGAGCCCTCGAGCGTCTCCTTCGTCTGCTTGATCACGCGCTTGAGCATGGCGTCGACGTCGGCGTCCGTGATCTCGCGGCGCTCGTTCACCTCGATGTTCTTCACTTCGCCGTGCACTTGGCGCAGGATGGACACGCGCGGTTTGTCGTGCGCCTTCAGCGCGGCCTTCACTTCGTCTTGCAGCTCCTGGTATTTCATGATTCCCTCTTTTCTGCTGCGCAATCGATTCAGCCTTTCCATCGTACACAATTTGGTTGGCCCATGCGGCCTTCTGCAAAAAGGCGACAAATGCCATCGATGCCGTGAGCAGGTTCGATGGCGACATTACCCCTTGGCGGCGCCGGGCTTTCCCATTCGCTTTACGAAAAGTTTGCCGACATTTGTTATCATGGGGAAGGCGCTCGCATCGCGGGCGCGATTGAGAAAGGCTCTCCCTCATGAACGGAACCCCTCAAAGCAAGCTCGATCCTCGGGTGAAGAACGTGTGGCGGGTAAACGACGCCATCTGGATTGTGCTCGGCTACCTCTGCTGCGCTGTCCCCTTCGCCATTTGCGCCGCAGTCGAACCGGCGCCTTGGGCGTTCGCCCTCATCGCCGTGCTCTCGGCCATTGCTGCGGTGCTGCTTGTGGTGTTCCTCGTTGTGCTGCCGCCTATCCGCTATGTTCGCTGGCGCTATGAGCTTCACGATGACTACCTCGACATCGCCAAGGGAATTATCTGGCGCAAGCGCTACGTCATCCCCTTCATCCGCGTACAGAACACCGACACACGCCAGGGGCCGATCCTGCGCGCCTTCGGTCTTTCGAGCGTCACTGTCGCCACGGCCGCTGGCGAGCACGTAATCCCCGGGCTTGCGAACGACGTCGCCGACCAGGTGCGCGACCGCGCGGCCGAGCTTGCCCGCATCGCGCGCGAGGACATGTGATGGACGGGGTCCAAAACCGCGAGAATCGCGAGAGGCACGCGGTCCATTCCAGCTACATCTGGCTTGGCGGCCTTCAGGGTGCCGCTGCGGTGTTTGCGGCGCTTCTTGTCGGCGTGCTTCCCCAGATCATCCCCGAGTTGTTCAACCCCGACAGCCTCGGGCAGTTCGTGAACGGCGGGCTTGCGACGATTATCGTCGTCCTGCTTTTCCTTGGCACGGTGGTCGTTTCGCTCGCCGCGAGCCTCATCTACCGCCTCGTGTCCTACAAGCACATCTGGTACGAGTTCGGCGACGAGGAATTCAGCTTCTATTCGGGCATCTTCAACAAGAAGCGCGTGCATGTGCCCTACCGGCGCATCCAGTCGGTCGACCAGACAGCCTCGCTTCTCCAGCGCGTGTTCGGCGTGTGCACGGTGCAGATCGACACGGCGGGCGGCGCGTCGAACAAGGCTGTGTCGGTGCCGTTTTTGCGCAAGGCTGACGCGGAGGCGCTGCGGGCCGATCTGTTCGCTCGCAAGTCGGCGGCCGTCGGGGCGCCTTTTCAGGAAGCCGACGCCCCGAGCAGCTTCGGCAACGTGCTCGATGCGCCTGCTGAGGTGTGGGACGGCGTGCGCGGCGTATTCGCCGGGCGCGAGGTCGACACGGGGCGCATCTCCTTCCAGTATGGCATAACCAACAGCGAACTCATTCTCACCGGGCTTTCGAACAGCACGACGCTGGTTCTCGTCGCCGTTGGCATCATCGGCGTGTTCTCGCAGATCGCCGATTTCGTCTCGCAGGTGGCGGGCGAGGCGGGCGGAGCCGTCGCAGAAGTGCTCGCCGACGCGGGCCTCGCGCTTTTCGGCAATAGCATCATCGCCCTCATTGCAGTCGGGTTCATCGCGTTGTCCCTGTTCGTGTGGGTGATGTCAGCGCTCGGCACCTGCATCTCCTTCGGAGGCTTCAAGGCGCGCCGCCGCGGCGACCGCATCGAGGTCGAGCGCGGCCTCCTCCAGCACAGGTTCCACGGCGTGTCGGTCGATCGCGTGCAGTCGGTTATCGTGAAGCAGACTTTCGTCAGGCGCATCTTCGGCTTCTGCGAGCTGTCGCTCGGGAAGGTGGACGCGTCGAGCGGGTCGGGTGGCATGGAGGACTCCCTTTCCGAGGGTGCGCTCGTCGTGCATCCCTTCGTGAAGGTCGACCGCGTGCCCGAGATCGTCGCGGGGCTCATTCCCGAGTTCGCCGACATGCCGACCGAGCGCCGCCGCGTTCCTAAGGTGGCTCTTCGCCGTGCGCTGGTCAGGCGCACGGTCATCCAAGGATGGGGGCTTTGGTGCGCCGTGGCGCTTGCTCTTCTCCACGCGGGTGTGATGTTCGGAGTGAGCGCTTATGGCGACGATTTCATGTCGGCGGGGGAACTCTTCTGGTTCGACCGGATTGCGCTTTTGGGCTACGTCGCGTGTGCGGTTGCCGAGGTGCTCGCCGCCGTGAGCGCGGTGCTTTGGGCGCGTTCGTCGTGGTTTTCGTTCAACAGGCGCTTTATGCAGGTGGAAAACGGCGGCCTCGGCACAGTCTCGGTTTGCTTGCCTCGCGAGAAGATCCAGTTCGGCTTCTCGAAGTCGAACCCCTTCCAGCGCCGTGCGAAGGTGGCGACCATCACCGCGCGGACAGCTGCGGGTTTGCAGGGCACCTCGACCAGGCTGATCGATGCATGTGAAGAAGATGCCGCCGCATGGCTGGCGTGGCTTGTCCCTGGGGGAAATGTGATAGAGTGATACGCATGGACACACATGCGACATCCGATTCGAAAGGCGGCCGAAGTTCGGCGTCTGACCCTTCGGCGCCTGGGCCTGCCGCCCGCAAAGACGCCCCTCTGCCCGCTGCATCGCCTTCGTGCGCGCAAGATCGTCCCTCCGCGCCTCGGGCATGGACCCCTTCCCAGTTCAAGTCGCGCACCCTTTCCGAGGCGCGCGAGCATAGAAACGAGCCCGCCAACACGTCCGCGAACGCCGAGCGCGCGCGCCGCAACGTTCGTGAGTATACGCTCGGCGAGGAAATCGCCAACTCTGTGACGCACGGCATCGGTGCGCTTCTTTCCATTGCGGCGATTCCCATTCTCGTGGTGATCGCGGTGCGCGCTGGCGGCGGCGTGAAGCTTGCGGCTGCGCTCGTCTACACCATCACCATGCTGGTGGAATACCTCATGTCGACGCTGTACCACGCTATCGCGGTGGACCGCGCCAAGCGTGTGTTCAAGGTGCTCGACCACAGCGGGATCTACCTGTTCATCGCGGGAACGTATACGCCGTTTTGCCTGGTCACGCTTGGAAACGACGGGGGAATCTACCTGGCTGCGTTCGTGTGGGTCGTAGCGCTTGCGGGCATTGCCTGCGAGGCGTTCTGGGTATTTCGCCCACGCTGGATCTCGGCGTTACTCTACCTTCTTCTGGGGTGGTGCGTCGTTGCGTATCTACCGGCGCTTTTGGCGAACCTTCCCATGGAGGGGCTTGTGCTTTTGGTCGCTGGCGGCGTGGTCTATACGGTCGGCTGCGTATTCTACGTGTTGAAGAAGATTCCCTACATGCATTCGGTGTTCCACTTGATGGTCGTTGCGGCGAGCGTGCTGCAGTTTCTGGCCGTGGCGCTGTATGTGATGTAGCGGCAAGGCGAGCGTTCGCGCCTGCGCGGGCGCGGCGGATGGAATTTCGGGGTTGACGTCCCTTAAGAGTGCGAGGAGTGGATGGTTGCAATGAGCGACGAGGAGCAGAAGGGCCTGACCGGCTTCTTCTCACGTTTCGGATCGGCGAAGAAGCAGACGGTCTCCGAGGAGGAAATCAAAGACATCGTCGCCGACAATGACGAGCTCGCCGACGATGAGAAGCGCATGATTCACGACATCATCGACTTGGGCGACATGTCGGTGCATGAAATCATGCAACCGCGCGTCGACATGATCATGGTCGAGGACACCGAGACGGTGCGCACGGCGGTCGAGCGCATGCACGGCACGGGCTACTCGCGCCTCCCCATTTTCCACGAGGACGCCGACCACATCATCGGCATCGTGCATTACAAGAACCTCGTCGGGCCGCTCATCGACGGCCGCGAGGATGACCTTGCCGCGAAGTACGCTTTCGAGCCCTTGTTCGTTCCCGAGACTAAGGACATCTTTCCGCTGCTCAAGGAAATGCAAACGAATCGGCAACAGATGGCCATCGTGGTGGACGAATACGGTGGGACCGATGGTTTAATTACCGTTGAGGACATCATCGAGGAAATCGTAGGTGAAATCGTCGACGAGTACGACATGGAGGGCAAGGAAATCACCAAGCTCTCCGACGGCGTATGGCGCGTCGACGGGCGCTTCCCGGTCGAGGATGCGGCGGCTCTCGGCTGGCCGGTCTCCGAGTCGGAGGACTACGAGACCATCGCCGGTTGGCTGATCGACACGCTCGATTTCGTGCCGGAGATGGGCGATGAGTTCACGCTGGGCGGCTATTCGTTCAAGATCGAGCGCATGCGCCGCTCGCGTATTTCCACCATTCGCGTGGAGCGTCTGGCCGGCGAGGCCGACGTCGCCGAAGAGGGGGAAGGCCAACAGGAAAAGACGAACTAGGACGAAAGGGACGGCATCGTGGTCGGAAGGAAGCTCACGCGAGATGCGAACGCGCGGCTCGGGGGCGTGTGCGCGGGCGTTGCGCGTTACTTCGGCATCGACCCGATCGTCGTGCGCATCCTCGTCGTCGCGGGCACGTTGCTCACGGGCGGCCTTCTCGCCGTGGTCTATGTGGCGCTCATCTTCGTCTTGCCGAAATCGTCGGTTTCCGGGGACGTGTTCGACGTCCGTCCCGAGTCGGCGTCCTCCGAGAAATTCGGGCCCATCGATTGCGCCGCGCCGTCCTCTGAAAACGAGCGGCAAACCTATGTGGGGGTCGGCCATTTGCCCCCGAAACCGCCGCGCTCGTTCCGCTGAGTGTGAAATTCGTTCTTGTTCAATCCAAAATTGAAAATAATAACTATCAGGGACGATAAAAAATCTGCTGCGTAATATCGAACAAACAGTGGAGCGTTCTTCACAAGTTTTTGCGTTAAAACCCCCGCATAAGGTAAAATCTTGCCTTGCAAACAACAGCATAAGTTCTTCTCTTGGCAGCAATCCCACCCACAATTCAATACGCTGTCACCGCTTCGGCGGTTAGGTCTCGTGCTGTTCGAGAAAGGTTGACACTGCGTGGTAACACGTCGAAATAATATGAAGAAGACGCGCTTGGTCGCGAAAATCGCCGCGATCGGGTGCGCCTCCGTCGTGGCGGTCGGCTGCTTCGGCTACGGTCTTGCTGCGGCAGGCTCCTCGTCGTCTCCGTTCGGCGGCACGGCCTCTTCGGCGCCGGCTGCCGAGGCGCTTGTCTCCAACGTGTCCGACACATCGGTCGGCAGCGTTTTGTCGCAGCCCGCATCGCGCGACATCTCCCAAGGTGTTCAGGCCGTCGAGGCCGAGAAGGAAGCCGAGCGCATCGCCGCCGAGCAAGCCGCCCTCGCTGAGGAGCAGGCTCGCATCCAGGCCGCCGAGCAGGCGCTCGCCAAGGCGCGCACCACCGATGCCTCTTCTGCGATGTCCCAGCTCACCGAAGTGGATTGGAGCTGCGGCAAGGACGCCTTCATCTCCGAGTGGACAAACCGCATCAACAATTACCTCGCGGGTTCTCCGCTTGCCGGCCAAGGCGAGACCTTCGCCACCGCCGCATGGGAAAACGGCGTCGATCCTCGCTGGTCGCCGGCTATTTCCAATACTGAGTCCACCAAGGGTGCGAATTGCTTCCTGCCGCACAACGCGTGGGGCTGGGGCTCTACCGGTTGGAGCTCGTGGGAAGAAGCCATCAACGCCCATGTCGCAGGCCTTGCGAAGGGGTATGGCTACACCATCAGCTACTCGAACGCCCAGAAGTATTGTCCGCCGAACTACGACAACTGGTTCCATGATACGCTTCGGGAAATGTCGAAAATCTAACGTAAGGTTGAAGGCCGGGCGCGAGTCCGGCCTTTTCTTTTCCGCATGCGCTATGCTAAGCACCTAAACGGCGTCGCGGCGAAAGGCGATTTATGAGCAATGTCATTGTGGTAGGGTGCGGGCGCGTGGGCTCGCAGCTCGCCAACATGCTTTCCGACAACGGGAGCAACGTCTGCGTGATCGACAGGAGCGCCGACGCATTCGCGAACCTCGGCCGCAACTTCAACGGCTCCACGCTGCAGGGCGTCGGCTTCGACGAGGATACCCTCGTGAAGGCGGGTGTGGACGACTGCGATGTCGTCGCGGCCGTCACGCAGCTCGACAACACGAACCTCATGGTTGCGGAGGTCGCAAGCCGTCTGTTCGGCGTTCCCCACGTGATCGCGCGCCTGTACAATCCCGACCATGAGCGAGCCTACATGCAGCTCGGTATCGACTACGTGTGCGGCACATCGCTCGTCGCTGAGGACGTGTTCTCGAAGGTGGTATCGGGCCACGGCGCACATATTGACACCTTCGGGGAATTCGAGGTGCTGCGATTCTCCCTCGATCTGAGCTCCCGCGAGGGAAAGCGCACGATCCGCGTGGGCGAGCTCGAGCGCGATCACGACATCCGCATCATCGCCTTCGAGCGCGGTGACGGGTCGGCGAGTTCCATTCCCAACAAGGAAAGCGTTCTCTACCAGGGGGATTCGGTGCTCGCGTGCGTGCGCCACGAGCTTATTCCCATGTTCAGCAAATACATCCAGGAGTAGGGGCTCATCTGTCCGCACCGCGCACCGAGCCTTGCGGACGTCGCGCCCCTTCCGTGAAAGGGCATTCATGTATGTAGTGATCAACGGCGGCGGAAAGATCGGCGCCTATCTTGCGAACGTGCTTCTGAAGAGCGGCAACGAGGTCGCTGTCATCGAGCAGAACCGATGCACCGCCGACCGTTTGTCGGTGGAGCTCACGGGTCGCTACCTCATCATCCACGGCGACGGCTGCGACTCGAAGTTCCAAGAGGACGCGGGCATCCGCCGCGCCGACGTGTTCGTCGCCACGACCGGCCAGGACGACAGCAACCTCGTGTCGTGCGAGATCGCGCAGCGCGTGTTCAGCGTGCCCCGATGCATTGCGCGCGTGAACAGCCCGAAGAACATGCGCATCTTCCACGAGGTCGGCATCGAGAGCGTGTCTTCCACCACGCTCATCGCGAACATGATCGAAGAGGAAGCGCTTATGGGCTCGGTGAGCGTCGTGTCCTCGCTCACGCACGGCAACGTTGCGCTTTCCGAGGTCACGGTGCCGCGCATGCGCTACCATTCGAACGCTGACGGCGTGCTCGCGCGCGACATCCCCATGCCCGACGGTAGCCTGATCGTCGCCGTCGACACCGCCGACGACGTTGAGGTGGTGCGCCATGACACCGTGTTGCATCCCGGGGACAAGGCGGTCGTCGTCGCCGACACCGAAGCGCTCGACCGCGTGCGCGCTTTGTTCAAGGGGCTTTAGCCAGTGCGCGCGGGCGTATAGTATGCTAGCGACAAGCAAAACGGGAACGATCGACACGGGAAAGGCGAGCAAGCGCAATGATCAACCGCTACACGCGTCCTGAGATGGGCGCAATCTGGGAGCTTCAAAACAAGTTCTCCATCTGGAAGGAAATCGAGATTCTGGCGTGCGAGGCGCAGGCTGAGCTGGGGAAAGCCGGTATCACGAAAGAAGAGGCGAAGTGGATTCGTGACCACGCCGACTTCACCGTCGAGCGCATCGACGAGATCGAGAAGGTCACCAACCACGACGTCATCGCCTTCACCACCAACATGGCCGAGTACATCGATGCCGACGTGCCGGAGGGCGAGGAGAAGCCCTCGCGCTGGGTGCACTACGGCATGACCAGCAGCGACTTGGGAGACACGGCGCTTTCCTACCAGATCACCCAGGCAATCGACATCATCTTGGCAGACGTGAAGCAGCTTGGCGAGACGTGC
>JAUNWQ010000025.1:0-13167 GCA_030540225.1 Coriobacteriia bacterium | reverse complement strand
ATTATCGAGGACGTCAAGAAGCTCGGCGTGATCTGCAAGCGCCGCGCCTTCGAGTTCCAGAACACGCTGTGCGTGGGCCGCACCCACGGCATCCATGCTGAGCCGATGACCTTCGGCATGAAGTTCGGCAGCTGGGCATGGGCTCTGAAGCGCGCTCAGACGCGTCTCGAGCAGGCACGCGAGGTTGCCGCGACGGGCGCCATCTCGGGCGCGGTTGGCACGTATTCCTCCATCGACCCGTTCGTCGAGCAGTACGTATGCGAGAAGCTGGGCCTTACGCCTGACCCGCTTTCGACCCAGGTGCTCGCGCGCGATCGCCATGCGCAGGTCATGTGCGCGCTCGCATGCGCCGCGGCGACGCTCGAGTCTATCGCCATGCAGGTGCGCCTGCTCCAGCAGTCCGACGTGATCGAGGCGGAGGAGCCGTTCAAGAAAGGCCAGAAGGGCTCGTCGGCGATGCCCCACAAGCGCAACCCCATCACCGCCGAGCGCGTTTGCGGCCTCGCGCGCGTGGTGAAGGCGAACGCCCAGGTGGCGCTTGACAATGTGGCGCTTTGGTACGAGCGCGATATTTCCCACTCCGGCACCGAGCGCGTCGCGCTGGCCGACTCCTTCACGGCGCTCGATTACATGTTCGGCAAGATGCAGTGGATCTTGGACGGCCTGCAGACGTACCCCGACAAGATGGAGCACAACCTGTGGCGCACCCGCGGGCTTATCTTCTCCTCGAAGGTGCTGCTCGCGCTCGTGCAGACGGGCATCACGCGCGAAGAGGCGTACGTCATCGTGCAGCGCAACGCCATGAAGGTGTGGGAGGATATCCAGAACGCCGTCGAGGGACCGACGTATCGCGAGCGCCTGGAGGCCGACCCCGAGGCGAAGCTTACGAAGGAAACGCTCGACGAGATCTTCGATCCGTGGGATTTCCTCACGCGCAAAGACGAGGTCTTCAAGCGCCTTGAAGGTCTGGAGTTCTAGCCGCTTACTGGTTGGGACTCTGGCTGCTTGAGTCTCGGCTCGGGGATCGCCTTGCGGCGGGTTTTCTTCGTCGTCTGCTTTTCGAGGCCCTGAAGCTCGCTCGGGTTTCAGGGCCTTTTCTTGCTTTCGCCGTCCTCGGTGAGCCACTCCTGTACGAAAACGACGATAAGTTATGAAGTAAATATGTAGTGCACCCCATCATTAAAGAAAACGGGGAATACTCGCTTTGAAAGTGTATAGATTGGGACGTTTTCGGGACAAGCGAAGCTCGAAATCGCTTATCTTCACTGTTTCTTCATAACTTATCGTCATTTTTGTACAGCAAGGACCCGAACTTCATCGCTGCTGCTTCGGTAGAGTTGATTGCCGCTCCGCGAGGTCGGGCTGCAGGGTCGTAGGTTTGCGGATTGTCGCCTCGTGCGACGTCAGGCTCCAAGTGAAGGTTGCGATGCCCGCCTTGCGTAAGGGCTTGGGAGGCGGGCGATGGCTTCGTAGTCTGAGCGCCCAGCGGATGCCGGTCTCGTGCGCGGCTGGAGGGCTGCTAAGCCGGCTCCCAGACGCGCACGCAGCAGTACTGCTGCGATTCGCCCTGAAGCGTGGTGTTATCGATGTTCGAGTACGTGACGACGCGCTTGACCGAGCCGGTCGACGCCAGGTAGTCGCCGAAGCTCGGCGCGCCCGACTTCACCTCCAGCATGAAATACTGCTTGCTCTCGGGGCTGAACCCGCACACGTTGTACGAGTCCTTCGCGATGATCCACCCGCCACACCATGCGGGCGGGGCGGTGGGGGTTACGCCATGACGGAACCACGGAACCAGGCTGTACGAGGCGTTGCCCTGCGCGTCGGTGTCGGGCTGCACGGTGCTTGCGGGAATGTACGTTCCCAGATTGGCGATGCCTTCGCCGAAATTGTAGATCGCTTCGAACGAGAACATGAACCCCGTGTCGCCGTAACCCGCCTCGAGCGGCTTCATCGAAGAGGGAAGTACGAGGGAGTCGACCACGCTTGCGGATTGCGCGTCGATGCGCGTGAGCTGGTAACGCGACGAGGATGCCGCGGCGCGCGGGGTGATGACGACGGAGTCGCCCGTCGCATAGGGCGGTGTGCACATGCGGCCTTTCGAGGTGTAGGCCTCCTCGGTATCGCTCGAGCCGAAACGTACTCTCATCAGGCGTGACGCTTCCTTGCTCGCCGATCCGTCCTTCTTGGGGAGAACCTGCCAGAAGGCGTATCCGCTCGATGCGGCGAGCGTCGGGGTCTCCCAATTGGCGCCGCCCTCTTCGGCCAGTGCCGCCGTCCCGAGTTCCCCGTTCGAAAGCGCGGCGCTGTAGATGCGCCAGGTACCGTCGAGGATGTTCGCCTCGGTCCACACGACGCCGGTCGCGCACGCGCGCACATCGTAGATCTCGAAACCTTCTTCTTGGCCTTTCGCCTGGGAAATCGCCGTGGTCTGGTTGCCCGACGAAAGGGAGAGCAACACCACCTTCGTAAGCGGCTTCGAGCCGTCGGTAGGAACGAGGCACGCCGCAAGGGAATCGTCGCTTGCCCAGACAAGCGTTCCGTAGGGAAGCTCGTAGGTTCCTGAAAGCCCGAGCACGGTGCTCGAATCTTCGATTTCGGTGAAGTCGCCCGGCGTCGCGGCAGAACACGACGTGACGGCGTCCTTGGAGACGGCCAGCGTGTTGAAGGTGGGCTCGTTTGCCTTCGAGGCGGCGTTCACTCCCACGCCGATACCCCCGCCGACAACGGCAAGGGCTCCGATGCCGATTGCGCCGTAAAGGAAGTGCCGTCGGGTGAGAAGGACCTGCCCACCGCCTGGGGCGGGCACCTTGATGCCCTGCTCCGAGCGCCTTTCGGCGACGCGGACCGTCGGTGCGTGCGTTGCATGCGCCGCACGCGGGCGATAGCTCGCAGAAGTGCCCCGCCGCGTGCTTTGGCGAGGGCTTCTTTGCGCGTGCGCGCTGTTTTTTCCTGGAGTGGGTCTTTTCGTTGGCATGGTGGTAATTGTGTCATTTCGCCTACGCCTCGCGCGAGAATACGCCCAATTGCTACAATAAACCCAAAGACGAATCTGACGGTCCGCCGTAGGCTTTAAGCCTTGCGCGCTCCGCCGGCCTCGCGCATGGTCCATGCGCGCAGGAAAATCCCATGTTAGGAGACGTCAATGAACAACGAAACCCGACGCATTCTTCTTGTAGAAGACGAAAAGGCGATCCGCGATGCGGTCGCTGCTTATCTCGAGCGTGAAAACTACTGGGTAACCGCCGTGGGCGACGGCCAGGAGGCGCTTGAGGAATTCCAGAAGCATCATTTCGACCTGGTCGTTCTCGACCTTATGCTCCCACGCGTTCCCGGCGAGCGCGTCTGCCGCGCCATCCGCGACAACTCCGATGTGCCCATCATCATGCTTACCGCGAAGGGCGAGGTGGAAGACCGCATCATCGGGCTTGAGCTGGGCGCTGACGATTACCTGGTGAAGCCCTTCAGCCCCCGCGAGCTCGTCGCGCGCGTGCGCGCCCTGCTCCGCCGCGTGCACGCCGACTCCGAGCCGCAGCGCGAAGTGCTCGAGTTCGGCGACCTCACGATCGACGTTTCCGGTCACAAGGTTCTCGTGAAGGGCGAGGAAGTCGACCTCACGGCCTCCGAGTTCAAACTGCTCACCACGCTTTCCCGTTATCCGGGCCGCGTGTACTCTCGCATGGAGCTGGTGGAAAAGGTGCTCGGCTACGACTTCGAGGGCTACGAGCGCACCATCGACTCGCACGTGAAGAACCTGCGCGCGAAGATCGGCGACAATCCGCGCAACCCGAAGTGGCTGCACACCGTCCACGGCGTGGGGTATCGCTTCGAAGACCCCACGAAATCCGGCAAATAGCCTGCGGGTGACCCGTGAGCGAAACGAACCGAGCACATAACGGCTCGGCGTCCGAAGAGACGTCGAGCCCCTCTGCGAATGCGGGCGGCGGGGCTGCCCGCATTCGCGTCATGCCCGACTCTTCCGAGGAGCGGGCGTCAACGGGCGAGCCCCATCAGGGAAAGCTCGCGCGAAAGGAGCGCCGCCGCAAGTTCGGCTGGACGAGCCTTTCCTACACCGCGCGCGTCACCTTGGCGTTCGCGCTCATTGCCGCGATGACCGGCCTTGTCGCCATCGGCGTCATCTCGTTTGTGTGGGAGCAGCATTTCCAAACCTATACCGCGTCCAACATGGAGACCCTCGCGGAGACGACCGCCAGCCGCATCGAGGAGCGCATGGAGGCCGACAGCGCGCTCACCATCAAGAGCTCTGCGGCACTCACGCCCGTCGAGGCCGCGCTCGAGGTCACGCCGGGCATCGCCATCAAGGTCGTCGACGAGAACGACGTCACCGTCTTCGATTCCTCGAACCGCATCAACGGCATCCCGAACGCCACGAGCTCCTTCGAGCCGAAGGACGCCTCGAAGGTCGCGCTCGCCAAGATCGTGGTCGACGACAAGGTCGTCGGCTCCGTACGCATCTGGGTCTACGGGTCGGATACGCTTATGCGCGGCCCCGACCAGGAGTTCCGCGAGAATTCCTACCAGGCTATGCTTTTCGCGTCGCTCGTGGCCATCGTGCTCGCGTCGTGCATCGGCTTTTTGTTCGCACGCAATCTGGTGGCCCCCATCAACCGCATGACGAAGACGGCCCGCGCCATCAAGGAAGGCGACCTCTCAGCGCGCACCGATCTTCACGGCGAGGACGAGATCGCCCGCCTGGGCGAGACCTTCGACGAGATGGCGGAGTCGGTCGAGAAGGACCGCGAGCTGGAGCGCCGTCTCACAACCGACGTCGCCCACGAGCTGCGCACGCCGCTTATGGCCATCCAGTCCACCGTCGAGGCGATGGTCGACGGCGTGTTCGAGGCCGATGCCGAGCGCCTCGAGACCGTGAACTCCGAGGTGCAGCGCTTAAGTCGCCTGGTTGACGCGCTCTTGAAGCTCTCCCGCCTGGAAAACCGCGCCACCCCCATGAAAGAGGAAGTGGTCGATGTGGGCGAGCTCATCCAGAGCATCGTCTCCACGCACGAGGCGTTCGTTGCCGACTCGGGGCTCACGTTCGAGTACCGCGCCGAGAAAGGCGTGCTCGTCGTGGGCGATCCCGACATGATTCGCCAGGCCACAGCCAACCTCATCTCGAACGCGGTGCGCTACACCCCCGAAGGCGGGCATGTGTCGGTCACCGTGTCGAAGGGCGACATCATGGCCTCGATCGCCGTGCGCGACACCGGCATCGGGCTTTCCCCCGAGGAGGCGAAGATGGTCTTCTCGCGCTTCTGGAGGGCGGACGCCGGGCGCAACCGCGCGAGCGGCGGCTTAGGTATCGGGCTTGCGGTCGTGAAGGAAATCGTCGACCGCCATGGCGGCTGGGTGCAGGTCGAGGGCGAGAAGGGCAAGGGCGCCTGCTTCACGCTCCATTTCCCCCTCTACGACGAGCAGCGCACGCGCACCAACGACAAGCGCGAGCAGCAAAGGCAGCGGCAGCAGCAAAAGCAGCAGCACCGCCAGCAGTTGCTCTCGGGCGCCCGCCAGCAACGCTCGGCCGAAGGAAAATCCGCTTCCAATCGCAAAAAGTAAGGCAGTGCGCGATAATGGGTCGCGACTCATTATCGCTTGTCGGCGCACGGGGCACTTGCTCGTACGCCGCATATTCGCAACGAGGTTTTGAAAGGACCTGAAATCATGAGCGTGATCGACATCGAACCCGATGCGCAAGGCAAAGTTCGCGACCTCTACGATCTGGGCGACCGTCTTCTGGTCGTCGCTTCCGACCGTATCTCCGCGTTCGACTATATTCTCGAGGACGAGATTCCTCATAAGGGCCAGGTGCTCACGCAGCTTTCGTGCTTCTGGTTCAAACTGCTCGACGGTGTGATCGAGAATCATCTCATCTCCGCCGACGTTGCCGACCTGCCGGAGCGCTTCAAGCCCTATGCTGATGCGCTGGAAGGGCGGTTCATGCTGGTCAAGAAGGCCGACATGTATCCCATCGAGTGCATCGTGCGCGGGTATCTCGCGGGCAGCGGCCTTAAGGAGTACCAGGCGCAGGGCACGGTCTGCGGCATCGAGCTGCCCGGCGGCCTTGTGAACTCCTCCAAGCTCGAGACGCCCATCTTCACGCCTTCCACTAAGGCCGAAATCGGCGACCATGACGAGAACATCAGCTTCGAGCGCTGCGCCGAGATTATCGGCGACGAGGCGGCGGCCGAGCTGCGCGATGCGGCCATCAAGGTGTACACCGCCGCGCGCGACCACGCAGCCGACCACGGCATCATCATCGCCGACACCAAGTTCGAGTTCGGTCGCGTTGACGGTCGCCTCATCTTGGCCGACGAAGTCCTCACCCCCGACTCCTCGCGCTTCTGGCCAGGCGACGAATACGAGCCCGGTAAAAGCCAGTCGAGCTTCGACAAGCAGTACGTCCGCGATTGGCTCACCGCCCATTGGGACAAGGAGTCCGGCACCAAGCCGCCCCGTCTTCCCGAGGACGTCATCAAGCGCACGAGCGAGAAGTACATCGAGGCTTACGAGAAGATCACGGGCGAGAAGTTCCCGTTCGCATAGGGAGCCTCCCCGGTCCGCGCCGGCAGGCGGGCATTCCCGGCGGAGCGCGCTGCCTTAAGGGGCCTTCCCGCTTTTGAAGTAAGTGTCCACGAGAAAGAACCATCGCATGTCACAACGTAACTACATGAACGACCGCTACCAGGACGAGGGCCCTAAGGGTGCGACGCGCAAGAGCGCGGCCTCGGCGAAGCCGAAGTCGAAAGCTGCCGCCTCGGTGCATATCCAGTCCTCGACGAAGACCCCTCAGGAGAGAAAAGCGGAGCAGAAGGCTCGCCGCAAGGCCGAGCGCGCCAAGCAAAACGAGCTCGATCGCAAGTACTACAATCCGCCCACAGCGGAATACAAGCGCCTGCGCCGCCTTTGGTGGGTCGTCCTGATCGCCGCGGTGATTATGGTCGCGCTGTCGTGGTTCGCCCGCTCGTGGGAGCCTGCGTGGATCAGCTACGTCACGCTTGGCTCGTCCTACGTGCTCATCATCCTTGCGTTCTACCTCGACTTCTCGAAGATCCGCAAGTGCCGCCGCAAGTACCAGATGGAAATGGAATCCCAGAATACCAAGGAAAGCCGCCGCGCCGAGAAGGCGAAACGCGCAGCCGAGCGCGAGGCGGAAAAGCAGAAGGAAGACGCTGCTGCGGAGGTTGCCGAGGAGCAGATCAAGCCCAAGCGCGGCCTGTTCGGCCGCAAGAAGGTCGACGCCGCCGAAGCTGCGAAGCCGGCCGATGCCGCTTCTGCTGCAAAACCTGCCGACAAGTAATCGCCTGCCACCCTGGAAAGGATCATCATGGTTTCGCGTGTATACGTGGAGAAGAAGCCCGGCTTCGATGTCGAAGCGCAACAGCTGCTCGCCGAGCTGCACACCGCCGTCCCCGAGGGGCTTGCGAAGGCGGCTCGCCTGCGCCTGATCAACTGCTACGACGTCGAGGGCATCGACGAGGAGCTTTTCGAGCGTTGCATCCCCACGGTGTTCTCCGAGCCGCAGGTCGACGATGCCTCGCGCAAGTTTCCCGTTGCGGGCGTCGAGTTCTCGGACAAGACCGCCAAGCAGCTCGCCGCGGAGGGGGCGGACATCTCCGGAATCGCCGCAGCTCCCGCCAATGTGCACGTGTTCGCCGTCGAAGCGCTGCCCGGCCAGTTCGACCAGCGCGCCGACTCCGCGTCGCAGTGTATCCAGTTCATCAGCCAGGGCGAGCGTCCCGACGTCGCCTTCACGCAGGTCTACGTCATCGAGGGCGAGTGCACTGACGATGCGCTCGCTGCGGTGAAGCACTACGTCATCAACCCGGTCGAGACGCGCGAGGCGTGCCTCGTTGCGCGCGAAACGCTCCAGATCGCCCACCCGACGCCCAAGCCCGTCGAGGTCATCGAGGGTTTCCTCGATTTGGACGAGGCGGGTCTTTCCCGGTTCATCGAGGAGCGCGGTTTGGCGATGGACCTTGCTGACATCGCGTTTTGCCAGCAGTATTTCGCGGGCGAGAAGCGCTGCCCGACCATCACCGAGATCAAGATGATCGATACCTACTGGTCGGACCACTGCCGCCATACCACGTTCGGCACCGAGCTCACCAACGTCGTGATCGACGACGAGCAGGTGCGCGAGACTTATGAGCGCTACCTTAAGCTGCGCCACGAGCTCGGCCGCGACGAGAAGCCCATCTGCCTTATGGACATGGGCACCATCGGCGCGAAGTGGCTGAAATCCCAAGGCATCCTGACCGGCCTCGACGAGTCCGAGGAAATCAACGCCTGCACGGTGAAGTGCACGGTCGACGTCGACGGCAAGGACGAGGATTGGCTCTACCTCTTCAAGAACGAGACGCACAACCATCCCACCGAGATCGAGCCGTTCGGCGGCGCGGCCACGTGCCTGGGAGGCGCTATCCGCGACCCGCTTTCGGGGCGCAGCTACGTGTACCAGGCCATGCGCGTCACCGGTGCGGGCGACCCCACGGTCCCCGTGTCGGAAACGCTTGAAGGCAAGCTTCCGCAGCGCAAGCTCGTGACGACGGCTGCCGCCGGCTACTCGTCCTACGGCAACCAAATCGGCCTGGCCACAGGCTCTGTCCACGAGCTGTATCATCCGGGCTATGTCGCCAAGCGCATGGAGATCGGCGCCGTCGTCGCGGCGACCCCGGCCGACCACGTACGTCGCGAGAAGCCCGAGCCGGGCGACGTCATCGTTCTTTTGGGCGGGCGCACCGGCCGCGATGGCATCGGCGGCGCGACCGGTTCCTCGAAGGCGCACAACCTGGAAAGCCTCGAGCACTGCGGTGCCGAGGTGCAGAAGGGCAACGCTCCCGTCGAGCGCAAGCTTCAAAGGCTATTCCGTCGCGGCGAGGCCTGCCGCCTCATCAAGCGCTGCAACGACTTCGGCGCGGGCGGCGTGTCGGTTGCCCTGGGCGAGATCGCCGACGGCCTGAGCATCAATCTCAATAAGGTCCCGAAGAAATACGACGGCCTTGACGGCACCGAGCTCGCCATCTCGGAGAGCCAGGAGCGCATGGCTTGCGCCATCGCCGCCGCTGATGTGGAAGAGTTCCTCGGGTATGCCAAGGAGGAGAACCTCGAAGCCACGGTGATCGCCGAGGTCGTCGCCGAGCCGCGCGTGCGCATCTTCTGGAACGACGAGGCCATCGTCGACGTGAGCCGCGAGTTTTTGGCATCGAACGGTGCCCCGAAGCATCAGGACGTTCACATCGAGGCGGGCAGCGCCTACGAGCGCACCTGGGCGGGCGACACGTTCGCCGAGCGCATGGAATCGCTTGTGAGCGACTTGAACGTCTGCTCCAACAAGGGTCTCTCCGAGCGCTTCGATTCCACGATCGGTGCGGCTACCGTGCTCATGCCGTTCGGTGGAAAATACCAGCTCACGCCCGCGCTCGCCATGGTGGCGAAGCTGCCGGTCGACGGCGAGACCACGACGTGCTCCGGCATGGCGTGGGGCTTCAACCCCTATCTCACCGAGAAGAATCAGTTCGTCGGTTCCTACATCGCCGTCGTCGAGAGCGTTTCGCGCCTGGTGGCCACGGGCTTCAAGCGCGAGGACATGTACCTTACGTTCCAGGAATACTTCGAGCGCCTGCGCAACGAGCCTGCTCGTTGGGGCAAGCCTGCGGCTGCCGTTCTCGGTGCGCTTCAGGCGCAGCTCGATCTGGGGCTGGGCTCGATCGGAGGAAAAGACTCCATGTCGGGCTCGTTCGAGGACCTCGATGTTCCCCCGACGCTCGTGTCCTTCGCCACTGCGGTCGGCAAGGTCGATCGTGTGACGAGCCCCGAGCTCAAGGGCGCTGGCCACAGGGTCGCGCTCATCGCTCCGCGTTGCTACAACGCCAATGATGTGGCGCCCGCTGCCGAGGACGAGCTTGCGGCGATCGCCGCGGTCGAGGGCCTTATCGGCGAAGGTGCAGCCCTTGCCGTGTCGACGCCTGGTTACGGTTGCGCGGCGGAGTCGCTGTTCAAGATGTGCGTCGGCAACGGAATCGGTGTGGCGCTCGAAGACGCCGACGCCGATGCGCTCTTCACCCCCGCATACGGCAGCTTCATCGTCGAACTCTCCGACGATGCGGTGCTTCCCGAGGCGACCGAGTGCCTCGACGTCGCCCTTCTCGGCACGACGACCGAGGACTACGTGCTCTCGGTTGCGGGCGAGGCGGTCGATCTGGCTCGCTTGCAGGATAGGTGGGAAGGCGCGATCGAGTCGGTGTTCCCGTATCGCAGCGCTGCTGCCCAATCGGAATCCAGCGCCACCGACGTTGCGCCCATTACCTGCGACGACAAGTTGCCGCTTGTGTACAGCGGCTCGATTGCGAAGCCGCGCGTCATCATCCCCGTGTTCCCGGGGACGAACTGCGAGTACGACACGGCGCACGCGTTCGAGCGCGCCGGCGCCCTGCCAACCACGCTCATCGTGAACAACCTCACGCCCGATGCGGTCGCCGAGAGCATCGCCGCCCTCGCTGCCGCCATCCGCGAAAGCCAGATCGTCATGATTCCCGGCGGCTTCTCCGGCGGCGACGAGCCCGACGGCTCGGCGAAGTTCATCACGGCGTTCTTCCGCGCTCCCGAGGTGACCGAGGCGGTGCGCGACCTGCTGCAGAACCGCGACGGCCTCATGCTCGGCATCTGCAACGGTTTTCAGGCGCTCGTCAAGCTTGGCCTTGTGCCTTATGGCGACATCGTTCCCGTGACCGACGAATGCCCGACGCTCACCTTCAACACGATCGGCCGCCATCAAAGCCGCCTCGTCCGCACGCGCGTGGCGTCGTCGCTTTCTCCGTGGCTTTCCGAGTGCAAGGTGGGGGACACTCACACCGTTGCCATCAGCCATGGTGAGGGCCGCTTTGTGGCAAGCCCCGAGCTGATCGAGAGGCTCATCGCGAACGGCCAGGTGGCGACGCAGTACGTCGATGCGGAGGGCAAGCCGTCGATGGACCTTTCGGTCAATCCCAACGGCAGCGTGTTGTCCATCGAGGGCATCACGAGTCCCGATGGTCGTGTGCTTGGCAAGATGGGCCACACCGAGCGTTCGGGCGCTGGGCTCTATCGCAATATCCCGGACTTCACGTATCAGCCGCTCATCGAAGGCGGTGTGGAGTACTTCAAGTAAGTGGCGAGCGGCGACCGACTCTGACGGGGTCGCCACTCTCCGATGGAATATGTTGAAGCGCGGGCAATCGGAGCCCGCGCTTCATTTACGTTACAATGCAAATCGCAATCAAGCTAAACGAAGGAAAAGGTGGGCGCAATGGCAATGCAGGCTGCTGAAGGCACGAGGGACTTTCTACCTGACGAGGCAGCGTTTTGGCTGCATTTTAAGGAGACGGCGTTCTCCGTTTTCGCCCGTTACGGGTACGTTCCCATCGAAACCCCGATATTCGAGCAGACCGACCTGTTCGTCCGCGGCATCGGCGAAGCGACTGACGTGGTGTCCAAGGAGATGTTCACCGCCGTGTCGGGCGAGAACCTGAAGCGCCTTATCGACGGCGGCACCATCAAGAGCAAAAGCCGCCTGTCGCTTCGCCCTGAAGGCACGGCCGGCGTCGTGCGCGCGGTGGCACAACATGACCTCGTTCCCCAGGGCGGTGCGCCCGCGAAATTGATGTACGCGGGCCCCATGTTCCGCGCGGAGCGCCCGCAAAAGGGACGTCAGCGTCAGTTTAACCAGGTGGGCGTGGAGTGCCTGGGCGCCGAGGAGCCGACGATCGACGCTGAGGCCATCATCATGCTCATGCGCTTCTACGAGACAATCGGCATCCCGCGCGAATCGATGCGTCTGCTCATCAACTCGATGGGGTGCGAAAAGTGCCGTCCCGCCTATCGAGAGCTCGTCCGCTCCTACATGAACGAGCATGCCGATGAGCTGTGCGAGACGTGCATGACGCGCGCCGAGATCAATCCGCTGCGCGCATTCGACTGCAAGAACGAGGGCTGCGCTCACGTAATGGAGAGCGCTCCGAAGATCTCCGACCATCTCTGCCCGGACTGCCGTGAGCATTACGAAGCGGTGAAGGCCTATCTTGATGCTGCCGGCGTCGCCTACGAGGAGGACTATAAGCTGGTGCGCGGCCTGGACTATTACACGCGCACCGTGTTCGAGGTCCAGGTGGACAACGGCATGGGAAGCCAGAACGCGATCGGCGGCGGCGGCCGCTACGACAAGCTCGTCGAGGAAGTTGGCGGACGCCCGACGCCGGGTCTTGGGTTCGCGCTTGGATATGAGCGTTGCGCGCTTGCGCTGCAGGCAGCGGGCGTTGAATTTCCCCGTGCCCAGCATTGCGACCTGTTTGTCGCCTGTGTCGACGATTCGGTGCACGCTGAGGCATTTTCGCTCGTGCAGGCTTTTCGTGATGCGGGGCAGTCTGCCGATATGGATCATCAGAAGCGCAGCCTGAAAAGCCAGTTCAAGCTTGCCGATAAGTTGAACGCATCGATGGTCGCCATCCTCGGTCCCGATGAGCTCTCCGAGGGCAAGGTGAAGATGCGCAATATGACGTCGCATGCGGAGCGTCTGGTCGACCTTGCTGCGGTGAAGGCGATCCTTGCGAAGTTCTCCAGCGAAGGCGCCGTCCTCACGCCGGAGCAGATGGGCGAAGCGCTCGCTGAGGCTGAGTAGCGCCGAGAGGGAAGAGAGCTGTGGGGCGAATGCCGTAGGCGATTGTCTCATCCATTCAAGAGGCCGAGTGCTCGAGAAGCGCTCGGCCTCTTCTTATAGTAAGGGTGCCACTATGAAGCGGGAAGTATCTCTGCGTGGCATAACGCTACTATATATAGTGATGCGTCGACCCCATCGGCGGATTTCGCTTCGAATGATTCTGCCTGACAGGTGCTCGGAGTGCCCAGGGATCGGGCTCGCTTGGCTAGTCGGGCTCGGGAACATTTGGTCGGCTCCCGTCCTCGCGCGTCGAGATGCCCCGCACCGCCTCCCGCCCCTCTTCCTGGGCTTATGGAGGGAATGTGTGCGCAACCCGAAGGGCGATAGAAGCGCGTCGCCCCAGGTCATATGGGGAAAACAGGCCCCTGAGGCGCCCCCTTCCGGGAAAAAGGCGAGAAAGCCCCTTGACGGCAGGCGAGAGGTCGCGTAATATATCTCCTTGCGCCGCGGACGGAAGG
>JAUNWQ010000125.1 GCA_030540225.1 Coriobacteriia bacterium | reverse complement strand
GCTCCATTTCCGAAATATTCAAAAATAATTCTTGACATGTCGCTATGCTCTGCTAAAGTGCGACTCACAACTTAATACGTTGAAACCGATGAGGCGAAGATCAAGCCGTTAAAGCGCTTACAGAGAGCGGGCGTTGCTGGAAGTCCCGTAGAGATGCTGAGCGGTAAATGGATCGCCGAGGGAAAGGGGAAAGGTTGTAAGCCCGCAAGGGAAGCAGCCGAGTATCTGGACCGTGAGCCTGCGTTAAGGGCAGAACATGTGTTGGCATGTTCGTGAGAGGATTTCCTATGGGAAATCAATAAAGGTGGCACCGCAGATTTCGAATCTGTCCTTTATCTCAAAGGACAGATTTTTTATTTTACGGACAGATTGCCACCTGAGTTGATTCTCGGGCGATTCCTCATTCGCGTCCAAGCCGGCAAACCGAAAAGTCCGGGGACGGACGAAGACAGGCGGAAAACCGCCAAGAAAGGAATGAGGAATCATGACCGAGAACATTGCAGCAGCGAAGCGCACTATCGCCACCGACCAGAAGAAAGACGGCCTGTCCGTTCGGGACCTTATCTTGGTCGCCGTGCTTATCGCCGCGGGCGCCGTGCTCAAGCTCACCGTTTCGAGCTTCCTTAATTTCGCCGGCATGAAGCCGAACTTCATGATCGCCATGTACTGCCTGGCTATCATCCTCACGCGGCCGAAAATCTACCAATCGGTTGTCATCGGCCTGCTTGTCGGTGCGGTAAGCCAGATCCCCATGTTGAACGCGACGCCATTGGTGAACATCGCGTCGGAGATGGTCGGCGCGCTTGTGTGCGGCATTCTCGTCACCGTGTTTGCCAAGGCGGCGCGTGACAACAAGACCTGCCAAAACGTCGTCTTCCCGATTATCATCACCTTCATCTCCACCGTTTTCTCGGGTTATACCTTCGCGATGATCGTCGGCGTCGCCGTTGCGCATCTCGACCCGCTTGCCGTCTTCGGGGTGTACGCCGTCATGGTGCTTGGAACCGCGACGATGAACGCGGTGCTCGCCGCGATCCTCACCCCGGTCCTGCGCGCGGTTTTGAAGCGCTAGATTGCTCAGTCTGCTAGAAGGGCTATCACTGCGAAGGACATCCCATGATTGAGATTTCACAGTTATCGTTTCGCTATCGGGAGGGGGCCGAGCCCATCCTCAAGGGGATCGACCTCTCCATCCCCGACGGCGCGTTCGTCGGCGTCACGGGTGCCGCGGGCAGCGGGAAGTCGACGCTCACCTACGCAATCAACGGCATCATCCCGCACTGCTACCCAGGCGACTTCTACGGCAGCGTCTGCGTCGACGGGGTCGATACGTGTGAAGCGTCGCTCACGGACATAAGCCGCCTGGTCGGAAGCGTCTGCCAGGACATCGACTCGCAGATGGTGTCATCGGTGGTCGAAGACGAGGTGCTCTACGGCCTGGAGAACTTCGGCGTGCCCAAGACCGAGATTCCCGCGCGGGTCGACGAGGCGCTCGCCGCTATGGGCATCGCCGACTTGCGCGACCGGAGCATCGCCGAGCTTTCCGGTGGTCAGAAGCAGAAGGTCGCGGTCGCGTCGGTGCTCGCGCTGAAGCCGCGCGTGCTCGTGCTCGACGAGCCGACGGCTGAGCTTGACCCCGCGTCGTCGGTTGCCGTGTTCGACTTGCTCAAGCGCTACTCGGTCGAACATGGGACAACCATTATCGTGGTCGAACAGAAAATCGCCCTGCTCTCCGAGTACGTCGACACGCTCGTTATCGTCGACGAGGGGGAGATTCGCTTTTGCGGCACTCCCCACGAGGTGCTTGAGCATTCCGACGAGCTTCTCGAGATCGGGGTGAACTGCCCGCGCTCGACGAGCCTTGTCAACAGGCTGCGCGCCCGCGGGCTGGTGTGCGGGCCGGCGGTATGCACCGTCGAGGGCGCCGTTTGTGCGTGCGAGGAGCTGCTTTCTGGGAAGGAGGCTTGCGCATGATCGAATTTCGTCAGGTGAGCGCCTCATACGATGGTGAGCTTGCCATTTTGCGCGACGTGAGCTTCACAGTGGGCGATGGGGATTTCGTCGCCTTCGTCGGAACGAACGGCGCGGGGAAATCCACCACGATGCGCCTGATCAACGGCCTTTTGAAGCCGACATCAGGCGAGGTCCTGATTGACGGGGTGCCGACCTCGCAGCTGAAAACGAGCGAGCTCGCCTCGAAGGTGGGCTTCCTGTTCCAAAACCCCGATCGGCAGATTTGCTGCAAGACGGTGCGCGAGGAGCTGCTGTTCGGCTTTGTTGCCCAGGGTCGCGCAGATGCTGACGCTGAGGCAAAGGTCGACGCGATGATCGAGCGCTTCGGGTTCGACGGCGATGCCGAGCCCTTTCTCTTGAACCGCGGGACGCGCCAGCTTTTGGCACTCGCGTCGATCATCGTGCTCGAGCCGCCTATCGTCGTGCTCGACGAGCCCACGACGGGCCTTGATTTCCGCGAGTGCGCCAAGGTGATGGAGGTGGTCTCCGACCTGAACGCCCGCGGTACCACCGTTGTCATGGTATGCCACGACATGGAGGTCGTCGGCGACTACGCAACACGCGTGATCGCCATGACCGCAGGTCAGGTTGTTGCCGATGGTGCGACGTTCGATGTGCTTCGTGATGCGGACGTGCTTTCCCGTGCGCATCTTCTGCCGCCGCAAATCGTCGAGGTGTCGATGCGGCTTGTGCAGGAAGACGCGGTTTCGCCAGCGTCGCCTGTTGCATGCGCGAACACGCTTGACGGCATGGAGCGCGCGCTCGCGGGTGAAGTCGGCGCGTGCGAGAAGGGAGGCGTCGAATGAAGGGGTTCCTCGAATACGTGCCGGGCGAGAGCTTTTTGCACACTATGAATCCGGTAGCGAAGCTCGCGGCAGCGTTTTTGCTGGTCATTGCCTGTTTTACGACAAGCAACTTCATCCTTTTGGCCGTGGTGATCGTGATTGATGCTGCCATGGCCGTGCAGTGCAAGATGGTCCCGCAGACGATCGGCCTGGCAAAAGCAGTCGCCGCGTTCTCTGTCATCCTTGCGCTCATCGCGCTTTTGTTCACGCCACAAGGCGACGTGCTCGTGTCTTTGCCCTGGGGCTATATCGGCACGGCGAGCGTGCTGAACGCTGTGCTCATCGTGGTGCGCTTGGTGGCCTGCGCGGTGCCGCTGTTCCTCGTGTTCTACGTGACCAAGCTCACTGATATGGCGAATACGCTGGTCAAAGTGTTGCATGTGCCGTACAAGTATGCCTTTACCTTCATGTCGACGGTGCATTTCATCCCCGTGTTCATGAACGACATGGCGGGCATCATGGAGGCGCAGACGGCGCGCGGCGTGGAGTTCGATGGCGGCCTCGTGAAAAAGGTGCGCCTCATGATTCCCCTGTGCGTGCCGCTTCTGGTGTCGTCGGTGCGCAAGACGAATAGCGCCGCCATTGCCGCCGAGGTGCGCGGCTTCAACCTGCGCACACGCGAAAGCGGCTTCAAGGAGTACCCCTTCTCAGGCATCGACTTCGCCGCGATGGGAATCGCCGCCGCACTACTCGTCGTGGCCATTGTGCTTGGTGTGTTGTAGCTGAAGCTAGCCGGATTCCTCATTGCTTGCGAAGAGGAATCCGGCTAGCTTTTCATCTGTGCTATTACGGTTGTAAATTCGGATTGACGATGCTTTTGTGCGGATTGTGCTCTGTGAATCTAGAAGCTATTTGTATGAGCGTCTCTGTAGCATTTGCTCTTGGGGCTAGTTTAATTGACGCACTGAATTTCTTTCTCTCCTAG
>JAUNWQ010000024.1 GCA_030540225.1 Coriobacteriia bacterium | reverse complement strand
TTTGGAGCTCGGCCTTTCGCGCTTCTTGCTCCTTGCTCGGGCGGAACAGCATCACGAGCGCTCCCGCGGCGAGAAAGACCGCCATGGCGACCAAGCCCAAGCCGAGTGCCGTGAACGACAGGCTCGAAATTTCGCGTCCATGTACCACGAGGGGGACGCCGGACCCAACGAACACGAGCGGCAACGCGATGGAGAGCACCACCTGCGCCGTGCGTTGATGGCGGGCGCGCAGTTCCGTCTCGCGCGTATCGGGGGCCTCAAGGCGCACCTCATAGGCAGCCTTCGACGCAGCGTAATTCGATTTTGCCAGCTCAACGCTGTGCGAGCACTTCGACTCCCTGTCGGCGAAGGCGTCGATGCGATCGCGCAGCTCGCGATCTTCGGCCGCCGTCATGCTCATGAGCTCGCGAGGGAGCGCATGCCTCCCGCGCCGCTTCGCGAGCGCCGCCTGCGTTTGCTCCTCGACAAGGCGCGCGTGCTCCTCGGTGATCTCCTCGCGCTCCGCCGCGAGCTTCTCGATGCGCGCGCGGCATGCGGTGAGCTCCTCGATGCGCGCATTCAGTTTCGACAGGCGCGCGCTGAGCGACTCGCGCTCAGGTTCCATCTCGTGGAATTCCTTGTCCTTGCGGCGCAGGGTCTCGGCGACCTCGGCGGCGCGAGCCATCTCCTCTTTCGCGTCCGCGAGCCGCGAGCCCAAGTTCACAAGCGATTCCTCGGCGCTTGCGGCGCGCGATGTGCAGGCAGCAAGGCGCCCTTGCACCACGGAAAGCGCGTGCGCGGGGGATGTCCCTGTGCCCGACCCCGCTGTGAGCAGGCGCGCCGTGACGTCGGTGGTGTTGCGCAGACGGCGCAGCTCGTCGCTGGTGAGCGAAAACATGGTCGAGAACGTCTCGCGATCGATATCGTGCACGAGGGTGGCGTCACCCTTGAGGCCTTCCGCATTGCGACCTCGGGAAAGCTCGATCTCGCCGCCTTCGCCATCGTCGAAGAACAGCGAGCCCGCGCGGTCGGCCGCCTGCGGCTTGTAGGTGTTGCGCACCCCGCGCGCCTCTTCCCAGCCGAAAAGCACCCCGCGGACGAACGACGCCGTCGTCGTCTTGCCCGCCTCGTTCGGGCCGAACACCACGTTCAAATGGGGCCCGAAGGGACCGACGACCTTGCCCGAAAATGCGCCGAAGCTTTCCATCTTGACGTGCTTCAAGAAGGGCCTCATTGGTCGTCACCTCCGCACAAAAGGTCGATGACCAGGTCTTGCGCCTCATCGGCAAGCGTCGGGATACTCTGCACGAGGGCGCTCGGCAGCGCGACGTTGCTCTTGAGGAACTCGTCCTGGAGAAACGCCGCCTCGCCTGCCTCGTCTTCGCGCATCGACTCGGCCACGCCGAGGAACACCGCAGGGAACATCCCCTCGCGGCGAGCCGCTTCGCGGTCAAAGGGCCGACGCGTCTTGACGATAAGCGCGTCGCAGAAGAACTCCGGGTGGGAATCGTTGATCTGATTACGCAGGTCGTCGACCAGCCCGGGCCGCTTGAGCACCTCATGCAGGGGCGTTGTGCCGCAAAGCACGATGCGCGTGCACATCTCCCCGCAGTGCGCCTTGCCGTTCACGCGGAAAAGCTCGCGCGTGACCAGGTCGGATACATCGGGAACCGTAACGCACTCCGAGATGTCCACCTTCATGCGCTGCCAAACGACGCTTGCGGTGGGGATGAACTCGACCACGTTGCGGCGCCCCTCCTCGAGCGTGACCAGGTTCACGCCGCGCGGCCCCGTCTCCTTGATGTCGCGCCCCTGGATACAGCCGGAAAACGCGAGGCGCGGATTCTCATCGGTGTAGAGCAGGCGCTTGTGAACGTGTCCGAGCGCCCAGTAGTCGAACCCCGCGCGCAAAAGCTTCGCGGGCGACACGGGTGCCTTGTTCGGATCGAGATCGAGCCCGGTATGGATCACGCCGACGCCGAAAAGTGCCAAGGCGGCGTCTTTCCCAAGGGCCTCGTTCGCGGCAGCGCGCGTGACACCCTCGGCGATGCAGACATCCGCGGGCCATGTCTGGTTGTAGTAGCCGCGCCCGCCGAGCACGCACACGGGCTTGCCGTCCCGACGGTAAAGCGCAAAGCTCGGCTTGTCGGCGGAGAACATGGTCACGTTGCCCGGCAGGTTGAACAGGTCGCGCTGCCAGGTGGTATAGGGGTCGTGGTTTCCTGTGCACATGTACACCGGAATGCCCTCGGCGTCGAGGCGTGAGAGGCCGTCGAAGAACGTGAGGTAGTCGGCATAGGACGGTCGCGCCGTATCGAAAATGTCGCCGGCAATCACAACGAAGTCGACGCGATTGTCGATGGCGGCGGAAATCACGCGTTCGTACGCTTCGGGAATCGCCTCGACGAGACGGCTCGCCCAACGCTCGGATAAGGCCCGAAGGCCGCGAAAAGGCGCTCCGATATGGAGATCGGCAGCATGGATGAATGTCAGGCGCTCCGCCATCGGAAGCCGCCCTTATGCGTATCCGCCGACGCGCGAGTCGTCGATGAGGTCCATGAAGCGCGTGTACTCGGCGTTGAAGGCAAGCGGGATATCGCGCGTCGGGCCGTTGCGATGCTTGGCGACGATCAGCTCCGCCGTACCCCAATCGGGACGGTCGTCGCTTTCGCCCTCTTCCTCATTCATGCTTCGGTCGATGAACATGACGATGTCGGCGTCCTGCTCGATGGAGCCCGATTCGCGCAGGTCGGAAAGCATGGGACGCTTCTTTCCTCGCATCTCGACGGCACGGGAGAGCTGCGAGAGGGCGATAACGGGCATGCCCATCTCCTTCGCGAGGATCTTAAGGCCACGGGAAATCTCGCCAACCTCAACGGCGCGGTTGCCGTCGCGGCGCGTTTGCGGGGGCTGCATGAGCTGCAGGTAGTCAACGATGATGAGCCCGTTTCCCTGTGCATGGCGCAATTCGCGGCGTGCCTTCGCGCGAGCTTCCAGAATGGACAGGCCCGGCGAGTCGTCGATGTACATATCGAGCTTCGAGAGCGCGTTCGATGCATCGGCGATGGCGCCCCAATCCCCTTCGGCGATGAATCCGCCGCGGATCTTCGAGAGGCTTACGCGCGCCTCGGCGCACAGGATACGCTGCATAAGCTGGCTCGCGGACATTTCCAAGGAGAAGAAGGCGACCGACGTCCCCGCCTTCGCCGCGTTCACGGCTAGGTTCAGTGCGAACGACGTCTTGCCGACGCCGGGCCTTGCGGCAAGGATGACCAGGTCGCCCGCACGCAAGCCGTGGAACAGGTCGTCTGCGTCCTTGAAGCCCGTCGGAACACCCGCCATGTGGCTTTTCTGCTCAGCGAGCTTCGTGATTTCCTCGAACGCCTCGGTGAGCAGGGTGTCAACGCGCGCGAACGTCGAGGACACGCGCTTCTCCGTGACGTTGAAGAGTGTTTTCTCGGCGGTCTCCACAACCTCGTTCAGGTCGTCGGGGGCGTCATAGGCAAGCGCGTTGATCTGTGCAGACGCAAATATGAGCTCGCGCAGGATGGCTGTGCGCTTCACGATGTCGGCATGGTTTTGCCAGTTGGTGAGCGCGAACGTGTTGTCCGCAAGGTCGACGAGGTACGCCTTGCCGCCGACCGCCTCGAGCTGCCCCGACGCGTTGAGCGTATCGGCAAGCGAGATCTGGTCGATGGGGATGCGGCGGATGTTCAGGTCGCATATCGCCTCGAAGATGATGCGATGGGCAGGACGGAAGAAGTTCTCGGGCTTCAGCTTCAGCACCAGCTCCTCGACAGCCTCAGCGTCGAGCATGCATGCCGCCAGAACGGATTGCTCCGCTTCAATGTTCTGGGGCAATGGCCTGTTCTGCGGCGTTGACTGCGGCGCAAAATCTGAGTTGCGCGGGGTGTTGGAGCGGTTGTCGGGCATATGCGATGGCTTCCTTCTGGGTGCGTTGACGAGAGTCGTTGAGAATTCGTTTAACCGTTGTATCTTACCCCACTGTGAGCACTCTCGGCGAGAGGTACCCCAAACACCAAGAAACCCCTCGCCCAAACGGGCAAGGGGTCTCGAAATAAGCGTGTTCGCAATGTGCGATGCGCTATTCGGCAGCAGCCTCGGTCTCTTCAGCGGGAGCAGCTGCTTCCTCGGCGGGAGCCTCGACAGCCTCTTCCTCTTCCGGAGCCTCGACAGCCTTGTCGCTCACGACGTTCACGGTAACGGTGGCCTTGATGTCGCGATAGATGGAAATAGCGACGGCATGCTCACCGGCAACCTTGATCGGGTTGCCAAGCTCGACACGACGACGGTCGACCTCGACGCCAAGGTTCTCCTTGACGGCGTCGGCGACGATTGAAGAGGTGACGGAGCCGAACAGCTGGCCCTCTTCGCCCACGTTGGCGAGAACCTTGACAGTTGCACCATCGAGCTTGGCGCGCATAGCCTCAGCGTCGGCAAGGCGAGTCTCCTCGCGCTTAGCGATGTTGTGCTTGCGCTGCTCGAGCTGCTTGAGGTTGCCCTTGGTCGCCTTGATGGCGTAGCCCTGGGTCAGCAGGTAATTGTTGGCGTAACCATTGGCAACTTCGATAACGTCGCCTTCGCCGCCCCTGCCTTTCAGTTCTTTAAGCAGAATGACTTTCATGGTACCTCCTTCGCCTAGCGGTTGCGGCGGTCGCCACGGCCGCTCACGGCGGGAACCGCGTAGGGCATCAAAGCCATTTCGCGGGCGCGCTTCACGGCGTTCGCGATGTCGCGCTGATGCTGGGTGCAGGCACCCGTCACGCGGCGCGGCTTGATCTTTCCGCGGTCGGTCACATACTTGCGCAGCATCTGCGTGTCCTTGTAGTCGATGTACTCAACATCGTCCTTGCAGAACTGGCAGAACTTGCGACGCGGCTGCTTCGCGTAATCTGACGTTTTCTTCAACTTACTCTTCCTTAGAACGGGATGTCTTCATCGTAGACGGAAGAAGAGGCATCGATCGTCGGTGCCGACTGGGGCTGGTAACTCGCCTGAGGTGCAGGCTGATAGCCGCCTTGTTGCCCATAGCTTTGACCGGAAGAATACTGTGCATCACTGTTGCGGCTCGACATGAACTCAAGCTCGTCCACAATCACTTCGATCTTGGAGCGCTTCTGCCCGTCGCGTTCCCACTGGCTCCAGCGCAGCTTACCCTCGATCGTGACCTTCGTACCCTTGGACAAGTACTTGTTCAAGGCATCGGCGCGAGCGCCGAACATGGTGCAATCGATGAAGTTGGGGTAGTCCTCCCACTCGCCGGTCTGCTGGTTCTTGCGACGGTCGTTGACCGCCACGCCGAAACCGAGAACGGAAGTGCCACCCGCAGTGCTGCGAAGCTCAGGGTCGCGAGTCAAATTACCGCTGATGATAACTCTGTTGATGCTCATAATTCTTGCCTCTTCCCATGTGCCGGACGCCAAAGGCGCCCATTAAGCTCCAGTTAGTCGCGGTCTTCGCGCTTCACGATCATGTGGCGGACCACAGCATCGTTGATGCGCAGAACGCGATCGAGCTCGGCAACGTTCTGAGGATCAGCGTGGAAATTGACGAGAGTGTAATCACCGTCGGTCAGACCATTGACCTCATAAGCAAGTTTGCGCTTGCCCCACTCGTCGACGTTGTCAACCTTGCCTTCGCCCTCAGCGATCGTGGTCTCGATTCGCTTCATGACGGCAATGCGATCTTCGTCGGAAATGGTCGGGGCGACAAAAAACAGCAGTTCGTAAGCCTTCATCAGCTCACCTCCTTTGGACTTTACGGCTCTGGGTCTGGTGAAGGCATTCACCCAGAGCAGGATATAGCCTGTCTATATTAACGTAGGCTTCCTGCTTCGGGTAGACTAAAGCTGTCTCCCATCACCTGAACCACACATCTTCTCGAGCCGCCGAGCTCGTTTTGAGGCATCCTAGCATGCAAACCTGGCAGAAACCTTCCCGATTCCTTCTCGAATTTCGATGCGAGTTCTCCCAAAACGAAAGCGAAAGCCCCGCGCATTTGCGCGAGGCTCTCGCAGAAATTCAATCTAAGAGGAGGTTTTATTCTCCGTCGGCGTCGATTCCCGTCGAAGGATCCTCGTCGACTTCCGTCAGATACTTCTCGTCGATTTCGTCCTCGCCGTAGTCGACCCCGCTCTTGAGCTTCGACATAAAGTTCGGAGCCTCACCGATGTAGGCCGCCTCGTCCTCGAAGGTGTAGCCGCCCTCGTCATCGACGGTATAAAGGTAGCCAACCGCATAGCCGTCCTCTGCGCCCGGCACGCCGCCTTCCGCGATGATAACGTCCTTCGTGCCATCGTCGGTTTCGACATAGCCGTCGTAGCAGAACGCATACGCGTCCGCGCCGCGCGCGCCTTCCACCGTATGCTGCGCGAGATTGTAGCATTCCTCGGAGGAATCGCCCGGATGCGACTCGATGAACAGGTTTTCCTTGACGACGAGCGTCGTGAACGGAACGAGTTCGGCGCCCTCTTCCATCTTCTCCTTCGCCTCGTCGAGCGCGAACAGGAGCACGTTTTCGAGCATCTCCGGAATCTCGGGGACTTCCTCAGATGAGTTTTCAACAGTACGATCGGCCATAAGGTCGCTCCTTTGCTTTCGATAATCGATTGTCACAGTGTAGTCCACCGTATTCGCTTTGGGGAGGGGAGCACAGAAAAAGCCCCCGCGATTGCGAGGGCTCATTACTTCGTGGCGGAGGAGGAGGGATTCGCGCGTCCGCTTCGCGAACCCGCACCCCTCCCTCGCAAGCTCGGTCGGGCGAATTCCTAAAAACGTGCCACTGGCACGTTTTCTTAAAGGAATTCCACCTCATCGGTTCGAATCCCCGGGGAGTTCCCCAGATATGAAAAGCCCCCGCGATTGCGAGGGCTCGTAATTTCGTGGCGGAGGAGGAGGGATTCGAACCCTCGTTACCCGGGTTGCGGGCAAAACGGTTTTCGAGACCGCCGCATTCAACCACTCTGCCACCCCTCCGCATGGGGTGTGGGACTTGTGCCCCTGATATGTGAAACGCGCCGAAGCGCGTTACTTTTTCTGGCGGAGAGATGGGGATTCGAACCCCAGATACCCTTTTGGGGCATACACGATTTCCAATCGTGCTCCTTCGGCCAGCTCGGACATCTCTCCGTTTTGCCAATTGCAGCAGCTAAGTATTATACATAAGACCCTGTCTGTCCACAAGGATATTTTTCAAAAACTCGCAAACCCGCCCGCTGCGGCGGCTCAAAGCGAAAACGCGCACTCTATCAGGACATTCGCGTTTAGTACTCGCTTGTCAGCGAGTAATGGCCGGGTGTCACCTCGGCAACGCTCATCGGGACATCGAACAGTGAGGACATGGCCTCGTCGCACAAAAGCTCCTCTTTCGACCCGTCCGCGTGCACCGACCCGTCCTTGATCAAGAGCAGCCGCTCGATTTCTGGAATGATATCCTCGGCATAGTGAGTGACCAGTAGAATCGCACGACCAGACTGTGCAATCGCGCGCATGGAGCGGCGCACGTAGTGCATCCCCTGCGGATCGAGGCCCGTGCACGGCTCGTCGAGCACAACGACATCGGGATCGTGGACAAGGGCACGAGCGAACAGCACGCGCCTCGCCTGCCCAGTGGACAGCGTCATCACGTCGCGGTCCGCGATCGACTCGACGCCGAGCGTCGCCATCGTTTTCCTGCAACGCGCATAGTCGTCCTCGCTCGCGTTCACCCGCTTCGGCACGCCGAGCGAACCGTACAGGCCGCCCGCAACCACCTCGATGGCAGGCATGTGCACCGTGATCTGATCCTGCATCGTCGATGACACGATGCCGAGGCTCTTCTTCACGTCCTCAAGCGTCGCCCGGGCGTTCCCGCGGAAAAGCACTGGCGGCTCGTCCTGGTAAAGCGGGAGAATCTCACGCGTGATCAGCTTGATGAAGGTCGATTTGCCGGCGCCGTTCGGGCCGAGCAACGCCATGCTCTCCCCCTCGGCAAGCTCGAAGGAGCCGACGTGCAAGATGGTTCTGCCCGACCGTTTCACGATCGCGTTGCTCAAGCAAAGAAAGGGAGGGCGCGAATCAGCTTCGCGCCCTCCCTCGAACTGACTGTCAGCCATGTGGTTTATGCTGCCTTCTTGGTCTCGGAATCACCGCTGTCCGAAGCAGTATCGCTCGAGGCGGAGGAATCGTCGGTTGCACTTACCTCGTTGTCGGCGGAGCTGCTGCTCCCATCGGTGGAGGAGCTGTCGGAGGAATCATCGCTTTGATACTTCGACATATCGAGGTCGTAGGGCAGGCCGCTCGGCATGTCCTTGATTTCGATATCGGCGTTTTCCTTGGCATCGGAGAGCCACTGCTGATAAGCCTTCGACTGGTTCGAGGACTTGAGCGAGCTTCTGAACTGCTCGACGAACTCGGAGGGCAGCTGATCGAGGCTCGTCAGCTCATCAGGAGCGTGGAACTCGTCAGTGCACTTGATGATATGGATGCCGTAGCTGCTCGTGACAAGGCCGCTGACCTGGCCCTTCGAGAGATCGGAGAGGCCGGCGGTGTATTCGCTCACAAACGAGTTGAGCTTATCCCAACCCACATCGCCGCCGTTTTGGCCCGAGCTGTCCTTGGAATAGGTCTTGGCAGCCTCAGCAAAATCGAGCGTTCCGGCGTTAATCTGGTCGAGCACGCTCTGCGCCGTTTCCGTGTCGTCGGCGTCGAAGAGGATATGGGAGGAACGCTTCGCGCCGTCGAAGCTGGAAACGTAAGTCTGGGCATAGGAGAGAACGTCCTCGTCGGACGGATCGTCGCCCTCGAAGGACTTCATGAGGCCCTGCTGCAGAAGAGAGGTCTTGATGTTGCTTTTGTACTCGTCCTCGGTCATGCCGACCGCCTGGAGCGCCTCGTTCCACTTGTCGTCGCTTGCGTAGTTCTGCTTCATCTGGTCGACGTAGGACTGCACCTCGTCATCGCTCACCGTGACGCCCTTTTCCTCGGCGCCCTGGATAATCAGCTGCTTGGTCACGAGGGAATCGATGACCTCCTCGCGCACCTTCTCGGGGGTGTAGTCGTATTTGACCATCCACTCGCCCCACGCGTCCTCGTCGGTCAAAGACATCTGGGAGCGGATGCTCTCGACGGAGGCCGTAACCTCTTCCTCTTGGATTTCGGCGCCGTTGACGGTCGCCGCCACGCCTCCAACACCCTTCGATCCCGACGTGGAATTACCCGAGCACGCCGTGATGCTGACCACACACAAGGCGGACAGGCTCACCGCGCAAACGGCCTTAGCGATTGTAGAAGCTTTCATGAAACCCTTCCCTTTACATGAAAACGTGCGGCAGCGGCGACGCAAAGCCGCACATGAGACGTCGATTCCGCACGAGATGTAATGCCGCGAAGTATTTTCGCATAGGAATATTTGGAAACATAAGGTCGCACAATTTGCCCACTTATGTTTCACAGAACGCCGTGCGGGACGTGAAGCGCTACGCCTCGGCCATGGCCGCCTTGAAGTCAATGATTTTCTGGCGGCAGCCATCGCAATTGGTGCCGAGCATCTGCACGGCGAGGATGGCGGCGTTCTTTGCGCCGTTGATGGCGACGCAGGCAACCGGCACGCCAGAGGGCATCTGAACCATGGAGAGAAGGGAGTCGAGACCGCCCAAATCGCTCGTCTTCATAGGCACGGCGATGACGGGGTCGGGCGTGTAGGCTGCAACGACGCCGCCGAGGTGCGCGGCCTTGCCCGCTGCCGCGATGATCACCTTGATGCCGCGCTCGTGTGCCGTGGACGCCCATTCATGCACTTCAAGCGGCTTTCGATGGGCGCTCGCCACTTTCACCTCATAGGAGATGCCGAATTCGTCGAGCTGCTGCATGCACGGCTCCATCGCCGGCATGTCGGATTTGCTGCCCATGATGATGCCCACAACGGGCTTTTCGTCTGCCATGTCAAGACCTTTCACGCGTCCGCTTATTTGCCTTTTCAGTATACGCGTGGCGCGCAACCGATCGCGAAGGAGAGGGCGATAACGCGGAGTCTGCGCAAAGCTAGCTCGCGGCAGCGCGCGTCAAGCGGGCAATAGCCTCGTAACCGGAGCGCCCGCGCACGAACTCCTCCGTCAAATCGAGCAGGGGAATGTCCTCGGGGACGACGATCGAAGGGTTCTGCTTGAGGATTTCAATGCGCGGAACATGGCAGTTGAACAGGCGACATACCTGCGGGCGCGCCTCCCAGATCATGCAACCGCCCTCAGGGGACTGCAGCGGGCAGCGCTCGCCTTTGCGGTCGATCGGGCGCACGTGCTTGCGCTCGATGCACTCGTGCATGGCGTCGAGCTCTTCGGGCGTGATGGCCAGCACGTTCAACCCGCAGCACTGCCCGCAACAGGTGCAATCGGGGTAACTATTATCGCCGTCGAAGCGCAACGGTTCGTCATTAGGGGTAATTTTCATGGCTTGCTCTCGGATGATTCTCGTCTCTTGCCACTTGATGATAGCGCTATTTGCATCGCGCAAGCATTTCATTGTCGCAACATCGACAAGCGGCCTGGAAGCACGGGGAAGCGTTTCCCGCCGAGGGTCGCGAGGTTGTAAGAAGCGCGAAGGGAAGGGGAAGGGTGGCCCGAAACTGAGGGAGTATGCGATTCAGATCAAATTAATGTCCCTAATGAATTCTCCTGTATCGAGTCGACCTTGCTGCGCCGACCTTCTCTATGTAACCCTCAGCTTGCAGTTTCTGCAATATACGCTCCACTGTCCTCAGACTCATGGAGGGGTTAGCATCAGTGATTTCGCGCTTACTCACGCTTGCGACGAGGGAATCGAAGTATTCCCTCAGCGCGCCCTCATTCGACCCACCCGACGAAAGCAGGGAGAATCTCGCATCGAGCGCAGCGTAACAGGCGCCAATCACTCCAAGCATATAAGTTACGAATGGCGCATAATCTCCGCTGCCTTCGCTCCACCCGACGGAACTCGCCTTAAGAGCCTCGTAATACGTTTCCTTCGTTTTTTCAATCTCCGCTTCAATGGAAATATATTTTCCGACAGTGTAGTTATTACGGTAAAGCAGCAGCAGAGTTATGAGCCTGCTCATCCTCCCGTTGCCGTCGCTAAACGGGTGGATGCTCACAAAGTCGAAAACGAACACAAGGCTCACTAACAGAGGATCATAGACCCCCCTTTTGATTTCATGCGCGTATGAATCGCAAATTTCCTGAATGGCAGCGGGCGTAGCAGCGGCGGGCGTCGGCACGAACCTGGTTACGAGTTCGCCCGTTGGGAGCCGCTCCGCTATCGTGTTGTCGGAATCTTTCCACCTGCCGGCAAAAGAGGCGTCAAGGTATCGGTAAAGGTCTCGATGAAACTGGAGTATGACACCCGGAGTCACGGGGATATCGTCGTGACTTTCGTGGATAACGTCGAGCACATATCGGTACCCAGCTATCTCTCGCTCGTCACGGTTCCTCGGTTCGATTTTCTGTTCCATGAGCTCACGCAGGCGCCTGTCGGTGGTCGATATATTTTCAATCCGATTGGATGCGCCCGTACTCTGAATCTTCGCCACTTCGCATAGCTTGTCGAGAACATCTGGCTTGGTCGCTATGTAGAGAGATTGCTTCCCCCGATGCTCGCGCACGTTCCCCAAGGCAGCTACTACCTCAGGAATCATGAGCTGGGATAGTATCTTGCTATAGTTGAACTGCGTCACAATACTCCTGATAACAATTATTTTAGCCATTTACTCTACATTTGACTATGATACTCAATTGGTGGCTAGGATAGCAATAGGCTATTGTGACTTGCTGCCGTCGATGGAGCTCTCGTTATGCCTTCCACTTCAAACGCGCGAAACGCGCAGAATATGGAACTTTCCGAAAACGTTCTTCTTTTTCGAGCGCTTAGGGGATAACCCGAAATTTGATGCGGGTGTCGCCAAGTGGCAAGGCCCGAACTTCCCATTGTTTTTGCCGGCACGTTTCACCAACTTCCTTTCCAAACTTCTTTTCCAAATAATCCCACGTCATATGACTTTTCTCTGTTCAATTGCCTTCAGTGGGATGGATTTGGGAAACGGAAGAAACACTGGAAGCTCCAGTCCAGTTCCGCGCTTTCCAACCGCATCAGGCTAAAACGTTTTGGATTAATTCGTCTATATCGTCATCCACGAGGATGCTCCTGCCCGCAATGGCGGCTGGAGCGCACGCCCCTCCTATGTTCACGCAGATGTACGTCGCATGGCCATTCCGACCCACGGCGTTCCAAAAGGGGTATTTGATGATGACGGGCGTGTTGTCCCCGACGCCCAGCTCCAAATACAGGACGCGATCGCCGGAGTGTGCCTCGCAGAACGCGCGGTAGCGGGAAGCCGCCTCGTGCCATCCGCGGTCCTCGCAGAAAGTTCCGTCGACACGCAGGTTGGGGACCATAGGCGCCCCGCAGCGCGGGCAGCGGGGAACGAGCTCGCTCGGCACCCGCTGGTCTTTCTGGCGGCCCGCCATCTCGCGGACCTGCCGTTCGTTGCCGTACGTCTCGCCGGAGCAGTTGCGGGCGCACTGGAACAGGCCGTAGTCCCCCTGCGTGTAGAACAGCCGCGCCTTGTCGAACCCCGCCAGCTGGAACTGGTGGTCGACGTTGGTGGTGAGGACGAAGTAGTCTCGCCCTTCGAGGATGCGCAGGAGGTTGAGATAGGGTTTGCCGGCCCCCGCCTCGTAGCGGTTGAGCAGGATGGCCCGGCTCCACCACGCCCAGTAGGTCTCCAGATCGGGAAAGGGATAAAATCCGCCCGAGTACATGTCGGTTATCCCGAACCGGTCGCGGAAGTCCGCGAAGTTCTCGTCGAAGCGCTTGCCGGAATAGGAGAAACCCGCCGCGGCGGAGAGCCCGGCGCCTGCGCCTACCAGGACGGCGTCGCACTCGTCGAGTTCCCGCCTCATCGCCTCTGCCGCTTCTTCCACCGTCGCGTCGACCCCGCGCGCGAGGGCCGCGCCCCGCTTGACGCGCACATACCCGCCGCCGGCGAACAAGTTAGATGAAAAGAATGTCACGGTAGATCCTCTCGTCCGATTCTAAGAAGACGTCTAACACCACGTGGATGCCCGATTCTCTCTCGTCCAGCCATCCGCGCACCCTGCGGACCGAAATATCGCGCCGTGCGGGCACGCCTCTTGCGAAGGGCGCCGCGGCGTTTGCCCTGCTCTATCGCGGTGCTAGAACTTGCCGTTTTCGTTCTGCCAGTCGGACGGGTCGGCGATGGTCTCCATGACGTCCCAGTGCTCCGCGACCTTGCCGTCCTCCACGCGCCAGAGGTCGTAGTACGACGTGGGCTTACCGCCGAAGGTACCCTCGCTCACGCCCAGGACGAAGTTGCCCTGCGCGAGAACCTGGTGGGTCCTATCGTAGATCATCTGAATGCCGTCCGCGGCGAGCGCCTCGAGCGCGGCCCCCAGGCCGGAGAGCCCGTCGGCGATTCCAGTGTTGTGCTGGAGGTAGGCGTCGCCCGCGAAGTACTCCGGGGTCTTCTCGGGGCGCTTCCCCTGCATGACGTCTTCGAGGAACGCCTCGATGAGGGCTCGGTTCTCCTCCGTCTTGTCGAGCTCGGAGACTTCGGTGGTGCCGTCGGTCTGCGTGCGGCCGGAGGGGTTTGGTCCGGCAACATTGGCGAGGTTGTCCCAGTGCTCGGCGATGAGCCCCTGGCCGTTGAAGCGGAAGATGTCGAAGGCGACCTGCTCGCCGGCCCCCGCGAAGTTGTAGACGCTCTGCAGAAACACCTTGTCGCCGTCTTCGAACGCGCGAACGTTTCTCACCGTCGTTTTGGCGGGCGCGGAGGCCAGGTACTCCACGGACCCGACGAACGCGTCGCGGCCCGTGCCGTAGGCGAGATTGTGCTGAATGTAGTCCTCGTCGAGGAGGCTTGCCGCCAGCTCTGCGTCTCCGGTGGCGAACGTGCCGATGAGGTCGAGTGCTTTCTGAATGTTGCTCATTTCCGTTCCTTTCCTTGCGGTTCTGCGGCCCTTCTCGCCGCTTGCTTGGCTTCATGGTAGAATCTGTGGTGTAAATAGAAAAGTAGGCACAATAAAGTGCTGTAGGTACCTATTAGTAACCATGAATGAACAGGTGATATACAATGAGCGACGACGGAATCAGCTATACCGAGTATCGCAATGACGAGCTCCCCAAGAGAAGCGACCTCCCCGTCTGCCCAGTGGAGACCTGCGTGTCCCTGATCGGCAGCAAGTGGAAGTTGCTCATAATGCGGGACCTGATCCTGAATGGCTCGATGCGGTTCAAGGCCCTCCAGCGCAGCGTCGGGGGCGTCTCCCAGAAGGTCCTTACCACGAACCTGCGCAGCATGGAAGACGCGGGGCTCGTCGTGAGGAGGGTCTACGCGGAGGTCCCACCCCGCGTCGAGTACTCTCTCACGGAGCTGGGCCAAAGCTTAAGGCCCATCATGGATTCCATGTGGGCTTGGGGGGAATCGTACCAGGCTTTAGCGAAGTGATGTCTTCCTTCCCTTTTCTTCTGGCTTACCCAGATGCCCGCCAATGAAGCCAGCGCGCTACATCGGCAGGCTCGTCCCGGGGTTCATGGAGGACGCGAATCAACCTTCAACATGGGAAACGCGTAGAATATGAAACCGTCCGAAAACGTTCTACCCCTTTTCGAGCGCTTAGGGTATAATCCGTAACCTGATGCGGGTGTCGCCAAGTGGTAAGGCCCGAGCTTCCCAAGCTCGTATTCGCGGGTTCGAGTCCCGTCACCCGCTCCATTGACAACCTAGCGGCAACGGAGCACATGCGTTGCCTTTTACCGTTCGAGCAGGAACAGGGACTCGAACCGATGAGGTGGAATTCCGTCAAGAAAACGCTCCAGTGGAGCGTTTTTAGGAATTCGCCCGACTGAGCTTGCGAAGGAGGGTTAGGCTTCGCGAAGCGAAGCATGAGTCCCGTCACCCGCTCCATTGAAAACCAGCGGCAACGGAGCACGTGCGTTGCCTTTTAGCCAAACCCGCTGCGGCGGGTTTTTCTATTGCAGCAGGTCTCTCTTATAAGGAAGAGAAGGAACGACTTCATTCATGGGCGACAAGAAAACATTCGACACCTTCATCTTCGATCTCGACGGCACCATCTTGGACACGCTGCCCGATTTGGTCGTTGTCACTAACGAGGCCCTTCGCGAGCAGGGATTTCCCGAGCGAACGCACGACGAGGTTTTGAGCTTCGTGGGCAACGGGCTCGTCGCGCTCATGTACCAAGCGGTGCCCGAGAACACCCCGAAAGACAGAGCCGACCAGGCAGTTGCATGCTGGAAGCGCTTCAACCTGGAATACGACAACCACCTGACCGCGCCCTATCCGCACGTCCCCGAAACGCTCGCCGAGCTGCGCCGACGCGGTTGCAAGCTGGGCGTTCTCTCCAACAAGTTCGACGGAGGCGTGCACAAGATTATCGCCCAATGTCTCCCCGGCCTCTTCGACGTGGAACACGGCGAATGCGAGGAAATTCCCCGAAAACCGAACCCGGCGGGCCTGCTGCGTACCATCGAGGAGCTGGGCAGCACGCCAGAGCGCACCGCCTATCTGGGCGACTCACCGAACGACATCTTGGTCGCTCATCGCGCCGGCGCCTGCGGCATCGGCGTTTCGTGGGGGTACCACACCGCGCAGGAAATGCGCGACGCAGGATCGGACATCATGCTCGAAAGCTTCTCCGACCTGCTGAAGTACGCGCCGGAAGCGTAAAGACGCGTCAAGTCCTCAGGCAATGGCGCTTGAATCTGTTGGAATTGAGCGCTATTCAAAACCAGCCGCTTCCATAAACCGCATAGCGCGCATTCGCTCTTTCTTGGAAACGTTCCCAGCTTCCTCAACTAAATCAAGAATGCGGGCAAACGCTTTCTGCTGCTCACTCAACATGAGGAGCCCTCCCTAGCGCTCGCTCAATTTGACGGCATGCTCGCTCTTGCTCCTTAAGCGCTTCCTTTAGCTTTTTGCGACGTTCGATTTTTTCCCGAATATCGTCAACTTCGGAAGCTCGGATGTAGTCGGATTTCACCTTGTCGGCAACACGATAATTCAGATAGTAGTATTCTCGCCCCCCGATTAAACGGACGCGAATACTCCCTTTGGGCAATGCGTCGATTTCCGATTGCATATGTTGAATTAAGCGAACTGACCTGTCGTATTCCTCTTCAAGGACTTCCTCAAGAACTGACATGGAATCCTCCGCTGATGAGAATTACCCTACAATTATCGTTTATTTACGAATTGTAGGGTAATTTTTCCTATGATGCAATCAAAGAAAGAAAACCCGCGACGAAATCCGCATCGCACGCCGCGCAAAGCAAAGGAAGCCCGGCCGCCCGCATTCCGCAAGCGACCTGGCTCCCTTTCGTTAACCAAAATGAACAGGCGTTACGCTTCCGTCGCGTAGCCGTCGGGGTTCATCGACTGCCAGCGCCAGCTGTCGGCGCACATGCGGTCGAGGTCGTACTGCGCAACCCAGCCCAGTTCTCGCTTTGCCTTGTCGCAGGCAGCGTAATTGGTTGCAATATCGCCCGCACGGCGAGGCTTGATCTCGTAGGGAATCGTCTTGCCGCAAGCACGCTCGAACGCATGGATCACATCGAGCACGCTCGACCCCTTGCCGGTTCCCAGGTTGAAGATGCCCACGCCTCGACGCGACCCGTCAGCCTGAGCCTCACCCTGGATCGAGCCGAGCCCGGAAGGCTCGCCCGTGCCGACCTTGCCGCCCATCCAATCGAGTGCGGCAACATGCCCGCGCGCCAAGTCGACCACGTGGATGTAGTCGCGCACGCCCGTGCCGTCCGGTGTGGGATAGTCGTCGCCGAACACGCCGACCGCAGCGAGCTTGCCAACCGCGACCTGCGCCACATAGGGCACCAGGTTGTTGGGGATACCCTTCGGGTCCTCGCCGATAAGGCCGCTCTCGTGCGCACCGATCGGGTTGAAGTAGCGCAGCAGCACGACGTTCCACTCGTTGTCGCCCACGTAAAGGTCGGTGAGCACCTGCTCAAGCATAGTCTTCGTCTGGCCGTAAGGATTCGTGGCGGAATGCTTCGGGCAGTCCTCGGTGATGGGCACGAACTCCGGCTCGCCATACACCGTGGCGCTCGACGAGAACACGATGTTCTTCACACCGTGGTTGCGCGCGACATCGCACAGGACGAGCGTGCCCGCGATGTTGTTCCAGTAGTACTCGAGCGGCTTCTGCACGCTTTCGCCCACCGCCTTGAAACCGGCGAAGTGGATGATCGCATCGACGTCGTGCTCGGCGAAGATCGCCTCCATCGCATCGCGGTCGAGAATGTTCGCCTCGTGGAACGCGCAGCGATCGGCACCGACGCCAGCAATCTTGCGCACGCGCTCGACGGCGACTTCGCTCGAGTTGCTCAAATCGTCGACGATAACGACGTTGAAGCCTTTCGCAAGCAGCTCGACGCAGGTGTGCGAGCCGATGAACCCGGCGCCGCCAGTAACCAAGATGGTAAGCTCGGTTGGCGATTTCGCCAGAGATTTGTTTGCCATAATCACTCTTTTCTCGGAGGGTCCAAGCTTTCGTCATGATACCGCACCGCAAAGATGCGCGCATGCCCTCCAACAACATCGCAAAACAGCAACGAAAAAAGAAGAGGCCTCGTGAAAATGAGCATTTCGTCGCTATAATGGCATCATTCTATTAGTGGCATGTCTCTATCCTCCAAATTGCACAACGCGTGGCGGGTAGACCAAGCGAAAGGAGCCCCATGGAAACGTATTACGACCCGGCAGATCTTGCGAAGTTCTCCGCCGACGGCATTGGCGAAGGCGCCCCTGAGTTGTGGGACCTCTTCATGGCGTACTACGGCAAGGTGTTCGAAGAGGGCGCGCTGACCGCCCGCGAGAAGTCCATCATCGCGCTCGCCGTGGCAGCCGCCGTGCAGTGCCCGTACTGCATCGACGCCTACACCAACTCCTGCCTGCAGAAAGGCGTCACCGAAGAGCAGATGACCGAGGCATTCCACGTAGCGAACGCGATTCGCGGCGGCGCGGCGCTCGCGCATGGCGTGCAGATGAAGAAAATCGTCGAGAACCTGGAGATGTAGTCTCATCGCTTATCCTTCGAGGGCCCGGCTGTTTGGCGCGCCGGGCCCTCGCTTTGCGAGAAAGACGAGAGGACAATCATGGGATACATCGAAGAGGTGAACGAGGCGCTCGCCGCCTTCCCACCCTTCCGGCAGCGCGTGGGGGAATATCGCTTCACCGAGAACGCGCTCGACACGCTTCAGATCAACATCGGACTCAAGTGCAACCTGGCGTGCAAACACTGCCACGTGGAATCGAGCCCCGCGCGCACCGAGGAGATGTCGCGCGAGACGCTCGAGCAGTGCCTTGCCGTCTTCTGCGACCGCGGTTTCAAGACGATCGACATCACGGGCGGAGCTCCCGAGATGAACCCGAACTACGAGTGGTTCCTGCGCGAAGCTGTCGGCGCGGGCGCAAGCGTGATGACGCGCTCGAACTTGAGCATCTGCAAGGAGCCCGGCTACGAGAGCATTCCCGAGCTGTGGGCAGAGCTGGGCATCACCGTCATCGCCTCGCTTCCCCACTACGTGAAGAAAACATCCGAGAAACAGCGCGGCGTAGGCACCTTCGACCCGACGATCGAGATGCTCCAGCACCTGTGCGCGCTCGGATACGGGAAAGGCGAAGGCGCCGGGCTTGGCGGCAAAAAGCTCGAGCTCGACCTGGTGTTCAACCCGCTCGGCGCGTTTCTTCCACCCGAGCAGGGGGCGCTCGAGGCCGAGTACAAAGCGAAGCTGAAAGCTGATTTCGACATCGATTTCGACAACCTCTTCGCCATCACCAACGCGCCTGGCGGGCGCTTCGGCGAGCGACTGCTCAAGACGAACAACATGGTCCGCTACGTGAATACGCTGATCGGGGCATTCAACGAGGAAACCGTCCCGGCGATGATGTGCCGCACGCAGCTTTCAGTATCGTGGGACGGCACCTTATACGACTGCGACTTCAACCAGGCGGTCGGCATGCCATGCAAAAACGGCCTCACCATCGCCGACATGGCGGCGGACCCGTCGATTCCCCTTGCGCGCGAAATCCGCTTCGGGAACCACTGCTACGCCTGTTGTGCAGGATCGGGGTCGAGTTGAGGCGGCTCAACGGCGTAGGTCTTGCGCCGCTCAACCGCAGAAAGCCCCCGGCCGGCCTGCAGAAATGCAAGCCGCCGAGGGCTTTCTCGTATGAAATGTCAGCCGCTGTTGACTTATACTCTTTTCAAGAGCATCATTGCACGCTGGCACAACGAAAGGAGCCTTCCCTATGAAGAAGCACACGTTTTGGGCATATGCCGCGATCGCATGCATGGTCATGTGCGTCTGGACGGGCAAAGCCCACCGCTAAGGGTATTGAGCTCGGGCGGCTTCCGCAAGCTAAAGAAGCCGCCCTTACGCCGTTCGCCCAGATAAATCCGCTTTCTCGCGAACCTCATTGCGAATTGAGGCAACGCTACTTCTCATCATATTGCGGAATCTCGGTGTCGTCGACTTCCTCCAAATTGCCATCGTAGACATAGTGCTTGGTCTCGCGCGCGATAACGGCAGACAGGCCGAGGACCGCAATGCAGTTCGGAATGGCCATGAGCGCGTTCATCACGTCAGCGAAATCCCACACTGTGGAGCTCAAATTGGAAACCGCGGCGCTGTTCGACGCATCGCCGACCATCATGCAGCCCCAGAACACGAACAGCAGGAACACGATGTAGTACGGAAGCACTGCCTTCTTCCCGAGCAGATAGCTGATCGCGCGGTTGCCGTACTGGCTCCACCCGAGGATGGTGGAATAGGTGAAGGTGAGCAGACCCACCAGCAGTACCAACGGTCCAAATACGGGGATTTTCTCGAAGGCGGCGGTCGCAAGGCCCGCGCCGGAGGAGATGGTGCCGTTGGCGACGGCGGTGGAAAGCTCCGGGTTCGCGATCAGGGTGGTCATCAACATGAGGCCGGTGATGAGGCACACGACGACGGTGTCCCAAAAGGTGCCGGTCATGGAAACGAGAGCCTGACGTGCGGGGTTTTTCGTGGTGGCGGAAGCGGCAACGAGCGGCGCAGAGCCCATGCCGGACTCATTGGAGAAGATGCCGCGCTTGAAGCCGAACTGCAAAGCGAGCGTCACCGTCGAGCCGACAGCGCCACCGGCAGCACCAGCGGGGGTGAACGCGCCTTCGATGATCTGGCGGACCGCCTCGCCGAGGTACTGACCGTTGATGCCGATGATGATCAGGCAGCACACCACATAGAAGAGCGCCATGACGGGGACAAGCTTCTCGCACACCCTCGAGATGGACTTGATGCCGCCCAAGATGACGATGGCGACGAGCACCACGACAACCGCGCCCACAAGCCACTGCGGGATGGCCTTGCCGTCGACGAGCGAGGTGTTGTAGAGAGCGTCAGCGAGCGAGTTCGACTGCGTGGAAGCGCCGATGCCGAAGGCGGCCAACGACGCGAACAGGGCGAACAGAATAGCGAGGATGCGACCGAGCTTCTTATTCTTGAAGCCACGCTCGAGTGCGTACATCGCGCCGCCGAGCATCTTGCCGGAGTGGTCCTTCACGCGGTATTTCACGCCGATGAAGACCTCAGAGTACTTAGTGGCGATGCCCAAGATGCCCGTGATCCACATCCAGAAGATGGCACCCGGGCCGCCGAACAGAAGGCCCGTGCCCACGCCGACGATGTTGCCGGTGCCGATCGTGGCGGCAAGAGCCGTGGTCAGCGCGCCGAACTGAGTGATGTCGCCGCTTGCATCGGAAGGGTCGTCCTTGGTGACCGACATCTTGATGCCCGTGCCGAGCTTTCTTTGGATGAAGCCCGTGCGGACGGTCATGAAGATGTGCGTGAACAGCAGCAACAAGATCATGATTGGGCCCCACACGAAGCCGTCGACGGCGTCGATGACGTCAAGGGGGCTTGTCGCGCTCGCAATTCCCGTTGCCAACCCGGTGAACGGAGCGACGAAGAACGATGTCAGGAAGTCCTCCATTGCTCCTCCTTTCTTCAGGGAAAAGCGCATGTACCAGGGAGGCCGAGAAAGCTGAGACCGGGCCCGGGATTCGAGTCGGATTCCGGGCCCAAGTAATCAAATCGCCTCGCAAGCGCATGCGTTTTTCGCTTACACTGCACGATAAAAGTTAGGGGAAGTACTTTTCGAGATTATTTCGGCAGTGAGAAATAAGGGTTTCCAACCCGCGAAAGGCCGCGATGCGGTGCTTAGGGGCGGCCTCTTGACACGATTCGTCAGATTCATTATTGTTGCCGTTGCAACTATTGTCGTAGCAACAATAAGCAAATCGAAAGAGGGTAACCGTTGTACATGTCGGACATTTCCATCATCGTACGGAAGATGCGCACCTTCGCCGAGCGGAACATGGCCCACAGGGGAATCGGGTTCCCCGAGCAGCTCGTGCTGATGAGCCTTCTCGCAAACGGCGAGTCGAATCAGGAGTCAATCGCAGCCGAGCACGGCATCGATCGCGGCGCCATCGCGAAGACGCTCGCAAAACTCGAGGCAAAGGGCCTGGTGGCGCGCAAGATCAACAGCAAGAACAAGCGCGAGAAGATCGTGTGCGCGACGCCCGAGGCAACAAGCGTCTTCGACGAGATGCGCGCGTCGTTCGTCGAGCTGGACAACACGCTCTTTAGCGGCTTCACCCCCGAGGAGAAGGCGAGTGCCTGCGACCTCATAGCGCGCATGGCCGCCAACCTGCAGGAAGTGGATGCCGCACCCACCGCAGCCGACGGCCACTAACGAGCGCCCGACGGTCGCGCCGCGCCCGCCTCGCGACCGCTCCCGCGGCTTTCCCCACCACATCGACAACCACCAGAAAGGAAAGATCTCAGACCCATGATGCACCGAAAAACGAAGGAGCAGGACATCGAGCCTGCTCAACCCAAGGAGGGCTCGGACATCGAACCGCAAGACCCGGCGGGCAATTCCCCCGCTAAAGCAGCGCCCACCGCCCGCAGCCAGGGGAAGGGCTACGCGCTTGTCGCCGTAGTCTACCTGCTCGGCCTGTGCATGGGCGCACTCGACATGGGCATCGTCAACCCCGCGCGTACCGTTATCCAGAACACGCTCAGCGTTGACGATAGCCTCGGCGTATGGATCATCACCATCTACACGCTCGCCTACGCCGTGTCGATCCCCATCATGGGCAAGCTTGCCGACCGCCATGGCCGCAAGGGGGTCTACCTGCTGTGCATCCTGCTCTTCGGCTTGGGCTCGGCGTTATGCGGTGTCGCGCAGGATCTGGGCAACTTCTGGATCCTCATCGGCGCGCGCGTCATCCAGGCGCTCGGTGGCGGCGGCATCATGCCAGTCGCAACGGCGGAGTTCGGCACCGCGTTCCCCGAAGAAAAGCGCGGCATGGCCCTCGGCATCGTAGGCATGGTGTACGGCCTTGCCTCCATCCTGGGCCCGACGGTGGGCAGCGCGATCCTCGAGGTGTTCGGAGCAACGCAGTGGCAGTTCATCTTCTACGTGAACATTCCCATCTGCATCATCGTGCTGGTTCTCGGCGTCAAACGTCTCCCGAACGCGCAAGCCGAGAAGACGGGGCCCCTCGATGGCCTGGGCATTCTCATTCTCACGCTCATGACGCTCAGCCTCATGTACGGGCTTAAGAACATCGACTTTTTCGATTTCACGACATCGATCGCATCGACCGACGTATGGCCGTTCCTCGTGGCGTTCGTGGTGCTTCTGCCGCTGTTCGTGCTGCGCGAGCGCCGCGCCGCCGACCCGATTCTCAATCTGAAATACTTCACCAACGCGAACATCGTCATCGCGTTTCTGTGCGCGGTGATTTCAGGCATCGCCATGATGGGCACCATCTTCTTCCCGCAGTTCTGCGAGAACGCCATGATGATGAAATCGGGATCGGGCGGCTACTTCATCGCGCTGCTCGGCGTGGGCAGCGGCGTTGGCGCCATGATGTCCGGCAAGCTCATCGACAAGCACGGCGTGAAACCGGTGCTCGCGATGGGCTTCATCGGCGTGGCGATCGGCTCGGTTTTCATGGCGTTTGTGGCCTGCACCTGGCCAAGCCTCCTCACCGTGTGCGCCACCATGATCATCACCGGCCTCGGCCTCGGCTTCACCATGGGCACGCCGCTCAACTACATGATGCTGGAGAACACCGACGAGAAGGAATCGAACTCGGCGCTGGCCGCGCTGTCCCTCGTCCGCTCCATCGGCACCGCGATCGCGCCCGCCATCATGGTCGCGTTCGTCGTGCACGCGAGCGCCTACCTGCAGGGCAACCTCATGGATGCGATGCCGAGCGAGGTGAGCGTCTCCGAACTGCCCCACGCCGCCGAGCTCGACAGCGAGCTTGCGAGCCTTCGCGAGACCGAAAATGGCGCGAAAATGCTCGAGGGCGTCGACATCCCGTCGCTCGAGGACTATCGCACCATCGACGTGGGCATGGACAGCGCGAGCGGAGACGGAAGCTTCGAGATGAGCGACGAGACGCTCGAGCAGCTGAAGAACTCCGACGTCACCACAGTGGTTTCCGCATGCAAGGCGCTTTCGAGCGAGATGTTCGACACCATGAAGCCGACGATCGAGAGCAACATCCAAGGCGGGTTCGATAAGGGCATAGCCTCGATGCAGGAGGGCCTGGACAGCATGAATGCCCAGATGAGCCGCGTGCCGGCACCTGCGGCAGCCGCCATGGCCGCCCAACGCGACGAGCTGCAGACCATCGTGTCGCAGATGGAGGAAGCCCGGGATGCCGTGCCCGCCATGCTCGACGAGGCGAAGGAGAATTACCTGACCGAGGTCGACAACGACGGCGCGGAGATTCAGGAGGCCTACCAGCAAACGATGAACAGCGGCTTCAAGGGCATGTCGCTTTTCGTGGCCGCCTGCTCGATCGTGGGGCTTGTGCTGCTCGTTCCCTACAAGGACAAGAAGAGGCTCGCACAAGCTGGAAAGTAAACAACCCGTACCGAGGGACGCAGCCGTCCCAGCCACGTCGCCGGGACGTGTTGTTCAGCGCCGCCGGGGCGCTCCGCCCAAACGACAAAAGACGTCTTACGCAAGCGCCCGCGTCCATGGATAAAACCACGGGCGCGGGCGCTTCGCTTTAATCCCAGCCGCTTTATTCCCCGCCCGTCCACACGTCGGGCTCGTAGCCAACGGTTGCCTGGCGGCCGTTGCGAACGATGGGCTCGCGAAGAATCTGCTGGTTATCGAGCACCTTCTCGAACTTCTGGTCAGCGGCAAGGTACTGCACGAGCGCAACCGTGTCGGCGTCTTTCGCCTTTGGATCGATCACCGCATCGATTCCGCCGACGGCGCGCGCCACGCTTTCGAGCTCGCCTTTGCTCATCCCCTTTTCCTTCAAGTCGATGAACTGGAACTTCACGCGACGCTCCTTGAAATAGCGCTGCGCCTTCTTGGTATCGAAGCTTTTCTTCGTGCCGAATATCTGGATGTTCATACGTACCGCCTTCGGTTAATTCTCGTCCATCCATGATACGACAAGGGAGCCGAGCAAAAACAGAGCAGGCGGAGATGGAGGAGGACGGCAACCGACCGTCGGCAAGAGTCGGCCGGATCGGACTGGCGCCCAGCGCGCGCCGGCAACACGCTCGCAGCTGCACACATAGCCGATGCGCAAGCTCGCCGCGCGGCGTGGCGATAGAGAAGCACACCGCCCGCCAACGATGGCGCCTCGGTGAAGAAAATCAACGTCTGGGTTACATCCCTTGAAAGGGGCGAAGGCGGCTGCTAGGATACCTCCCCGCTATGAAGGATTTGACCAAAGCATACATCGCAATTCGGCGGCCCCTGGTATACGGGGCCTCTCCTGTTGTTCCCCAAGTGCGCTCTGAGCAGCCGCTTTCCTCTTGTCGTATCTGATGTGCGCATAGCGCGTGCATGTTATTTCGCCCGTGGGCCAGCGCGCCTTCGGCGAAGAATCGAATAGATACGAAGGAAGCTTATGTCTGATAATTGTACGGTCGCGCCCGCAAACGGACGCATTACCGGTACCCAGATCCGCATCGTCGCGGTTGTCGTCCTGGGTGCCTTCTTGGCGCTACTGAACCAAACGGTGATGTCACCCGCATTGCCGGTCATCATGTCCGATTTCGCCATCGATGCCTCGACTGCCCAGTGGATTATGTCCATCTATCCGCTGGTGAGCGGCATCATGGTCCCCGTTTCAGCGTTTCTTATCGACAAGTTCAGCACCCGCGCGCTATTCTTCGGGGCAACGCTGGTGTTCGCGCTGGGCACGCTGCTGTGCGCCGCGGCGCCCGATTTCCTGTTCCTCATCATCGGCCGCGTGCTGCAGGCGGCGGGCTCAGGCGTGCTCATGCCGCTGGTCTCGGTGGTTCCCATGCTGGTGTTCCCCGTCGAGAAACGAGGGACGGCTATGGGCATGGCGGGCATCGTCATGTCGGCGGGTCCCGCAGTCGGCCCCGTCGTAGGCGGCGCGGTGATCGACACGTACGGCTGGCGCGCCATGATCGGCGCCATCGTCCCCCTCGCAATTCTCGTGCTAGTGCTGGGCGTTTTCATGCTGAAGAACGTGGGCGAGCTGAAGAATCCCAAACTCGATCTGCTTTCGGTCGTCCTTTCCACCATCGCTTTCGGCGGGCTTCTCTACGGATTTTCCAGCGCCTCGTCGATGGGTTGGGGCAGCCCCGTGGTGCTCGGCTCGATCGTCGCGGGCGTCGTGTGCTTGGTGCTGTTCGTCGTGCGCCAGGGCAAAATCGAAGACCCGCTGCTTCAACTGGGCACACTCAAGACGCGCGAATTCCGCGTGGCAGCCATCATCGTCACGCTGATTAACGCTGCATGTCTGGTCACCAACACGTTGCTGCCGCTGTTGCTGCAAACGGCACTCGGTGCTTCGGCCTTCGAAACCGGCATGGCCATGCTTCCCGCCGCGGCGGTGGGCATCATCATCAGCCCTATCTCCGGCGTGGTGTTCGACAAATTCGGTCCGCGCGCCATCTCGATCGTCGGCCTGGTGCTCATGACTGGCGCCCTGTTCCTGCTCTCGCTTTCGACGGTCAACACGCCCATCTTAGTGGTGGCTCTGTTCTGCATGGTGCAAGCCGCTGGTCAGGCGCTCGCGAACATGCCGGTGAACACGTGGGGCGTCAACGCCTTGAAAAATGACATGATCGCCCACGGCAACGCCATCGCGAACACCGGCCGCCAGGTCGCCGGTGGTTTGTGCACGGCGCTCATCATCACGGTCATGACAAGCGTCACCGCGTCGGCCGGCGTCGACGCGAGCATCCAAGTAGCCACCGCCGTGGGCGCGGGCGTCGCTTACAAGGTGTGCGCGGCAATCGGCCTCGTTTCCCTTATCTACGCCATATTCAGCGTGCGCACCTCGAAGAAGGCCGCACCGAAGCCGAAGGAGGCATAAGCGATGTCCGAGATTCTGTCCGAGCGCATCCCGCTCGAGCTCGAGGGAACTCCTGTTTCGAGCATCATGATCGAAAAGCCGTTCACCTGCACGCAAGATTGCACAATTTCCGACGTGGTGCGCATGTTCGCCGAGAACGAGGTGAGCAGCATGCCCGTAATCGATGAGCGCAACCACGTGGTCGGGTTCATCTCCGACGGCGATGTCATGGGCGCCATCGCGCAACATCGCGCCCACACCATTTTCACGGGCGGCGACGCGTCCATGCTGTACTTCGACGATCAGAGCCTTGAGCAGCGCATCGAGGACCTGAAGGATCGCTGCGTCATGGATTTCGCGACGCGCAAGGTAGTGTGCGCCCGTCCCGAGCAGAGCATCGCCCGCGTCGCCGCGCTACTGGCGAAGAAGAAGTTCAAGAAGCTTCCTGTGGTTGATGACGAGGGCAAACTCGTAGGAGTCATCCGCCGCTCTGCCATCACCAAGTACGTCTTCGGCATCCTTTTTCAATAGGGGACAAGCGCGAGCTCGGGGCACACCAAGGCCACTGACTCAGTTTTGTTGCGAGCATTCCAGACGCAACTGGGTCAAACGACCTTGACACGCATGTGCTTTCCCTCGATGCTTCGGTAAG
>JAUNWQ010000023.1 GCA_030540225.1 Coriobacteriia bacterium | reverse complement strand
CGTACCTTATATGGATGCGTACCTTATATATAGGTGCGTGAGGAGCCCGGGGCCGAAGGAAGAGACTCACCGATATGTGAGGGGGAGTACCAAAAATGTCAGATACCAATATCAACGGCAGCGCCCCTGAAGAGAGCCCGACGAACGCCGTCGAGCAAACTGAAGCTGTGGAAGCAAAGCCGAAGCATGCGATGACCCGTCGCCAGGTGCTTGCAATGGCAGGCTGCGGCGTCGCCGGTCTCGTTGTGGGCGGCGTGCTGGCGTCGTGGGGCGTCACGAGTCAGTCGATCGCATCGGGCCGCATCGACATTCGTCACACCGCAACTAAGATGATCGTCACCGATCGTGCCCGTTGCTCCGGATGCCAGCGCTGCGAAATGATGTGCACCTTGAAGAACGATGGCCGCGTGTGCCAGAACATCGCGCGCGTCCGCGTTTGGGATAACTACAACTGGGGTACCAGCCCCGACACGGGCGAAGGCTCGTTCGGCGACGGCAACCCGGGTGCATGCGAGTTCACCGTCGAGCACTGCAAGCAGTGCGCTGACGCGTGGTGCATGAAGTACTGCCCGGTCCACGCCATCAAGCCCGACGAGAAGACGGGCGCCCGCACGGTCGACCCGAAGCTGTGCATCGGTTGCGGCATGTGCGCGCAGGCTTGCCCCTGGAACATGCCTCGCATCGATACCGAAACGGGCGTTTCCACGAAGTGCATCTCCTGCGGCCGCTGCGCAGAGCAGTGCCCCAACGGTGCCATCCAGTTCATCGATTGGGAAGATATCGCGCAGAAGTGCATCGACATGGGCGTCGTTCGCACGACCACGCTCGTCTCTGCGTAAGCGTCGGCTTCCCGCTGATGCAAGGTAAGTAAGTCAAACGATCGATTCGGAAAGGAGCGAACAGACGATGTTGGACGACGCAGCGGTGTTCTCGATTCTCTCCAAGTGCTTTGCTCCCGTCGATAAGGCGGAATGGGAGAATCTGTCCGCGCGCGAGGCGTGGGCCGAGTTTCTCGATGGCGCGCGCTTCATCCTTCAGAACGGCGGAAGCCTCGGGCTTGACAAGAGCCCTGCGGACTACCGTCGCGGCAACCACGCCCCCCTGCAGGATTTCCTGTCGGAGTGCGAGGTCTGCGCGCTGTTCTGCCCTCCTACCTACGAAGAGAAGCGGCAGTTCGCTGCCCGCCACTTCACGGGAGGCTTGCCCGAATCGGCGCTTCCTATTGAGTCGCTTTACGTGAACACTGCCAAGGCAGGCGATTTGCTTTCGCCCGTCGATGGCAAGGGGATGTATCTGGGCATTTCCGCCCGCTACATGTCCGCGCTCGCGGAGCGGCTGGGGTTCGGCATTCCGTCCGAGTTCTCCGATTGTCCCGACCATCTGGCTCTCGAGCTTGACGTGGTCGCGGTGCTTCTGAGAAGCGGAATGGTGGACGAGGCGCGAACGTTTCTCTCCGAGAGGTTCAATTGGCTTACCACGTATCGCAGGCGCCTTATCAATCTGGGAAGCGAGGCGAACTTCTACGTTTGCCTGTGCGACCTGCTCATCGGCATTGTTGCCGAACAGCTAGAGGATGTGGCGTGAGCGATAGAGCATCAGGGGGAGCGAAGACGATGACGCGAGATGCATATAGAGAGGAATCAGCAATGTCAGAAAACGCTATTACCAGGCGAAGCTTTCTGGCCGGAAGCGCCGGGGTCGCTGCCGTTGCGGCGGGCGCGGGCTTTTTGAGCTTCAACGCTTGGGAGCAGGCGGATGCGCGCGGGACGAGCGATATCGATCATTACACCGCCCACTCGCTGTGCAACTCCTGTTCATCGAAGTGCGGGTTCACGGGATACGTCGTTGACGGCAAGCTTGGCAAGATGATCGGCGATGCGAACCATCCGAACTGCGAAGGCACGCTGTGCGGTCGCGGCTACGGCTTCGCCTCCATCGCCTACAACGAGGATCGCCTGACCGACCCGCTTAAGAAGAACGGCGGCAAGTTCGAGAAGATCACGTGGGACCAGGCCTACAGCGAGATTGCCGAGAAGGTCAAGGCGATTATCGACGAGAAGGGCCCCCAGGCGCTCGCCATGGTGCAGGACCCGCGCCCGAGCGGCTCGTATTACACCAAGCGTTTCATGACCGCACTTGGCAGCGCGAACGTCTACACGCACGGTGCCGCTTGCAACATGTCGAAGAACGCTGGGTTTACCCAGGTCATCGGTACGGGTGACTTCACCTCCGACGTGGCGAACTCCAAGATGACGATGTTCATCGGCCGCAGCTACGCCGACGCAATCAAGCCGAGCCAGCTGCATGCCATGCAGAAGGCGCACGAGAACGGCGCCGAACTGGTGATCGTTGACCCGCGTCTGAACAACTCCATCGCGTTCGCCGATGAGTGGGTGCCGATCAACCCCGGCACTGACTTGGCCTTCATCCTGGCCATGGCACATGTCGTCGTGCACAACAAGCTCTACGATGCGAGCTACATCGCCGAGAACACCGTCGGCTTCGAAGAGTGGGCCGACTACCTGAAGGACTGCACGCCTGCATGGGCAGAGGAAATCACCGGCATCTCGAAGGACACGATCGAGCGCCTGGCGACCGACCTTGCCACGGCGGCCCCGGCGGCCTCCATCGAGCCTTCTTGGCGTGGTGCTTACGGCTGCAGCTACGCAAACTCCGGCGAGACCGCTCGCGCGGTGTGCTGCTTCAACACGCTCCTCGGCTGCTGGAACCAGGAAGGCGGCGCCTTCTTCGGCAACTCCGTGAAGGCGGGCGACCTCGACAAGGAGAAGTTCCCGTCCGTCCCCAAGCCGGAAGGCAAGATTGCAGGTGCAGACGAGTACCCGCTGTCCCTTGCGGGCATGGGCGTGAACGTCTATGCTGCCGAGCTCGCCAAGAAGGGCGAGATCAAGGGCATGTTCTTCTACAACTCGAACATGGTTGCGGGTTACTCCAACCCCAAATACCTTGAGGACTGCCTCTCGAACCTCGAGCTTTCCGTTGCCATCGACATCCAGATGACCGAGACCTGCCAGGCTTGCGATTACGTGCTTCCCGATACGACGTATCTGGAGCGTCTGGAAGCCCCCGAGTTCATCGGCGGCAAGATCCCCGCAGTCTCCCTGCGCGACCAGGTGATCGAGAAGATTCACCCGAACACCAAGCCGGTCGACGAGATCTTCACCGAGCTCGCCGAGGCGTGCGGCGTGGGAGAGTACTTCCAGTTCACGGTTGAAGAGCTCGCGGACGCGCAGCTTCGCACGGTGGGCCTTACGCTCGACGGCCTGAGGGTCGCCGGCACCGCCCGCTTCCCCGAAAAGACCTTCAAGTTCGGCAAGACGCCGACGTGGAAGACCCCCACGGGTAAGATCCAGTTCTCCAGCGATGCGTGCCACGCGGCTGGCTACCCGAGCGTCCCGCAGTGGACCGAGCCCGTCGCGAGCGTTCCCGAGGGCGATGGCTACTTCCGCCTGATCGGCGGCAAGCAGGCCGTCCATACGCACACGCAGACTGCGAATGTGCCGGCGCTCATGAACATCTCCAAGCAGTACAACCTCGATCGCGTTTGGATCAACGCAAGCCGCGCGGCCAAGCTCGGTATCTCCGAAGGCGACGAGGTCGAGATTTCCAACGATGAGGCGAAGGGTACGGCGAAGGCGCACGTAACCGAGCGCATTAACCCCGAGGCCCTCTACATGCCGAGCCACTACGGATGCAGCTCCAAGGACGAGAAGACCGCCTACGGGTTCGGCCTGCGTCAGATGGACTTCGTGCCTTTCCGCATTGAGCCTGGCTACGGTGGCATCTGCTCGCAGGAGGCTATCGTGAGCGTCAGGAAGGTGGGTGCATAAACATGGCCCGTTATGGAATGTTGATCGATACCACGAAGTGCATCGGCTGCTACACCTGCCGTCTTGCATGCCAGCGGCAAAACGGCCTTGAGCCGGACGAGGCGTTCGTCCGCTTCGAGGACCGCGAAACTGGCACGTATCCCCAGGTTGGCGTCGAGCATGTGCCCCTGCAGTGCATGCATTGCGAAGATGCGCCCTGCACGAAGGTGTGCCCGACCGGCGCAGCCCATATCGGCACCGACGGTATCGTCCAAGTTGATCAGGGCCGCTGCATCGGTTGTCTGTACTGCATGGCAGCGTGCCCGTATCAGGTTCGTGTGCGCAACTCCAAGACCGGCGCAGTCGACAAGTGCCGCTTCTGCCACGTGTCGAACTACGAGAACGGTACCGAGATGTGCACCTGCGTGACGGCTTGCCCGACCCATGCTCGTATCTTCGGCGACTTGGATGACCCGGATTGCGAACTGGTCAAGGAAATCAATCGCACGCACGCGGCGCCTATCGCCGGCGATCTGACCAAGTCCAAAGTTTTCTATGTGAGGTGATGAGAGATGACCTTCGAACCTATTTGGAGCGGCATCATCGCCTGCTATCTGTTCCTTGGCGGCTTGGGCGGTGGCGCGTTCGCGACGAGTGCGTTTTTGGCGTGGCGCCATCCTGAAGCGGTGAATATGCGCAAGATCGGTCACGTCATCGCGCCGATCGTCGTTATCGTCGGTCTTGTGCTGCTGATGTTCGACGCGAAGGCGGGCCTTTACAACCCGCTGCGCTTCGCTCTGTTGCTGACGAACTTCGGGTCTGTGATGACCTGGGGCGTCGTTATCCTGGCGCTGTTCGTGATCGTGGCTTTGATCGCCATGATTCTCGACCTTACGAAGCGTCGCGTCCCCTGGGGCATCGAGCTTGCTGGCTCGATCCTGGGCATCTGCGTCGCCATCTACACTGGCTGCCTGCTCGGCGTGTGCAACACGTTCCCGCTGTGGAACAACGCGCTGCTGCCGATTCTGTTCCTCGTCTCGGCAATGTCGACTGGCATGGCATCCGTGCTGCTCGCAGGCGTGTTCAAGCACCCTGAGGAGTTCAACCGCGTGGGCGTGTTCAAGAAGTTCCACTTCTGCTTCCCCTGCATCGAGATGCTGCTGGTTGCATCGCTCATGTTCATCACGGTGACGAACTCGACGGCAGGCTACGAGTCGGTTATGGCGCTGCTCGCTGGTAAGTATGCGGTTGCGTTCTGGGTGCTGTTCGTGATTGTCGGCCTTGTCGGCCCGACGATCCTCGAGACCTGGATGCTCTTCTTCTCCCCGAAGGAGTTCGAGGAGAGCCGTAAGGCGCACGCGATTTCCGCGATGTCCGACATCGGCGTGCTCATCGGCGGCTTCATGCTTCGTCTGCTCGTGCTGATTGCGGCTCTGCCGATCACCATGGTGACCCCGTTCGTCCTGTAACCTTCCCTTTGTAAGGGGCGCGGTACGCCGCTGCGCCCCTTCCCTTTCAGCTTTTCTTGGGGTGCGGCATGTCGTCGCGCCCCTCCCTTCAACTTTTCGAATCGCGGACTCCTTCCCCTGCGGTTTCGAAAACCATTCCTGCCAAAGGCCGGCCCTGTTATCCCTCGGGGCCGGCTTTTGCGCATTTCGGGGGCGAGGTGCATGCGGAGGCGGGGCGCTGGCACGCGGGGCGAGGTGGGCAGGCTGGGCGCAGACGCGGCGAGCCGGCGACGCGAGGTGCGGTGGGCTGGCTGGGCAGGCTGGCGGGGCGAGGTGCGGCGGGGCACTGGCGCGCATCAGGGCGTGGGGGCTGGGTGCGGCGCGCCTGTTGTACGAGCTGACATTGCGTGGTTTTGCGTGGTCGAAAACACCCTCTATTTATGGCATTTTGCTCCTGAGCGGTCGTCATTTTCTGTGAATGGTTTCGTCGTATTATTCATGAACAATCATGAATATAGGACTGACATGCGAAAACAATTAAACGGTGAATATAATGTGAATAACTAACATATCTAGGCGTTAAAGCGATATAGTAACGATCTGGATACAAGGGATAAAAGAAAAGAAAGAAGGACCCTCCATGACTGAAGCAATGAAGACGCTTGCTCAGCTGAAAAAGGCAAGCAAACTGACCCGCCTCGCTTTCCACAAGAACGGCCCGAAGAGCTTCAAGCGCGGCCAGGGCGCACTGCTCAAGTTCCTGCTTGAGGACGACGGTGCTACCCAGCGCGATCTCGTGAAGAAGCTCGGTGTCGACCGTCGCGAGCTCAAGGGCATCGTGAAGAAGGCTGAGCGCAACGGCTACATCACCATCGAAGAGGCCGAGGGCGATCGCACGTACGCCGTCAAGCTGACCGACGAGGGCAAGAAGATCGCCGAGAAGCGCACTGCGGCGAACGAGGAAACCGCCGAGGACATCCTCGGTTGCCTGAGCGACGAGGAAATCGCCCAGCTCAACGCCATCACCGAGAAGCTCATCGTCTCCATCAAGGAGAAGGGTGTTAACGGCAAGAAGAAGGGCCGCAAAGCTCATCATTGCCACGGCCATCGCCATCATCGCCGCTAATCAAGGATCAGCGCTTCAAGCTGGTTTGCGGTGTTTTTGAAGGGACGCGTTTTTTCGCGTCCCTTTTTTACTTTTGCCGCGACTTTGCATTCAATACCTATAAAATATGAGGGTGTTTATCATCGGATGAAGGTGGGCATGTGCAATGAAAATCTCCACGAAGGGCTTGTACGCGGTGCGCTTTATGCTGAATCTTGCAGAGCGCGGCGGAGATAAGCTCGTTTCCTTGAAAGAAGTGTCCGAGGCCGAATCCGTTTCGAAGAAGTATCTCGAGCAAATTGTTCCCAATTTGGTATCCGCGCAGCTGGTCAAGTCGGTTCGCGGCGCTGCCGGCGGGTATCGGCTGGCTCGTCCGGCGAGCGACATCACCGTCCTCGATGTGCTTGCCGTCACCGAGGGGACGCTTGCGCCCGTTTCCTGCCTTGCTTGCGAAGATGATTTCGACTGCTCGCAGCCTCATATTTGCATCGAGATTGGGGTTTGGAAGGGTCTCGACAAGCTGATCAAGGACTATCTCTCTGGGATTACCTTGCAGGATATTCTCAATCAGGCATCTTCCGTTGCAGCTGATAGCTATTCGATTTAACAAAAACGTCGCCCAAAAAGTCGACTAATACTGTAGGATTTACCCAACAGTAATTGAGTCGAGGGGGCGCTCATGTCGAAAATTGAGCAACGGCCTGTTATCGGGATTGTGCCAACGCAGGTTCCTGATGAAGATATCGTGCGTGTGAACGATCACTACACGAAGGCTGTCATTGCGTCGGGTGCAGCCCCGCTCGTGCTGCCGATTGCGTCCGATTTGTCTGTCTACGAATCGATATTCCCGCTGCTCAACGGCTTCATCTTGACTGGTGGCCAGGATATCGACCCCGCACGTTACGGTGGACCCTCGACCTACGAGAAGCTTTCCGAGCTTACGCCGCAGCGCGAGGAGGTGGAGTGCCTCGTTTTGAGCTACGCGTACCGCTATGACATCCCCACGCTCGGCATTTGCCGCGGTATGCAGGTAATGAACGTATTCTTCGGTGGCACGCTGTATTTGGATTTGGCCGATCAGTTTCAGGGTAGGGATGCGGCCCATTTGCAGCAGGGATCGTGCGGTGCCATCTCGTCGAATGGCATCTGCCCCGCTGTCGGGCATTGGCAGAAGGACCACTACGAGCAGCCGACCCATTTCGTGAAAATCGTTCGTGCGTCGAAGCTCGGCAGCATCCTTGCCGATGACGAGCTCGCTACAAATTCCATGCACCATCAGGGAATTCGCGATGTGGCTCCCCTTCTCGACCCCGTGGCGTACGGCCCTGATGGGCTTGTGGAGGCAATCGAGGTGCGCGATCGCACGTTCATGATGGGCGTGCAGTGGCATCCCGAGTACTTTGCGGGTGAGCGCTCGATGGGGTGCATTTTCAAAACGCTCTCGATGGAGGCGATGAAGGCTCGTTCTCGTGAAGAGCGCCTTCGCGAGGAGGGCTTGCATATCGAGAGGCAAGACGCTGGCGGCAGATGGCCGAGCATTCATTTCGCCGATTGCATTTAACGTTCTCTTAACATTGCGAGTCCAACGCCTTCCCAGATAGGAGGGCGTTTTTACTTTTCAGTGAAAAAAAGTTGGCCAATCTTATTGACAAAACCTATAAGCATAGTAGGATAAACGCCATCACTTAGGAATCGACGAAAGGCGAGAGTCATGACCATCCACAAAAGCGTATCGGAGCTTATCGGCAACACCCCTCTTGTAGAGCTTTCGAACTTTGAGAAGAACCACGATCTTGGGGCGACCATCCTCGGCAAGGTCGAACTGTTCAACCCGGCGGGGTCGGTGAAGGACCGCATCGCGAAGGCGATGATCGACGAGGCTGTGAAGGCCGGCAAGGTGAACGACGACACGGTGCTCATCGAGCCCACTTCGGGCAATACGGGCATCGGTCTTGCCGCGATAGCTGCTGCTCGGGGCAATCGCCTTATCATCACGATGCCGGAAACGATGTCGATCGAGCGTCGCAACCTCATGAAGGCCTACGGTGCTGAAGTGGTTTTGACCGACGGGTCGAAGGGCATGAAGGGCGCTATCGCCAAAGCTCAGGAGCTCGCAGGCGAGATTTCCAACTCATTCATCCCGAGTCAGTTTACCAATCCGGCGAATCCGGCTATCCACGAGGCAACGACCGGCCCTGAGATTTGGAGGGACACCGAAGGCAAGGTCGATATCCTTGTTGCGGGTGTTGGCACGGGCGGCACGGTCACCGGCACGGGCCGCTACCTGAAGTCCCAGAATCCCGATGTGAAGGTCGTTGCGGTTGAGCCTGCGGGCTCTCCGGTTCTCTCCGAAGGCCATGCGGGTGCTCACAAGATTCAGGGCATCGGCGCAGGGTTTATTCCCGATACGCTTGACACGTCGGTGTACGACGAGGTCATCGCTGTTGCTGACGAGGATGCGTTCGAAACGGGCCGCGAGCTCGCCGCAAAGGATGGTCTGCTTGTCGGTATCTCGTCAGGTGCTGCCGTGTGGGCTGCGGGTCAGCTCGCTCAGCGTCCCGAGAACAATGGCAAGACCATCGTGGCCATTCTCCCCGATACCGGTGAGCGCTACCTGTCGACGGCGATGTTCAAGTTCGAGTAGCGAGTTAGCTTGGGAGCGCGGCGCTCGCGTCGCGCAACCTGAGCACTGCTGATTCTTCTTCAAATACCCAAGGCGGCACGACGGCTTTCTTCCCCCCTCTCCGTCTAGGCTGTTGATGCCGCAAAGCGAAGCCCCCTCGATGAATGAACTCGGGTCGAGGGGGCTTCGCTACGCACTGACGACGGTGCCGCCGCCGACGACGGTGTCGCCATCGTAGAGGACGAGCGCTTGGCCTGGTGCTGCGGCTCGTTGCGGCTCATCGAACTCCATCACGAGCATGTTGTCCTCGATGCGCGCCCATCCAGGTTGCGCTTTCATGCGGTAATGCGTCTTGGCCGTCACGCGCAAAGGCCTATCGATGGAGGCAACGGAAATCAGGTTCACGTCGTTCGCGCGAACGGTTGCGGCGCGCGTTTCAGAGTCGGTTCCCACGACAAGTGTGTTGGTCTCAGCGTCTTTGCGGAAAACGAATAACGGCTCACCTGCGGCAACGCCGATTCCCTTGCGCTGGCCGATGGTGTAGCGGTCGATCCCCCTGTGCTCGCCGAGGACCTTGCCGTGCATATCGACGATGGGGCCGGGCCCGAAAGTGTGCCCGCAGCGACGCTCGATGAAGCCCACGTAGTCGCCATCGGGCACGAAGCAGATGTCCTGGCTCTCGCTTTTCCCCGCATTGTCGAACCCTGCTTCACGTGCAAGTTCGCGAACCTCAGGCTTCGTCAGTTCCCCAAGCGGGAAAAGCATATGCTCAAGCGTTTCCTGTGTCAGATGGAAAAGGACATAGCTCTGGTCCTTCTTGGGGTCAAGCCCGCATTTCAGCAGGTAGCGACCCGTTTTTTCGTCGTAGGTGCGCCTGGCGTAATGTCCGGTCGCCACGTAGTCGAAATCCAGCTGGCGGCGGCGCTTCTGCAGGGCGTCGAACTTCACGTAGCGGTTGCAGTCGATGCAAGGGTTGGGCGTTCGGCCGCAGAGGTACTCCTCGCAGAAGCGGTCGATCACCTCGCGTCCGAAAAGCCCCTGGTAGTTGAAGACGAAGTAGTCCATCCCCAAGCTGAAGGCAACTTGTCGCGCGTCTTCGATATCGCGCGAGGAGCAGCAGGTGCTCTCGCCCACGATGCCCGAGTCAGGATCGCCTCCGTCGATTCCGCATGCCGACCCCTTGAGGTCGTCGTTGCCGAAGAGCTTGCAGGTGGTGCCCGTGGCCTCGTAGCCCTGACGGCACAGCAAGAGGGCGGCAACGGAGCTGTCGACGCCGCCGCTCATTGCGACAAGAACGCGTTTCCTACTCACTGCGCAACGCCTCCACCGGGTCTTTGCGGCTCGCCGCACTTGAGGGGATGAGCCCCGACAGGAACGTGAGGAACACGCTGATGGCGACCAGGATCACCGCCGCTTGCCAGGGAAGGATGGCGACGTTTGGCACGTCGAACAGCGCATAGACGATCGCGTTTGCGGGAATGCATCCGAGCGCGGTCACCCCGATGCCGATAAGCCCCGCGACCAGGCCGACGATTACCGTCTCCGCGTTGAACACGCGCCCGATGTCGCCTTTGCTCGCGCCGATCGAGCGCAGGATGCCGATTTCCTTCTTGCGCTCGAGGACGCTGATGTAGGTGATTACGCCGATCATGATCGAGGACACCACAAGCGAGATGGCCACGAAGGCAACGAGCACGTAGCTGATCATGTTCACGATGGTCGTGACCGAGCTCATGAGCGCGCCGACGATGTCGGTGTAGGAAACCGCCTTGTTGTCTTCGCCTTCCGCCTTCATCTTGTCGTTGTACCCGTCGAGGATGTCGATGACGCCCTGCTTGCTCTCGAAGTCCTTCGGGTAGATGTCGATGCTCGCGGGTTTCGCGTAGTCGGCGTAGCCGAGCTTGTTGAGGTTGCCGTCGAAGGACGTGGTCTCGGAGCTCATGAGCGACATCATGAGCTCGGTGAGCTCCTTCTCGTCCATGTTCATCTGGAATGCATCGGCGAAGGCGCTCTCGTCAACGTGCATCGCGGTGGCCATATTGGCGGAAAGCTGCCCCATGACCTGGGTCATCGCCGCTTGCATCTGCGTTTGCATGGCGCTTACCACCTGATTCATGTAGCTGCTCATGGTGGCTTGCAGGTAGGCCTGGATTTTCTGCGCGAACTCGGCTTGCATCTCGCTCGTGTCGATGATGCCCGGCAGCGCGTCGCTTATGAGCTTCTGTGCTCGTTCGGTTGCGAAGTACTCGTTGAAGCTAGGCGCCGGCTTGCCCTGTTGTACCTGCTCGCTGTAGTAGGCGAAGTAGTCTTTCTCGACTGCCGCCATGAGCGCCGCCGCCGCTTCCTTGTTGATGGTCGGCTGACCGCTGACCTGGAACTCCGAGGGGTCCATCTCGGGTGCGGCGGGAAGGTCGCTCGCGGCGCCCGACAAATCGAGCGAGCTCATGTCGACCGAAAGCGCGTCGGGGTCGATCTGGAACGCCGCCTGCAGCTTGTTTCCGTCGACGGTGAACAGGGAGCTCATGTCGAAGCTCGAGTCCTCGGCGTCCGCTTCTTCCACGAACGACTTGCCGGTGAAGACGTTCGTCGCGCTGTCAGCCAGCTGGTCTTTGACGATCTGAGAATCTGCCGCCTCGTCGATGATGTGGCTCACCATGTCGCTCGTGTAGTAGAAGCCGGTTTGCAGCGAGGTGATCTTTGCGCCCGCCTTCGGCTTCACGATGCCGCAGATGTGCACGTCTTCGCCTGAGCTCACCAGGTCGCGCATGTAGTCGGCGTCGTCGCTTTTGTTCTTCCACACGTGGTAATCGGGGTCGTATTGGTAGTAGTCGGTGGCGGCGACCAGCTTGAACGTTACGCCCATGAGCTGGTCGTACGTGAGCGTCATATAGTCGTCGGGCGCGTTGACCTCTTCCTCATTGGCGAACGCGCGCACCATGTCGTCGAGCTCACTGTGGTCGCGCAGCCCCATGGTGTAGAGCATGAAGTCGCTCACCTTGCCATTGGGGGTGAGCACGAGCACGATGTCGTTGTAGCTTTGCGGCCATGTACCCGCCACGACATCGTATTGGTCCTGGTAAAGATCGGGATCGCTCGGCATCTCGTAGAAGACGTTGGTGGACATCATCGAGGACATGATGCCGTTGGTGGAAGTGGCCGACCCGAACCCGATGGAGGAAAAGGACTTGTCGGGATTGACCTGCCGCACGCCGTCTTCGGTGTCGGAGCTGAACAGCTGCGGGGTGATGTTGTAGCCGTATTCGATGGAGTTCACGTACTGCTCGATGCCCGAGCCGCCGTTGTCCAGGTAGTCTTTCAGGCTCGCGAGGTCGTTGCTGCCGATGCTGCCGAACATGCCGGTCACCATCTTTGACTCGCCGACGGTGTCGCTTGCCGCATCGCCGTTCGAGCTGCCGGTTTGCCCCGCGTCCTGCGAGTCCCCGCTGCCCGAGGAGCCGCCCTGGGCGCCCATGCCCATGGTCATGAGGCTCGTCATGTCGAAGCCCTGGTTCTCGATGGAAAGCGGATACTCGGAAAGCGTTTCCTCCTCGACGTTGGCGATGTAGCTGTTCACGCCGTTCGCGAGCGAGAGGATCGCGGCGATGCCGATGATGCCGATCGAGCCCGCGAAGGCGGTCATGAGGGTGCGGCCCTTCTTCGTGAGCAGGTTGTTCCAAGAAAGGGACAGCGCCGTGAGAAAGCTCATCGACGTGCGGCGAACCTGCTTCTTGCTCGCGCGCATGTCTTCGGGTGCGGGGTCGAAGGGGTCGGAGTCGCTGCGGATGACACCGTCCGCCAGGTTTACGATGCGCGTTGCGTATTGTTCGGCCAGCTCAGGATTGTGCGTGACCATGATGACGAGCCGATCGTTCGCGATTTCGGTCAAGAGGTCCATAATCTGCACGCTCGTTTTGGAATCGAGCGCGCCGGTAGGCTCGTCGGCTAAGAGGATCTCGGGGTCGTTGATGAGCGCTCGCGCGATCGCGACGCGCTGCATCTGCCCGCCCGACAGCTGGCTTGGCTTTTTGTCCACATGGTCGCTAAGTCCCACTTTCCGCAGCGCGTCGAGCGCGCGGGTGCGCCGCTCTGCTCGCGAGACGCCTGACAAGGTGAGCGCCAGCTCCACGTTCGCCAGGATGGTTTGGTGGGGAATAAGGTTGTAGGCTTGGAAGACGAACCCGATGCGGTTGTTGCGGAAGGTGTCCCAGTCGCGGTCCTTGTATTCCTTGGTCGAGATGCCGTCGATGACGAGGTCGCCCGTGTCGTAGTGGTCGAGTCCGCCGATGATGTTGAGAAGCGTCGTCTTCCCCGAACCCGATGGCCCAAGGATCGCCACGAACTCGCTGTCGCGGAAGGAGATGGACACGTCGTCGAGCGCGGTTTGGGTGAAGCTGCCGGTGGTATAGGCTTTGCGGATATTGCGAAGCTGGAGCATCTACGTCGCCTTTCGATACTGATTGAACTGCCTTATTGTACGTACCCTACTCGCGTGCGTGGATCCTGTTTCCGAATCGACACGAAAGGACTTGTAAAAACTAATGAGACGAAATACTATTAATTGGTTGACTTCCTAAACGGTGCCGACTGGCGCCGGGAAAGAGAGGGCGGTTATGGACAAGAAGGTATACGAGCTTCTGAACGACCAGATCAACAAGGAATTCTACTCAGCGTATCTCTATCTTTCGTTCGCCGACTACTACGAGGAGGAGGGGCTTTCCGGCTTCGCGAACTGGTATGAGATCCAGGCGCAGGAAGAGCGGGACCACGCGCTCATCTTCCGCAACTACCTGCACGAGAACGGGTGCAAGGTGAAACTCGGCGCGATTGCCCAGCCCGACCTGGAGTTCACGAGCCATCTTGGGCCGCTTGAGGCGGCGCTTGAGCACGAGAAGTACATCACGTCGACCATCAACGACATCTACGACGCCGCCATGGAGGCGAAGGATTGGCGCACGATGAAGTTCCTCGATTGGTTCATCTCGGAGCAGCAGGAAGAGGAAGACAACGCCGACACCATGGTCACGCGCATGAAGCTCTTCGGTGGCGACGCGAAGGCGCTCTACGACCTCGACCAGGAGAATGCGGCGCGCGTTTACGCCGTGCCCTCGCCGCTTGCGAACGCGTAGCGCGGAGGGTCCTGCGCGCGGGGTGGCCTGGAGTGAGTGAGGGCGCCTCGCGCGGGCGTCTTCGGAGTCGGGGGGTCGTGTGCAGTAGGGAGGCCCCTGCACGCGGGACGTTCCTGAGAGGCGACTCCCATTCCCATACCGAGAAAGCGAAGAGCCCGCATGGAAGTGCGGGCTCTTCTCGTTTTACCTGGCGGTTCGCGACTCCAACTCGCGGCTACTGGTTGTTCTGCGTGGGGTCCTGGGGCGGCTGCTGCTCGCTGGGGGGCTGGCCCTGCGCGTCTTGCTGCTGCACGAAAGGCTGCTGCGGTGCGCCCTGCGCGTACGGCTGCTCGTAGGGTTGGCCGTAGGGCTGCTGCGGTGCGCCCTGCGCGTACGGGTTCTGCCCAGGCTGGACATAGGGCTGCTGGTAGTAGCCAGGCTGCGGTGCCTGGTATGCACCCTGGTTGGCGTAGGGCTGTGCACCCGCATAGCCCATCTGCTGCTGTGCGAAGGCTTCGGGCGGCAGCTTCTTCATCTTGTTCACGTACACCGCCACGATGATGAACAGCACGAGCGTTATGACGCTGCAGGTGAGCACCGAGACGACGATGCCGGCAATCGTCCAGCCGAACAGCTTCGAGAACTTGCTCGGATCGGCGCAGCTCTTGATGCCGATGACGCCCGCAATAAGCTGCACGACGACGCAGAGCAGGCCCATCACCAGCAGGAAGGCGGAAATCCCGACGGTGGCGTTCAGCATCGCGAGGATGTCGCCGCTGTCCATGCCTCCCAAGTAGATGTAGTCGTCGTCGAAGTAGTTGCCGGAGCTGTAGGCGGTGCCGTTGAGCTCGTTTTGGATCTCGGCGATAACGGTGGGGTCGTTTACCGCAACGCCGAAAATCGCGATGATCGCGAACCCGACGATGACGCTAAGGATGCCCAGTGCGGCAAGCACCACGATGGCGATGCTCAGGCCGCGTACGGTTTTGGAATCGGAGTTCATTGTCTTCTCCTTTGGGAGGATTGTCGGACGGGTTCAGTATACTATGGGCAAATCGCGAGAGGTCTTTCGCGGAGGTCAAATTACTGTGACAGTTCTAAAACGGAAAGGTAACGCCGCACGTCGCAAGCGATTTTTTACAACGTGCGCATCGGGAAAGGTGGTTTCCATGCTTGATTTCGAATTCATGTCCCCGACGCAGTTCGTCTTCGGCCGGGGCGCCGAGGAGAAAGTGGGCGGCAAGCTCGCCGAGCGCGGCGCGAAGAAGGTGCTTCTGCACTTCGGCGGGCAGAGCGCGGTGCGAAGCGGGCTCATCGACCGCGTGTGCGCGTCGCTCGATGCGGCGGGCGTCGAGTGCGTGAAGCTCGGTGGCGTGCGCCCGAATCCCGAAATCGAGCTCGTGCGGGAGGGCGTGGCCCTGTGCAAGAAGGAAGGCGTCGACTGGGTGCTCGCGGTCGGCGGCGGGTCGGTCATCGACTCGGCGAAGGCGATTGCGAACGGCGCCTGCATCGACGAGGACGTGTGGGAGCTCTTCGCCACGAAGCGCCCCAACGAGAACGTGCTCCCCATCGCCGTGGTCCTCACCATCCCCGCGGCGGGTAGCGAGGCGTCGAAGAACACCGTGATCAGCAACGACGCGCTCGGCATGAAGACGGGGTACGGCAACGAGCATCAGCGCCCGAAGCTCGCGTTCATGAACCCCGAGCTCACCTTCACGCTGCCCCCGTACCAGACGGCCGCGGGCATTACCGACATGTTCTGCCACCTGCTTGAGCGCTTCTTCGACGACGTGGGCGCGGTCCCTGTGACCGACAACCTGAACCTCTCGCTCATGAGGACCGTGCGCGCCGAGGCACCGCGCGTGCTCGCGGACCCCGAGGACTACGAGGCCCGCGCAAACATCATGTGGGCGGGGATGCTCTGCCACCAAGGGCTTGCGGGCGTCGGGCGCCACGAGGACTGGGCGACGCACGGCCTTGAGCACGAGCTGTCCGCCTTCGACACCTCCATCACCCACGGCGCCGGGCTCGCGTGCCTGTTCCCCGCGTGGATGGAGCACGTGCACGCCGAGAACCCCGCGCGCCTGGCCTACTACGGGCGCGAGGTGTTCGGGCTCGTCCTCACGGGCGACGTCTGCGCCGACGCGCTTTCGGCTGCCGACGAGACGCGCCAGTTCTTCGCGTCGCTCGGCATGCCGACGACTCTGACCGAGCTCGGCATCGGCGAGGATAAGATCGACGAGGCCATCGAGAAGATGATTCCCACGCTGAAGAAGAACAAAGGCGAGGTGTTCGGCAGCTTCAAGAAGCTCACGATGGAAGACGCCGAGGAGATCTACCGCTCGGCGGTGTAACGGCACGGCAGTGTGCTATTTGTCGCCGATGAGGGAGTTCACCAAAGACGACACGATGCTGATGACGATGGAGGCGACAAACGCGCTCCCGAAGGTTGCGATGTGCAGGCCCATGCCGAACAGGCCGTCGGTGAGCCATGATGCGATGTAGAGGAGCAACGTGTTCACGATGAGGTAGAAGATACCGAACGTGAGGAACGTGAGCGGCAGGCTCAGCGTCTGCAGGATGGGCTTCAGGCCGATGTTCACGAGCGAGAGCACGAGCGCGAACACGGCGATGATGATCCAGGCGTTGTCGCCTCCGACGATGTCGATGCCGGGGACGATCCAGGCGGCGGCCGCCACGGCAACGGCGGTGGCGAGCCAGCGGGCGATGAAGTTCATGAGAGGCCTTTCTCGTTGATACGCCTGACGGCGCGGTGTTTTCGGTCCATTGTACGACACGTTCGCCTTCGCGTCCGTGCGGGTCGCTCTTTTGAAGCTGTCTTGTAGCGAACGCGTTACCTGGGGCGTTCGACCTTGCCAGCTTGTTGGCGGGAAGCGTGCGGCTCGGCGGCACGGGGCGGGCGAGTGACCTGAGGGAGTATGCGCTGTACTTTTTTCGTATGCGCGGGTTTTCTGAGAGATGGGCGCCGTCGCGGCGTTCTTGTGACACAATGAGTGGCATGGCTAATCATGAGAAACGGCGTCAAGAAGACGCGAAGAAAAAAGCAAAATCGAATACGCGCGCGAAATCGGGCGCAGGCTCGAAGAACGTGGGGCGCTCTCATGCGCAATCGAGCGCGGGGAAGCCGGGCGGCTCGGGGCAGCGCGGTCCCTCAGGCTCGAAGGGTCCCCAGCGCTCGCATTCGAAGGCGCATCCGACCGCGAAGCCGGCATCTTCTCGCGCTGCTCGGCGCACAGGGGCGAGCGATTCGCCTTGCCCGGTCGATGCTCGCTGCGGCGGGTGCAAGAACCTGTGCGTCCCCTACACCAAGCAGCTTATCGACAAGCAGCTGCGCATCGAGCGTCTGTTCGCGCCGCTCGCGCCCGACGGGACGATATCTCTCATCAAGGGTATGAAGGACCCTTATCACTATCGCAACAAGGTGATTTCGCCTTTCGCGCCGGGCAAGAAGCTGCCCCCGCGTGGGCAGGATCGCAAGGCGACGGATGCGCGCGCCGCGAAGGGCGGCAAGGGGAAGCGCCCCCAGGCTCGCTATGAGATCCTCACCGGCATGTACGCCGCGGGGTCGCACGAGCTGGTTCCCACGGACAAATGCCTGATCGAGAACGAAACGGCGAAGAAGGTCGTGCTCGCGGTGCGCGACATCATGCGCAAGCATGACGTCGCCCCCTATCGCGAGGACACGGGTACGGGGTTCATGCGCCATGTCGTGGTGCGCATTGGCCACACCTCGGGCGAGGTGCTCGTCACGCTTGTCACGAACAGCGACGATTTCCCGTCGTCGAAGTCGTTCTGCCGCGAGCTCATCCGCCTCTGTCCTGCGGTGACCACGGTCGTGCAGAACGTGAACGAGCGCCAGACGAACGTCATCTTAGGTGACAAGGAGCGCGTGCTCTACGGCCCCGGGTTTATCCTCGATGAGCTGTGCGGGCTTTCCTTCCGCATCTCCTCCAAGTCGTTTTACCAGGTGAACGCGACGCAGACGGAAGTGCTTTACCGTGCAGCGATGGATCTTGCGGGTTTTGACGGCACCCAGGTCGCAATCGATGCGTACTGCGGCACGGGAACGATCGGCCTTGTGGCGGCGAAATCGGGCGCGGCGCGCGTGATCGGCGTCGACTCGGTGGAGTCGGCCATCCGCGACGCGCGGACGAACGCCCGCCACAACGGCGTCGAGAACGCGGAGTTCGTAGCTGGTGACGCCACCGATTTCATGTGCGAGCTTGCGAAGGAAAGCGTGCTTGGCGCGAGCGAGCAGGAAGAAGGCGCCCAGGCGGGCGGGCTTGTCGTGCTTATGGACCCGCCGCGCGCGGGCTCGACGGAGGAGTTTTTGCGCGCAGCGGCGGCACTCGCCCCAAAGCGGATTGTCTACATCTCCTGCAACCCCGAAACGCAAGCGCGTGACGTGGAGCTTCTCGACTCGATAGGCTATGCAGTCGTGGCGGTGCAGCCCGTCGACATGTTCCCGCACACCGACCACATCGAGTGCATCGTGGCGCTCGAACCGGCGGACGCCCTTTCGCCCGATCGCTGGGGCAAAGAAGGCGGGGAAGAAGATGCCGCTGAGGAGGAAGCCCCCGACGACGAAGAAGCCCCCGATGGGGAAGTCGACGAGTCCGCTGAGCTCGCCGACGTTGCCGCCGACCCTGCAATCGACGAGGAGGTCGAATAGTCGTGGACGTGATCGAGCGCATGAGGTCGGCCATCGCGGCGCACGGGATGGCCGATGCTGATACTCCGGTGCTCCTCATGGTGTCGGGCGGGTCGGACTCCACGGCGCTCGCCTACGCCGCCTGCGAGCTTGCCCAGGCAGGCGAGCTCGGGATGCTCGCGATGCTGCACGTGAACCACCACCTGCGCGGCGAGGATGCCGACGCCGACGCCGCCTTCGTGTCCCAGTTGGCCGACGCCTTGGCAATCCCCCTGTTCATGTGCGATATCGATGTGGCAGGAGAAGTCGCCCGCACGGGCGGCAACGTGGAAGCGGTCGCGCGCAGCGAGCGCTATCTTGCCGCGAACGAGGCGCTCGAGAGCCTGTGCCTCCATGCGGGCGCGCCGCTTTCCAGCGGGCGCATCTTCACGGCGCACACCGCTGACGACCGCGTCGAGAGCTTCTATATGCGCTCGATCGTCGGCACGGGCCCCGGCGGCTTTCGCGCGATGCGCTACGAGAACGGCCCCATCGCGCGCCCGCTGCTCGATGTCGGTCGCGAGGATCTGCGCGATTACCTGCGCAAACGCGAACAATCCGGCGAGACGTGCGTATGCGATGCGCAGGGGAACCTCTGGCGCGAGGACGCCACCAATGCGCACACCGACCATTTCCGCGCCTTCGTCCGCCACGAGATCGTGCCGCGCGCGAAGGAGCGCAACCCGCAGCTGACAGAGACGCTCGGCCGCACGATGGACCTCATCGCCGACGAGGACGACTTCATGGAAAGCCTCGCTCGCGAGGCCGCGGGCAAGCACCTCACCTGGGTTTGCCAGATGGAGGGTCGCGACCCCGACTGGCAGGAAGGCTTCAAGCTGTCTCCGTCGTTCGGACAGGTGGCGATCCCCGTCGCCCGCCGTGCCATCACGGGCGCGCTCCAACGCATGCTCGGCGCTGACGCGCGGGTGGAGACGGCGGCCGTCGCGGGCGTGCTCGACGCGTTCGAGGAGGAGCGCCCGAAAAGCGGCTATGTGACAAATATCCAGGGCGACCTGGCCGTGAGCGCGAACAAGCGCGGCGTGCTGGTGGAACCCATGAGTGCCTTTCGCGCAAGGAGGAAGAAATAGATGAGTGATAACGCCAACCATCAGGAGAAACCCGCCGAAAAGCCCTTCCGCGTCGTGCTCGCCTCGGCAAGTCCTCGCCGTCGCGAGCTGCTCGAGCAGGCGGGCGTCACCTTCACCGTGCACGCCTCCGAGGTCGACGAGTCGCTCGAGCCCGACCTTCTGGCCAATCCGCCCGAGGCATGCAAGAAGCTCGCCGAGCGCAAGGCGGGCGCGGTCGTGCAGGAAATCCTGGCAGACCCCGCCTTTGAAGGGATGCTTATCGTGATCGGCTCGGATACGATGGTCGTGAAGGACGGCGACATCTTCGGCAAGCCGAAAAGCGCCTCCGACGCTACGCACATGCTGCGCCGCCTGTCGGGTGCGACCCACGAGGTGATCACCGCGGTGTCGGTGTGGATGGTGTCCGCCGAGGCGGTCGACCCGGCGCTTGCGGCCGACGACGACTCGGGCAGCATCTCGCTCGGCTTCCGCACCTTCTGCGACACTTCGCGCGTCACGTTCCACGAGCTCACCGACGAGCGCATTCGCGAGTACCTGGCGTGCGGCGAGTCCTTCGACAAGGCGGGCGCTTACGCGGTGCAGGGCGAGGGCGCCAAGCTTGTCAAGCACATCGACGGCTACAAGAGCACGGTGATTGGCCTTCCCGTCGAGCGGCTCGTGAAGGAGTTCCCCGACCTGATTTAGTTGTGTGTCGTTACCGTATCGTCGCTTTTGCGGGCTGACGTTGCGTTACACTTATCGGGTTACAGAAGAGAGGGCAGGCGCGCCTGCCGTATCGAATCAAAGGACTGCACGTGCATAAGGACGTTAGCGAGATTCTATTCACCGAAGAACAGATTCACGACCGTGTCGCCGAAATCGGCGCTGCCATCACGGAAGACTTCAGGGAAAAAGCCGGCGACGACGGAATTATCCTCATTTCGGTATTGCGCGGTGCGGCTATCTTCATGGCCGACCTCGCTCGCGAGATTAAGATTCCCTGCGAGATGGACTACATGGCCATCTCCTCTTACGGCAATGGCGTGAAGAGCTCGGGCGTCGTGCGCATCCTGAAGGACCTCTCCTCGCACATCGAGGGGCGTCACGTGGTTATCGCCGAGGACATCCTCGACTCCGGCCTTACGCTGACGTACCTGCTGAAGAACCTGGCCTCGCGCAACCCCGCGTCGCTTACCGTGGCCACGCTCCTTCGCAAGAAGACGAAGGTGCAGGCGGACGTCGATTGCGCGTACGTTGGCTTCGAATGCCCCGACCAGTTCATCGTGGGCTATGGCCTCGACTACGCGGAGCGATACCGCAACCTACCCTACATCGGCGTGCTTAAACCGGAAGTTTACGAATAACAACGAGGCGGCGCCGCAAAAGGCGCCGTTTCGCGATAAACGCAACAGAAAAGGCTCACTCTCCATGACGCAACAGAAGAAACCATCGTCTCCTCAGCAACCGAATCCTCGGGTGACCATCATCTCGGTCATACTGTTCCTTGTCGTGGCGTTTTTCGTCGGGCAGCAGTTCATGGTCATGTCGAACGCGAGCTCGACGCCTACCGACTCCCTCATCACCTCGGAGTTCACCCAGGCGGTCGAGCAGGATCGCGTGACGAAGGTCGTGTACTCCGCGGGCGATTACAAGGTCACGGGCACGTATTACCCGGCGATTACCGCAGGCTCGAATGCCGCCGACGCGTTCAACAAGGCCTTCGACGCGATGAACGCCCGCATGGCCACGAAGAAGACTCCCGCGGGCGGTGTTCCCGCAGGTGTGGGCACGACTTCCATCGAGTCGTCCGTGCTCGGCTCCGAGCGCGGCTACACCTCGACGTTTGTGGGCCAAGACGCGCTCGCTGCGCTGTTGAAGGATCATCCAGAGGCGTCCTACCAGGTCACGCTTCCTTCTGAGTGGCTCGGCATCCTGAGTACCCTGCTTCCCATCTTGCTCATCGGCGCGCTTCTGTTCTTCTTCTTCAATCAGATGCAGAAGGCGAACAACTCGCAGATGAGCTTCGGCAAGGCGAAGACGAAGAAGAACGCCGAGGAGCGCCCCGACGTGAAATTCTCCGACGTCGCCGGTGTCGACGAGGCAGTCGAGGAGATGCAGGAAATCAAGGACTTCCTGTCGAACCCTGCGAAATACCAGTCCATGGGCGCGAAGGTGCCGCGCGGCTGCCTGCTCGTGGGCCCTCCGGGCACGGGCAAGACGCTGCTCGCGCGCGCCGTTGCGGGCGAGGCCGGCGTGCCCTTCTTCAGCATTTCCGGCTCCGACTTCGTCGAGATGTTCGTCGGCGTGGGCGCCTCCCGCGTGCGCGACTTGTTCCAGCAGGCGAAGGACGCGGCGCCTTCCATCATCTTCATCGACGAGATCGACGCCGTCGGTCGCCAGCGCGGCGCCGGCTTGGGCGGCGGCCATGACGAGCGCGAGCAGACGCTCAACCAGCTGCTCGTCGAGATGGACGGCTTCGAGTCGAACGAGTCCGTCATCCTGATTGCGGCGACCAACCGCGCCGACATCTTGGATCCGGCGCTTCTGCGCCCCGGCCGCTTCGACCGCCAGATTGTGGTCGACGCTCCCGATGTGCGCGGCCGCGAGCGCATCCTGCAGGTCCACGCGAAGGACAAGCCGATCGGCTCCGACGTCGACCTGAAGAGAATCGCCCAGCTCACGCCTGGTTTCACGGGCGCTGACCTGATGAACCTCATGAACGAGAGCGCGCTTCTGACCGCGCGTCGCGGCAAGAAGATCATCACGATGCGCGAAGTGAACGAGTCGATGGAGCGCGTTATCGCCGGCCCCGAGCGCAAGGGCCGCGTGATGGACGAGATTACCAAGCATACCATCGCCTACCACGAGAGCGGCCATGCCCTTGTGGGGCATTTGCTTCCGCATGCCGACCCGGTGCACAAGATTTCGATTATCTCCCGCGGTCGCGCGCTCGGCTACACCCTGTCCATCCCTAAGGAGGACAAGGTGTTGAACACCGTGGGCGAGATGCTCGACGAGCTGGCGGTCTTCATGGGTGGCCGTGTGGCGGAGGAAATCTTCTGCGACGACGTGACCACGGGCGCGAGCAACGACCTTGAGCGTGCGACGAAGATGGCGCGTGCGATGGTGACGCAGTACGGCATGTCCGCAGCGCTCGGCACGCAGGTGTTTGGCCAGCCCAACCACGAGGTGTTCCTCGGTCGCGACTACGGCAACACGCAGGATTACTCCGAGGAGACGGCGCGCCGCATCGACGACGAGGTTGCGCGCATCATGAAGGAAGCGCACGACCGCGCCTACGAGATCTTGAGCTCGCATCGCGAGCAGATGGACCTCATGGCGAGCGTGCTTCTCGAGCGCGAAACGGTTGATGGCGCCGCATGCCAGGCGCTTCTCGACAATCGCTGGAGCGAGTATCTCGAGCACGAAGACGAGATCATCGCGAAGAAGGATCGCGAAGAGGCCGAGGCCCGCGCGCGCGATGCCAAGCTCGCCGACCCGAATTGGAACGGCGATGCGATGGGCGGCAATGATGTGGACGGCCCCGACGGCGCTCCGACCAACGTGGAGGCCAAGCATACCGACGCGTTCACGCCCCATGGAATCCTGAGCGACCTCGAGGCCGGTTTCCGCGACATCGCCCACGGCGACCACGCCGACAATGGCAAAGACGGCAAGGATAGCAAACACTAAGGAGCGCATACGTGAATTGGCAATGTGCCTCGTATAGCTTCGACGTCAAGATGCCCATCGTGATGGGCATCTTGAATGTCACGCCTGATTCGTTCTCCGACGGGGGAGAGCACAATACCCATGATGCAGCCATCGCATTCGCGAAGAGCATGATCGAGCAGGGTGCGAAGATCATCGACGTGGGTGGTGAGTCCACGCGTCCCGGCTCCGCCGAGGTGTCGGTCGCAGAGGAACTCTCGCGCACGGTCGAGGTTGTCCGCGAGCTTGCTGGGGCGGGCATCTGCGTGAGCATCGATACGCGTCATGCCAAAGTTGCGCGCGCCTGCGTGGAGGCGGGTGCCGCCATCATCAACGACGTGTCGGGTTTTCGCGACCCGGCGATGATCGAGGTTGCGCGCTCTTGCGATGCGGGCCTCGTCGTCATGCACATGAAAGGCGAGCCGCGCACCATGCAAGACGATCCCGTCTATGACGATGTCGTTGTTGAAGTGCGCGATTACCTGGCGAAACGCGCAGCAAAACTGGAAGCGGCGGGCATCACGCATGACCGCATCTGCCTCGACCCGGGCCCTGGGTTCGGCAAGACCGCCTCTCAGACCATGGAGCTCATGCGCAACTTCCACGAGATTGCGCGTCTGGGCTACCCTTCGATGGTCGCGGTCTCGCGCAAGAGCTACATCGGCAAGGCCTACGGAATAGAGGACCCTCACGAACGCGATCGCGCGTCGGCGGCCGAGGCGCTCATGGCGTGCGAGCTGGGCGCAGGCGTGGTGCGAGCCCACAACGTGGAGGAAACCGTGAAGGCGCTGAAAGATTTGCGCCCGTATTGTTACCTGGGCCTGGGCTGCAATGTGGCGCTCGTCGCGGAGCCTGGCGAGGAGCGCGAGGGCAAGATCGCCCAGATCGAGCACGCGATCGGCCAGCTGTGCATGATTCCTGATTCGCAAATCGTCGACGTGTCGAGCTACTACGAGAGCGAGCCTGCGTACTACCTCGATCAGGAGCCGTTCGTGAACGCCGTCGTGCTCATGCGCACGGGCGTGGCGCCGAAGGAGCTGCTGGAGTACCTGCATGCGATCGAGAACAGCCTGGGGCGCGTGCGCGAAATCGAGAACGGCCCGCGCACCTGCGACGTCGACATCTTGGACTACCAGCTCTACGTGGTGGACAACGACGTGCTCACGCTGCCGCATCCGCGCATCTGCGAGCGCGATTTCATGGTAAAGCCTCTGCTCGAGATTTCCCCCAACCACGTTCTCGCCGACGGCACGCCCGTTGCGAGCGTTCCCGAAGACCAGCGCGTCGGCCACGCCGTGAAACTGTAAGTGCCGCCTGCTTGAGTTTCCTCAATCAGCAATCCCGCCACCGAGCACCTCGATGGCGGGATTGCTTGCATTCTGCGAGCGAGGAAGCAAGCAAATGATGTGGGCGAAGACCGAGGCTGCGGCCGGAAAGCAAAGTCTGCAGCGTTTCGTTTTCCAGCCGCAGCATCTCGAACGCAAACTCAAAACCAGCGTGCGGTACAATGGGTGCGCTATCGAACCCGTCGTTTCCAAAGGGGGACTATGACCGCCGACGGCCTGGACAACTTCGATTACGAAAAAGCCTGCGAGCATGTTTCCGAGTCCTCGCGCAGACATTATTGGGCAGTCGCTATTGGTCTGCAGGACGTCGATGGTCTTACGGTTTCTCGCTACCTGCGCGAAGTTGCGGCTTCGTATATCAAGGGGGAGGCGACACTTGCCGAAACCGGCGAGCTCGTGCGGGCGCACCACGCGAATGGCTTAGATGGGGCTAGTGCGGAAGCCGATCTCGTGAGTCAGCGCATTGCAGAGCTGCTCGAACGAGGTGCATTCTGCCTTGTGCCTGATATTCTCCCCAAGATTCATCGACATCTCTTTCAGGATCTCGACCCAAATGTCTACCGTCCTGGGCAATTCAAGACCGAGCGCATGGTGAAGCAGGAAGAGGTTCTCAACGGCGACAGCGTGCTCTACGCCGATCCGATGGCCTACGATATGTCGCTGCACGGCGCTTTCGCGAACGAGTCGGCGAAGGCATATACGACCTTTTCCGGCGATGAGCTAAAGAGCTTCTGCCATTTTGTCGCTTTCATCTGGCAAATCCACCCGTTCACTGAAGGCAATACGCGCACTGTGGCGGTTTTCTCTGAGCTTTACTTGAACTACCTGGGCTTCAGCGTGACCAATGATCCCTTCGAGAAGCATGCGCGTTTTTATCGCGATGCCCTCGTGCGTGCAATGTACCGTAACGTCGCCGCAGGCGTTATGCCTGATCACAGCTTTCTGGTTGCATTCTACGAAAATGCGTTGGGCTTTGCAGAAAACGCTTTGTCGCGCGAAAGTCTCATATGCACGTCGCTTTTCGAGAATCCCGACTTGCTGCGCAACGTCGACCCGAAAGAAGCGCTCAGTAAGCAAAAATCGTCCGCGCGGATTCGATGAACGCTGATTTTTGCTTGGATGTTCGGGTTCAAACCAGCTTGGGAGTGGGCTGGGCATAGCCCGAAACGGAAAAAGCAGCAAGAAGGGAATGCGATGGGGCCGGGCGATCTGCAAGAGCGTCGCGGCTCCCATTCCCCACAGGAGCCCCTTGCTAGCAGCGCGTGGGCAGAAAACGAGGGGGTCACTGCCAGATAATCGGCAGTTTTCATCATCCGGCGGACAATTCGTCGCCCAATCCAGCCCAACCCTATGATGTCTCCTCGCAACGCAGAACTAAAAGGCCAGGTAAAATTAGGGCAAGCGTCCGAGATGCTCTCCCCATTACCCACCTCGCCCCTTCCAGATGATGAAAACCACCCGATTTCTGGCAGGTCTCCCCCCTCCGCTCGATAAGTACACTCTGAAGAGGAGATTTGGGCACAAATACCGAGGTATCCCACGGGAGAAATCAGAGCTGGAAGGCACTTTCGATTTGGAAGATCTCGCGACCAGGGATTTCTTGTTGAAGGCGAGTCGCTAGATTGAAGCAACCTCCCAAGTTGGACCTTTCTCCGTGGGATACCTCGGTTTTTGTGCCAGAATCGGTCTCGAAACGTGTACTTTTTCGACGAATAATGCGGGTACGGGTGCTCTTTGGGCGCAATGGGAGGATTGCGCGTGGGGATTGCGCGGGAGCTTTCGCGCGGGTGGGAGAGAAGTGGTCGCGGTTAAGCGAGCTGGCGGGGCGGAGTCATCTGGAGCAGGCGTAACTTGCGGCAAGGTTTTCGCAGTCTCGGCTTCGGGCACCTTCCGGGCGGCCCTACCGCAGCCTGGGCTTCAAGTGTCTCCCGCAGCGGGCCCTATCGCGATTTGGGCTTCAAGAGGCTTGCGAACAGCCAGGTCACGCACATGCCCACGGCGATTCCCAAGGCGAACTGCCCCGTTCGCAGCGCGTACGAGGCGACCTGGGTCCAGTCGGATGCCACGGCGAAGCTCATCGCGTAGTACAGCGGCGCGCCGGGGATGAGCGGCACGACAGCGGGAATCACGAACAGCAGCGACGGGATGTCACGCCAGCGGGCGAGCGCCTCGGCGTAAAGGGCGGAAAACG
>JAUNWQ010000124.1 GCA_030540225.1 Coriobacteriia bacterium | reverse complement strand
GCCATCGAGTGGGAATAGCGGGAACTGGCTTCTGGATTCGTGTTTTGGTGCTGCCGAGTACCGCCTGATGCTGTTTCGGCATAGCCGTAGAGCAAAGCCACCAGCGAAATAGCGGGAATAACGGCCTCCGGACCCTCTGGTTCGAGGGCTTTCTTTTTGTATCTCTACCTGGGAAAACGACCCAATTATTCCCGTATGCCCCTACTGGGCGGTACGGCGGAGCACCCAGCGGTACGGGAAAAATGGTGCCCTACGGGAATAATTCTCAATTCGGGTCCCCCGAGGAGCGATTTCGAGCGGATGAAACTGAGTTGAAACTGCGAGGCGGATTCAAGCCCTCGTCGATTGCATTTGCCCAGGTCAACAAACGGGAATAAAGAAACGCGGAAATCGGTTTCCGCAGTTTCGGCAACCCCGAATGGCACTGCACATTTTGAGTGCATTTGCTTGCATTGTTGCAATATTTGCTACAATGCAAGCATGAAACTGATTGAAGCCATACGAATCGTCAACGACATCGCCTCTTCCCAGAGGGGGCTCTTCACGTCTGCGCAGGCGAAGGCGCTCGGCGTCGAGCGGTACACGCTCTCGAGGCTGGAAGGGCTCGGCAACATAGAGAGGCTCGCGAAGGGCGTCTACCGCATGGGCGGATCGCCGAGCACGCGGGAGGAGGACGTCCTTGCGGTCTGGCTGTCGATCGACCCGGGGAGGCGCCCCGGCGACATCGCGGGCGAGGGTGCGCCCGTCGCCATGGGGGCGACGGCGGCGTGGCTCTACGGCATCGGCGAGGTCGGCCCCTCGCCCTACGAGTTCTGCACGCCCGAGAGAAAGCAGACCAAGCGCCCGAACCTGATCATCAGGAAGCGCCGCCTCGACCCGAAGGACGTGGCGATCGTCTCGGGCATTCCGGCGACGAGGCCCTGGCTCACGGTGGTGGACCTGATAGACTCCGGGGAGGACCTGAGCCTGGTCGCGAATGTGCTCGCGGACGCGCTCGAAAGGGGCCTCGTCGAAGACGAGGGCGCGCTGAGGGAAAAAGTCGACGCGAGGGCAGCAAAAGCCGGGATGCCGGCGGGGGCCAGCCTGTACGATTCGTTAGCTAGGAGGCGGAAAGAATGACGTACGAGAACGGCGGCCAGCTCGACAGGGCCCTGAAGAAGGCTGTTCGCGACAGGGGCGGCGACCCCGGGGACGGCTATCGTCAGGCTTTGCGCGACCGGTTCCTGTGCAGGGTGTTCAGCGACCCCGACGGCCGGTTCATCCTCAAGGGCGGAAGCGGGCTGCTCGCGCGCATTCCCGACGGCCGCGCCACGCGCGACATCGACTTCGCGACGGCATCGCGGGAGTCGTCCGAGGACGCGCTCGCGGCGCTCGTCGAGCTCGCTGGCAGGGATATGGGGGATTTCCTCTCGTTCAAACTTGACAAATGGTCCGAATCGCTTGACGACAACGGCTACTCGCGTCTGCTCAAGCTGCGCTTCCAGACCTTCTTGGGCCATGAAGAGAAGGACCCCATCCTCATCGACCTGTCGCTGGACTGCGACATCACGCAGCCCGCAGACCGCATCGCCCCTGCGAACAGAGTTCGCGTCGAGGGGCTCGAGTCGTGCGATTACCTCGTCTATCCGCTTCCCGACCAGCTGGCAGACAAGCTGTGCGCCATAATGGAGACGCAGCCGGGTGGCTGGCCCTCGTCGAGGATGAAGGACCTCGTCGACGTCGTCTACTACGCGACGAACGTCACCCTCGTCCTCAAGGACCTCGCCCGCGCTATCGAATGCGAGTGCCGCAAGCGCGGCATGGGCGTGCCGTCGCGCTTCGAGGCGCCGGCTGCCTGGGCGGGGAGCTTCGCGGCGTTCGCCAAGAAGAGCGGCCTCCCTGGAGAGCATGCCTCTTTCGCGGCGGCAACGTCGCTTGCCGCCGCGTTCTTCGACCCCGCCCTCGGTGGATCCCTCGTGCGGGAAAACGCCTTTTGGGATTCCGATTCACTGCGTTGGGGGCGAAAGATGCTGGCAGAGGCAGAGGAAAGATAGGTGACCTGTCTTTCCTGGGGGGTCGCCTTGCTGGGTGGTCCTGAGGGAGCCCGTGGGACACAAGTCCTTGACCGGTTAAGCCAGGATGGTTCGCTACGTCGGGGTTTCGTCCGATGATGCCGTCGGCTTTAGGAGTGCGCTTCTTTACGGGCAGGACGTCCGCCCGGGCGTCGCAACGCGTCCGTAGACCCTCGATTTGGGGGCGGGTGAGGGGAATTTGCGCCATGGGCAACCTGCATGCGGGCCGAAAACGCGCGAGCCTCAAGGCGAAGGTGGTGCTCCGACGTCACAGCTTCTTGCCGAGTCCGCCAAGCGCCTGCGGGCGTGAACTATCACGGCGAAAGAAGGGGCCCGGCAGGCGCGTAACTCCTGCGGCTTAGACCAGCTTGCCCTTGCTGTGGTCGATCATGTGTTGGATGATCTCGGCCGTCCAATCGGTGAACTCGCGGTTCTTCGTGACGAGCTTGTCGCCAGCAAGCTCCTGGTAGCTGATTTTCGCCTTGGCATAGCGCGTGACCTTGGATTCCTCCTCGCGGGACAGGCAATCCTCCGTGGTCTTGAAAGCGCCGAGTGCGCGGATCATCTTCGCGTTGAACATGATGTGCGGCTTATCGTCGGCGTCGAGGTAGATGAAGGCGGCCTTGGCCACGCCGAGCTGGTTGGCGTGCAGACAGGCGACGTTCTCGAGCGACTCGAGCGTGTCAGTGAGGTCGGCGGCGAGCTCTGCGGCTTCTTCGGCGGTGACGGCGTCGCAGGGCTGCGACAAGATTGCTTCGTCTTTCGCCAGGTCTTTAATCATGAGGGTGTCCTCCCGTAGGTTGCGAACAAAGCGCGCCCGCAAGTTGGGCGCTCATGTTTGGAATTGTACCACGGAAGGAAAGACTCGCCCTCGCTGTGCCCCGCGCAGAGCCAGGACAACGGCTTCGACGGATGACGCATGTTCGGAGAGCCACTATTCCAAGAGACGATTTTGAGACAATCGAGAAGTACGATGTCCTCCATGATGTACCAAAAAACGGACAGTTCCTAATAGCCGAAGATAGCCGAAGATATCCCAAAAAACACTATCACAAACAAAATTAAATTGTTGAAAGGGAATTATTCCTATTGGAATGTGGATACTGCGTTGGGAGTAAATTTACTTCCTCCACGGATGAAACCTTCTACGAGGGTGCCATCCGAGAATCAAGCTTCAAAACGCCCAACTAACTTTCGGTATTATACACAACGAGGCTCTTTTGCAACAATTGTTTTCAACTTTTCGGTTGAAATTAACAAGTCGTTCACACGATTCGCCTTGTCACGGCGTTCATTCGGCCTAAACCCGCCCGATTCCGCCGTTTTCACGTGAACTTCGGCACCTCGTTTTGCGCGCTTTTCACTAATTATATAGTCAAATCAAGCGTTGTTCGCGCCGCATTACTTCTTATAATTTCAGACGGGCTCGGCTATGCATGGCCCGCCCATGGCCGCCGCGGGGTTCGGGTACAGGCTCATGCACATTGCCGCCCTATGGCCTTTGGAATCATGCCGCCGTGCCCGGCGGCGTCCGCTCATCACTCATAAGGTTGCTGCTATTTGCTCTTTGGAATGTTGTCGAGGGCTGGCGCGCGGCGGCTTCGTCCCCTTTTTGGGAAGGAGTTGTCTTTGAACAAAGTCGATATCGCTCCATTCGAAGTGTTTTGCGGCATAGATGTTGGGAAAACTTCGAATCATAGTGTCGCCCTAGACCGTCATGGCGACAAGCCGTTGATTAATCGGAAGGTTCCTCAGGAGGAGGCGGAGATTCGCGCTGCATTGGAGGAAGCAGGCGATTTCGGACTTGCTCTCGTTATCGTTGATCAGTTTGGCGCATTCGGCCGTCTTGTCGTTGGCGTCGCTAAGAGCATGGACATTCCT
>JAUNWQ010000022.1 GCA_030540225.1 Coriobacteriia bacterium | reverse complement strand
TCCTCCTCGAGAACGTCGACAGGTTATTAAAGAGTCCGGCTTCGCAACGCGGTCGTGATTTCGCCATCATGCTGTCGTGCCTGTCCGATCTTGGCTACTCCGTTGAATGGCGTGTGGTAAATAGCGCTGAGTACGGCTTCCCGCAGCGACGTAAGCGTGTCTATATTTACGCCGAGCTCACATCCGAGAGTTGGGACCTCGAAGAACGCATTTCAAGCGGGATACTGTCCTCTGCTTTGCCGATAGTAAAGCCAGAGGCCTTCAACGATTTCATGGTCCCGAATGATCCGTACGAGGCTACGCAATCGTTCAATGTAGGCGGCAAAGGCAAATCGCCGTTCGGCACCGCTGGAGCGATGAGCGATTTCCATGTTGCCACGTGTGACGTTGTCGAGGATTTCCGCGGTGAACGTCGTACACTCGGCGATGTGATTGTCCCACCCGAAGAGGTTCCGGAGACGTTTTATATTCCCGAGGAGAAGCTTGAGAGGTGGCGCTATCTCAAGGGTTCGAAGAGCGAGGAGCGCGTGAACAAGCAGACGGGTTTCAAGTACCATTATTCTGAAGGATCGATGGCTTTTCCCGACTTACTTACCAACCCGTCCCGTACGATTCTGACTGGGGAGGGCGGCTCGGGGGCTTCCCGCTTTAAGCACATTGTGGAAATTGATGGGCGCTACCGTCGTCTTGTTCCTGACGAGCTTGATCAGCTGCAGGGTTTTCCGAAGGGTTGGACAAATGTCGGCATGACCGATGGGCATCGCGCGTTCTGCATGGGCAATGCGCTCGTCGTCGGGATCCCGCATCTCATCGGAAAGCAGATAGCAAAACTTCAGTGTTAGTGTGGCGCAGTTAGCTTTACTTTTCGGGTAGGTGACAATCGTTTTTCTGAGGCCATGAGAGGCGTATATTCCGTCTACCTAAAAAGTGCAACAACAAGGGGAGATTCTGGCACGAAAACCGAGGTATCCCACTGGAAATGCTTCAGTTTGGTGGTTCGCCGCGGATTGGCGGATTCCATCAGCAAGAAACCCTAGGTAGCAGGCTTGCTCTTTCTGCAGGTGGTTGCAGGTCGAGCATTCTTCGTGGGATACCTCGGTTTTCGTGCCAGGATTCGGCATTCAACGTGTACTAAACGGTCTCGAAAGACTTTCGCGAGCTATGTTCCCGATCTGGGCAAAGGAATGCTCGGGCAATCTCATCTGCCAGGATTATCTCCGCTATCGTTGGCTCCTTCGGTATGTTGGAAGAGTCAAGACTCGTTGGGGGTGGGTGGCTAATAGGAAAGCGGTGCCTAGGATGTTCAAGCCCATACCAGGCCGCCCAAGCCTATGGGGCTTACTACCTCGAATAGCAAAAGAGCCAGGCGATTTGCCTGGCTCTTGGATCCATGGTGGGCGATACAAGATTTGAACTTGTGACCCCTACCGTGTCAAGGTAGTGCTCTCCCCCTGAGCTAACCGCCCATGATTTGTTTCCGCTCCGTGTTTCTGCTTGGCGCGTCAACAAGACGATAGTTTACCAGAACGAGAATCTTTGCCAACCCCTAATTTCAACTTTTTTTAAAAAAGTTTGGCTGGCAGGGAAATCGGTGGGAAATCTGCCCAGGTTGCAAGCCATGCCTCGCCTTAAAGCGTCGTGCGGCTGCGGCTCAGGGCTCCTAGAGCAAGCCTTCCGCCTCTTACTTCGTCATGCGCACGCCGACGTAGATTGCGGTGTCGGGGAGTCCCTTGATCTTGTAGACGCTCGACAACGGAATCGCGGAAACTCGCCAGTTGTACGTCATCCCGTTCGACTCGATCGTTCCGGAGCGATACGTGTTTCCCGCATTGTCGGTGCCCGAATCGGCGACCGGCGCCTCGGCGAGCCCCGATGCCGCCATAGCATTCTGGATAGCGGAATCGACGCCACCCGACGAGAAGTCGGCAAACTTCAGCCTCATGTCAGTTGTGCCTGAGCGGTTAACTGAAAGCGTCCACGAGCCCTTCAGAAGGCGCGAGGCGTCCGTTGCCGAAAGGCTCGAAATGCCGCTCGCGTACATAACGCCGGCTTCGGCGAGGGAGACGTCGCTCGGAAGCTTCACGATGTCGAAGCCGCCGTCGGGGTACTCGCCTTCCTTGGTCGTCTCGTAGGTGGTGTACCCAGCATCGACGAGCGTTTGCTTGATCGCGTCGTCGCTGCTTTCCATAAACGTCGTAAGGTTGGGGATGTCGTAACTCACGTCGCGCGCGAGGTTGTCTGCGACCGTCTGCTCCGCTCGAGCAGGTGCGCCGTAGACGCCGTCGAAGTACTTCGCGAGCATGAAGGCACCGATGAGGGCTGCAACAATGATGAAGACCCCGGCTAGGGCGTACGACTTGCGTGGGAGCTCGAACGGTCGCGCAAGGCTCGAGCCGTCGATATACTTCACGGAACCTTCGACGTCGGTGAACTCGGGCTCGTGGTTGCGATAGGGCGCATCTTCGAACTTATCGATTGTCATGCTTTGCTCCTGGATGGTTTGTGCATTTCGCCGATTATAGCATTGCCCGTTCATAGCTCCATGGTAGGATACCCACTGCCCGTGGGGGAGTAGCTGGCGCGACATACGCGCGGCACGTTCAACATCGTGGTTCGTCGTAAGGCGGATCTGGCGTGTCTGAAATAGCGAGACTCATGGCGCATCGATTAGGTCGGTGCGCCATGAGTCTTTTTTTATACCCCCGAGCATTTTGACGAGAAGGCCGGAACTGAAAAGGAGACGACGACAGTGGACCTTTCCATCTTTGCAAGTCCTGAGGCATGGATCAGCCTCGTGACGCTCATTTTTTTGGAGATCGTGCTCGGTGTGGACAACATCGTGTTCATCTCGATCACCTCGAATCGCCTGCCGGAGGAGAAGCAGCATATCGGCCGCAAGCTCGGCCTTGCCGGCGCGATGCTTTCCCGCTGCATCTTCCTTTGCTTCGCAAGCTATCTCGTGCACATGGTTGCGCCCCTGTTCACGATTGACCTCGGGTTCTTCGCCCATGGCTTCTCCGTGCGCGACATCGTGTTGCTGCTTGGCGGTGCGTACCTCATCTACAAGGGCATCGACGAGATGCGCGACGTGCTCGCGCTCACTGAGGAGAAGGCGTCGCATTCCGAGGAGCACAAGGCGAAGCACCAGATCGGGCTTGCACAGGCCATCGGCACTATCATGGTGATGGACGTCGTCTTCTCGATCGACTCGGTCATCACGGCTGTGGGTCTGGCGAACTACCTCATCATCATGATTCTGGCGGTGGTCGTCGCTATCGTTGTGATGATGGTGTTCATCGACCCGATTTCCGACTTCATTAACAAGCATACGGAGATGAAGATTCTCGCGCTCTGCTTTATCTCGGTCATCGGCATCCTGCTCGTGCTCGATTCGCTCGGCATCAACTCGGGCATCGAGGTGCTTGACATGCACATGGAGAAGCTCATGGTGTACTTCGCCATGGTGTTCGCCTTCGTGCTCGAGCTCATCCAGATGCGCTGGTCGTCGAATTACGCGAAGTGGAAGCAGGAAGTTGCCGCGAGCTCGACCTCCGCGAACGACGACGCGGTGGAGAAGACGGCGCGCGAAGAGGCTTCTGCGGACGTAAAGGCTGTTGATGCGGGCGATGCTTCCAAGGGGGAGGGCGAGTAGCTCCCGTATACCGAAGGGCGTTTGGGCGGGTTTATCGAAGGGATTTCAAAAAAGTTGAAATTACCCCTTGCGCGCTTAGCTGGTTCTGGTAATATATGCAACGTTGCGTTTGACGCAGCCGAGAAATTCGTCGGAGTGGTGGAACGGCAGACACGCTAGCTTGAGGTGCTAGTGCCCACTTAACGGGTGTGCGGGTTCAAATCCCGCCTCCGACACCAGAGTAGTCAAGTGCGAACCCTTTTTCGGGTTCGCACTTTTTTGTGCCTGGAGCGCGAACCTTATTTCGGCGAGATCGCCTACCTCGTCGCGGAAGTTGAGCACCAGCAAGACGCAGTCGGCGAACAGGTACGCCTGTCTGACCACGGCGCCGAATATCATGTTCTCGTCCGTGTGGTCGAAGCCGTGCATCATGAAATCAACGACGTCGTTCTCCGTTATCTCGAGCGCCTGGCTCTCGAGGACGCTCAGGCGGTTGCGCAGGCTCCTCAGCTGCTCGTCTATCTCGCCGTTTTCGAGAGGGCGAACGTGGACTCGCTGACAATCTGCGGCATGCCTCCCTCGACGTCGATGCCGCCCCATGAGTATATGCCCGTGTAGGCCCTACGGTTGAGGACGCGTCATGCCCAGTTGTAATCGACGGTCCGTCTTGTCGAGGTCGCCCAGCCGCGCCGCGCCATCTCTGCCGCAATCTAGTTGACGTTCATGCCGTCGATGTGCATGGCGAACATCTCCTTGCCTTTTGTTAACTAGGTATGGCCTTTTGGAAGCCTCGCACTAGGTCGGCAACCCTACGATGCGCGGGGCATCTTTTACTCGTTGACGCTGAACGCGCTGTATATCGACTCGACCTTCATCTCTTTCAGCACTTTTTTGAGGACATCGGGCCCAAGGCTATTCGACAGCTTCAAAAGCATCGCAGCGTATTGCGCCAATAATTCCACGTAAGTGTTCTTTGACAGCACGAGCTGCATATCGTTGACCACGTCCGTCACGGCAATGTCGCGCGATGGAGATGCTTTCGCGCAATAGAACCGCTCGTCGTGCGCGCAGATATTCCTGAAATCCTTGATGTGGTCGTAGGCAAGCCTGAGCCGCCTGGGCGATATCCTTATCGGCTTCTCGTGGTCGTTCGCGTAGAGCGACGAGAACGCTTTCGCGATTTCGTTCCGGATGCTCTCCGGCTGGAAGCAATAGAACTTGAACGCCTGCCCGAGTGTGAGGTATTTCATCAGCACCCATATCGGCACCTCGTCGTGATTCTTCGAATAATGTTCGAGGTAAAGCTTGCGTTTTGGCTTCCTGTGAGGGTTTCTGCCGAGAGCTGTGTTGAAATCCGAGAGAAGGAGGCCGATTTGGTTGGGGCTTGTGTCGTAGCTACTTGCGTCGAGGTACGGCTCTTTCTCTCCGATATGGGCTTCTGAGAAGCAGTACGCCGATGTCGTCTTGAGGGCCTCCTCCGCAATGGCGAAGTATTTGAAAAACAGCATGCGCAGCTCGCGGTCGAACATGAAGAGCGCGTATATGTCCGCGAACGAGGTTCCAGGTAGGTAGCGGTCGTCTTTCGCCGATTCCGACTTTTCCTTGTCGATGAACGGCGCCTTGTATCCGTTGACTACGGAATAGTAGCCTTCGCGCAAAAGGACCTCAGGCGTGTCATCGTCTGTTGCAACGCCGCGCGCTTCGAGCAGCTCGACCTGCTCTTTGATGGTTTTGAACGGTTTGTCCATATCTCCTCCAAAACAAGAAAACCGCCTTTCGGCGGTCTTCTTGGACTGCGACGGACGTACCGTATCGCAGCCTCATCACGCCGTTTACTTTACCTTCATCGTCAAGAAATGTCAAAGGCTCTTTGCAAACTGTGCGAAAATCAAAAGGTCGTTAACCTCTATCAGATCGCATCGTAGAGGTCTGACTCCGAGATGATCTGCACTGCGGAACCCTTGGCTTGCCAGTTGAGCGCCGCCTTGACCTTCGAGCCGTAGTTCCCCATCGACCAGTTCTCGTTGCCCATGCCGCCAACAACCACGTAGTCGCACTTCTTCGTCACGCTTTTGATGATCAGCCCGCCTCTTGCCTGGATCGCCTCCGCGACAGAGCTTTTCGTTCCGTGCTCGAAGTTTCCGCTCAGCACGAAGTTCTTCGCTTCGAAGGATATGTCCGCAGCACCATCTGAGGATGATGTCGGGTTGACGAAGCGACTAAGCGCCTGGACGATATCAGCCGACTCCTCTTCGTCGATCTGGCCGTCGACGATTGCTGACTCGATCGTCGACAGTATCGGCTTGATGAACCGGTCGTTCGCGATATCTGGCAGCGCGTCGCAAAGTTCGAGGATCGCGCACGCCTCGTCAATAGAGACGTCGCCGTCCTCTATGACCTTCTCGGCAAGCCCTTTCATGAGTCGCAGCTCCTTCGTCTCCTCGGAATAGAGGATTCCTGAGCCTGCGGCCTTGTATGGCGTTCGGCTGCAATACTCGTATCTCTCGAACGAGGGGAGCTGGTGAGACTCAGCCACCATCGCCCAGAAGATGTCTTTGCACGCCTCTGCGTCGCTCATTGCCTCATGGTGCTTGCTCATGGGGATGTTGAAGAAGTCACATATCGAAGGAAGCTTATGGCTTGCGAGCTCGGGGTGCATCGACTTCATCATGCACATAGTGCACGCGTATCGGAGCTCTGGCGCCTGCAGGTCGTACCCAGCAAGGCATTTCCAGATTACCGACAGGTCGAATGACGCGTTGTGGGCGACAACGCTCGACTGGGCGAGCATCGCGGAGAGGGAGGAGTCCCATAGATCGGCGAAAGACGGGGCGCCCTTGACGTCGATGGGCGCGATCCCGTGAATGCTCATGCAGATATCGTCGAACGGAGCCTCTGGGTTCACAAGCCGCGAGAGGCTGTTGACGACGTCGCCGCGCATGTCCGTTTGCACGATTCCGATAGAGCAAATCCTGTCGTTGTGCCTGTTGGGCGTTTCGACGTCGAGAAACGTTATGAGCCTGTCGCCCGATGCCTTATCTGTTTGCGATAATCCGAAGAGTCCCATCTTTCCTCCTTTAGAAAGCTTCCCTGGATTGGAAGTAAGCCACGCGCTCTACGTGGACTTGGCGGTTGTCCTGGGCGGCGATATACATGTTCTCGTGATCGGGGTTGTGAGACTCGGGAGGTTAGTCCTCTTTGGGCTTCTGCTTCTGCTTTTCAGCGCGTTCCATGCGCTTGATCGCCTTCTCGTGCTCCTCGGTAACAACGTCATTGCGGAACAGCCGTTTGAGCAATGCCGAAGCTATTTCCGAATTGGTCAACCGCTGCCCAGTGGCATTCTTGATGGAGACGCGAAGCTTGTTCATCACATCGTCGGACAGTATGTGATCTGCGAGGTTCGCGCCAGACAGCGCAATGCGCCGCTGATAGTAGTCTTCGATCTCCTTTTTGCGATTCGCTTCTTCCGAGAATAAGTAGAACAGGCGAGCCTTCTCGGCGGGTTTCATGCCGTCGTCGGATAGCTTGACGGTGAACACATGCTTGGTGACAGGGATCTTCCCCTCAAGCTCTGTGCGGTAGGCTTGCCACTCGTCGCCGTTTGTGAGGATGACCCAGTCGATGCCCTCATCGACCGCGTACTGCCTCGCTTGATTGAGGTGCGTCTCCTTGAGCTTCAAACCGATCTGCTTGACCTCGATAACGAACACATTCTCATCGCTGGTTTTGACGACGTAGTCGGCGTAACGAGAACCAATCATCTGTTCTGCTGTCACATTCTCGAACTTGTCCCATCCAAGATACTCGCTCAGCATGTCCGAGACTATTTTCCTTGTGTCGGCTTCTTTGTAGTCATCGCGGATAGCGCGCTCGACGATGCCGTTCATGCGGCGCAGGCCCTTTTTGATGCGCTCGATGGCCTTTTCCTGATAGACGTACATGTTTAACTATCTCCTCACACTAAGTTTGGCTTGCATTAATTTGGCCCCATCGCGGCTTTATATGCACTATGTTCGGCGCTGTCTTTAACTATGCGCCGCTCCGGGTCGGCGCTTATCGATTTGGCCGTTTGGACAAGGAGTTCGCGACCCGCTTCGTTCATCGAATCGTAGTACCCGTTAAGGGCGGCCTGACCGCTGTGGGTGAAGGACGTGCTGCTGTTATTGTCATCCCATCCGCAAAGGTCGTTCGGGGTGCAGCTGAGAACAAGACAAACGCTGAATGCGTCTTCAAGAGAGATATCCGTCTCGCCGCGTTCCCATGAGCCAATGATTCTATCTGTCGAGCCGATAGCTTTCGCAAGCTCGTTTTGGGTCATGTGTTTCGTCTTGCGAATCTTACGAAGCATCAATTGATAGCCCATGCTATTCACCTCCTGTGGCTAAGGATTCTAACAGTTTCGATTAGGGAAATCTACGAAAAGCGAAGGTTTCTTACTACAAGCTTTGAAGCCGTAGAAATATGTCAGGAATCTACGAAAGCGGTAGATTTTGAAAAAAGAAATCTATAGCGAAATCAATGGTATCGATGGAGTAAATTGCCCCGTGGTCGCTTTTCGCCCTGGGCTCCGCGTTCGGGTTTAAGAGTGGTTGAGTAGATTGACCGACTTCAAGTCGATGGTTGGGCACCGCATTCGAGTAGCACGAGCAGACGCCCGCATGTGCCAAGAGGAATTAGCTAAGCCGCTGGCGTGAGTGCCGTAAGTATAAAGAATGAGAACGGCAAGTCGCGCCCGATCTTTCAGACGGTGGTGCCGCCCATAAGGGCGCGGGAAGAGTATCCCTCGGCTGCAGGGAGCACAAGGCATTGACTCTGCCGATGGAAGCGTGCGGCCTGTAGGGCGGTGAGCGGCTTCCGATTCGCCCGCCGCCCCTTGTCGACTATTCCTCGCCGCCAGCCCAGGGGGCAAGTTTCGCGTCGCCCTCGGCGCCGAACAGCTCGACGCATTCTTCGGACACGACGAAGCGCGCGGCGCTGGGGAGGATACGCGCTGTGAAGGGCGTCGTCGCCTTTGCGACCTCACCGTCGTATTGAATCTGCATCGGTGGGTCGGCCTCGACGATAACCTCCCTCGCCTGGAACGTCTCGATGGTCTCGGGGCTGTCCTTGAAATTGCCCTCGTGGTCGATGGCGCGCGCGAAGAGCGCCGGCAAAAGCCCGAACGCGTTTTCGGCCTTCAGCACCACGATGTCGAGCAGTCCGTCGCGCGGGCTGTTCTTGTTCGTGACGGAGATATCGAATTGAATCTTCGAGAAGTTCACGATCAAGATTCCCAACCCCTCTTCCTCGATGGTCTCGCCATCGAGCGTGAGCGTGATCTTCGAGGTGGGGGGGAGGGGATTCGCGAGCGCGGCGGAAAAGTACGCCATAGGCCCGAGCAGGCGTTTCGAGGGCTGTGCCCCCTTCATGATCATCGCGTCGTACCCGGCACCCGCCATGATGCCGAAGCCTTTCTTCGCGGATTCGCCGTCATCGGCGCGAAATTCGATTTCGGCCATGTCGAAATCGAGCGTGATTCCGGCGCGCAGCATCTTCGCGAGCGCATGGGGCTCGTTGGGCGCTGCAAGGTTCAGCGCGAGAAGATTTGCGGTGCCTGCGGGAAAGGGCATGACGGGAATTCCTGTGCCGGCAAGGGAATACGCGGTGGTAGTGACCGTTCCGTCGCCGCCGCTCGCGATGACCGCGTCAAAATCTCGGGCGTCGGTGATTAAGCTTTCGAGCTCGGTCGTCCCGTCGGTCGAGCGCAGGCAGACCTCGTCGCCGTCGGCGGCGAACGATCGCACAAAATCGTAAATCGCGCCTTCTCCATAACCAGACGCCAGGTTGTTCAGCACGAGTAGTTTCACAGATTCCCCTTCGATTGCTATTATGAGAATTGTAAAGCAACACGCGATTCAGGCGTGCTAGATAAGTAAGGAAACCATTTTGTACCTAGCCGACCAAGCGAGCCTCCAGGCGTTCGTCGAACGCGTTACGGGTGCAGAAGTGCTCGCCATCGATACCGAGTTCCTCCGCGAGACAACCTACTACCCGAAGCTCTGCCTTTTGCAGATGGCCACTGACGACGAAGTCGCCATCATCGACCCGCTCTCGGTGGACGACCTTTCCGTGATCGCCCCGCTTCTAGAAGACGAGCGCACGATGAAGCTCTTTCACGCGGGCGGGCAGGACATAGAGATTCTTCTGCGTGAGGTGGGATCGATGCCGCGTCCCCTTTTTGACACGCTGGTGGCTGCGGCTCTTCTCGGCCATACGCAGCAGATTGGCTACGGGGCGCTCGTGCATGCTGTTTGCGGCGTCACGCTCAAGAAAACCGACTCCTATACCGATTGGTCGCAGCGCCCGCTTTCCGATTCTCAGATCGACTATGCGGCCGACGACGTAATCTATCTTCCGCGCGTATACCGTAAGATGAGAAGCGAGCTCGAATCGAAGGGGCGCCTTGGGTGGCTTGCCCCCGACTTCGAGGAGATGATGAACCCCGCGAAGTACAGTGAGGATCCTCGCCTGCGCTATCGTCGCCTGAAACGAGTGACGCAACTCGACGAGAGGCAGTTGTGCGCGGCGCGCGAGTTCGCGGCGTGGCGCGAGGAGGAAGCTCGCAAACGCGATATGCCCCGCAAGTGGCTTGTCTCCGACGAGCAGATCGTAGAGGCTTGCCGTCGCGACGCGCACACGATCGACGATCTTTACATGGTTCGAGGTGTGCGGGAGAAACTTCCCGTGCGCGATGCCCGCGCGGTAATCGAGCGCATGAACAAGGCTCGGTCGCTTCCGAAAAGCGAATGGCCCAATCTGGGGAAACCGTCGCGCAATGAGCGCAATGTGGACGCTTCAATCGACCTCATGGCAGCGCTTGTCCGCCTGCGCGCGAAGGAGAACGGGGTTGCCATGCAGACGCTGGCGAGCCATAGCGATTTGGCGGCGCTTGCGCGAGGCCACTCTGAGGACAGCGATCTGATGCGCGGGTGGCGATGGGCGCTTGTGGGGGAGGAGCTTGTCGACCTCCTCGAAGGCCGCATCGCTTTGAGCCTCAGCAAAGGCGAGCTCGTCGTCGAGCGTCTGGGGTAGCGAGGGCCTGCTTTCGGGGCTCGGCTTCGGCGTTACGCAGGAGCGCCAAAAAGGGGGACAATTCTCGCTACCGGTGTCGTCCTTGCGCAGCGATTGAGGACGTTTCGCGTAAAGCGCCGCCGTGCGTTTGGGCGCGGGTTTGCATGCGCTAAAGTGTACAATTGTTCGTAATAACGAGAAGGCATCGTCTCCCCTTCATGAAGGAGTGAGTTGTATCTATGTTTATGAGTGGAAGCTACCTCGCGTTCATCGTCCTCACCATGGTGATAGGCCTGGGGGCTCAATGGTATGTGAACAGGCAAATCTCCAAGTTCTCGCGCGTGAGGTCGTCGTTCGGTATGACCGGTGCCCAGATGGCGCAGCGCATGCTTGCCGACCACGGCATCACCAACGTCGCGATCAGGCAAGGCGGCGCAGGGCAGGACCACTTCGACCCGCGCAACAATTCCATCACGCTCGACCCTGAAGCCTACAACGGCACGAGCATCACGGCGATTGCCACGGCGTGTCACGAAGCGGGCCACGCGTGCCAGTTCGCGCAGGGCTATACACCCATGACGGTGCGCGGCGCGCTCGTCCCTGCGGTGAACCTTGCATCGAACGCCTGGGTTTTCCTGCTCGTGATAGGAATCGTTCTGCAGCTTGAAGGCCTTCAGGCGCTCGCGATTGCCATGTACGCGATCGTCTTGGTATTCCAGCTGGTCACGCTCCCTGTCGAGTTCAACGCTTCGCACCGCGCGATGGACTACCTGTCAGGTGTCGGAGTCGTCTCCGCTGAGCGCAAGGGCGCCTTCAACGTGCTGCGCGCCTGCGCTTTGACCTATGTGGCCGCGGCACTCATCTCCGTGCTGCAGCTTCTTTGGCTTTTAAGCCAGCGCGAAGAATAGCTGCCATGGAACGCTGGGAGGAAAGCCTCAAGCGTGCTCGCAGCGCAGCGCGGGCAGCGGAGGGCCAAACGAACGCACCTTCTCGTAAATATGCTTCCGAGCAGGCGAAATTCGGGTCAACATATGCGGTAGAATCCGCAGGCGGAAAAGCCAAGGCAGAGTCTGAGCCCCTTACCGTCTCGGGTGCCATGGCGCTTGCGAAAGGAGCGCTCGAGAACGTCACCGTGAAGCTCGTCGGCGAGGTATCCGAGGTGTCGAACAAGGCGGGTTACAAGGCCGTCTATTTCACGGTGAAGGACCAGAAGGCATCGCTTCCCTGTATGATGTGGCTCAATCGCTACCGGGCATGTGGAGTCGAGCTCGATGTCGGCGCGCTTGTCGAGCTGACGGGGCGGTTCACCCTCTATGCGCCGAAGGGTCGCATGAACTTCGACGTGTTCTCGGTAAGCTTGGCGGGCGAGGGGAACCTGCGTATGCAGGTTGCGAACCTCGCGCGCAAGCTTTACGTTGAAGGTCTCACCGACGAGGCGCGAAAGCGTCCCGTTCCTGCAAATATCCAGGTTGTAGGCCTTGTTACCTCGCCTCGTGGAGACGCAGTGCACGATGTCTTGCGAACGCTTCGCCGTCGCTGGCCGCTTGCGAGGGTTCTCGTCGCGGGTGTACCTGTCGAAGGTGCGCGTGCGCCGCAGGAGCTCGTCCGCGGCATCGATTGCGTGTCGCGCGCGGGTGCCGAGGCGGTTCTGCTCGTCCGCGGCGGCGGGTCGTATGAGGACCTCATGCCCTTCAACGACGAGGGGCTTGCGCGCGCCATCGCAGCATGCCCCGTCCCCGTGGTGACGGGCATCGGCCACGAGCCCGACACGACCATTGCCGACCTTGTGGCCGACGTTCGCGCTTCGACCCCGACCGGCGCTGCCGAGGCGGTGTCGCCCTCGTCTGCCGAGCTGTCGGGGAACCTCGTCGCCCGTGCGCGGGCAATCCACGACGGTCTTATTCGAAGGCTCGATCGTTCGCGCGTTGCCGTCGACCGTGTCGCCACGCGTCCGGTTTTCAAGGACTCGTCCTATCTGCTTGGCACCGACATGCAGACCATTGATTTCCTCTCCGAGCGGCTTGTGCGCACCGAACCCGCCCGTATAGCGCGCGAGCGCGATTCCGTCGATGCGCTCGCTGCCCGCCTCGCCCGCGCGCTTCCTGCGAACACCGAGCGAAATCGCGTGGAGCTCGCCTCGCTCACTGTGCGCATGCGCGCAGCGGGCGCAGGCATCGCGCAGCGGGACGAGGCGCGTCTCGAGACGCTTTCGGGCCGCCTCGCTTCACAAGGGAAAAGCCTGGTCGCGCCCTTCGCTCACGAGGTTGGGCTTGCTGCCTCGCGCTTGAACGACCTTTCTCCGCTTGCCGTCATTGCCCGCGGTTACGCGATTGCCCGTACTGGCGACGGAGCGGTGGTGAAGAGCGTCGGTCAGGCACCTGTGGGCTCGAAAGTCGCCGTGCAGGTGTCGGACGGCACGCTTTCGTGCACGGTGGACGCGGCAGCGCCCGCGACAGATGTCGCATCCAAGTAGACTAACGACAGCGATTGATAAAGGAGAAACCCTATGGTAGAAGAGAAGCCGATCGAGGAGCTCACCTTCCGTGAGGCGATGGCGGAGCTCGACCGAATCGTGGGCGTGCTCGAGAGCAACTCGCTCGAGCTGGAGCAAAGCGTCACGTCCTACGAGCGCGGGGTGAAGCTGATCGCCTCGCTTAAGAAGCGCATCGACGGCGCCCAGCAGCGCATCGACGTCCTCATGGGCGAGTTGGAGAAGCCGGCGGACGACGAGGTCCGCGACACGACGCTGTCCTAGGCGCGAGCGACGGTTCTCTGCCGATAAACCTTGGACTCACCACCGTCCATCAGCGGCTTTACGGGAACGCAGGCTTGCTTTCCCATGCGAGAGGAAGCCTGCATGTCCGCTTTTCGTCTTGAATGAGCGGCGGAACCGCTTGCCGAATTCGAACGGCTCGCACGTCCGCTGTTTGCAGCGCATGCCTACAATTTACCAAAACGAAACGTTGTAGGAGGTTGGCTGTTGAACGTTCTGGTCATCAATGCAGGCTCGTCCTCTCTGAAGTATCAACTTGTTCACGTCGAAAATCATGCTGTCATTGCGAAGGGCATCTGCGAGCGCGTGGGCTCGGCAAACGCCTTCCACAAGCACGGAATCGACGAGAACGAAGTGGTCATCGATGCGCAGATGGCCGACCATGATGCAGCCATGGCGCTCGTGCTGGACTCGCTTATCAACAGCGACGACGCCCCCATCAAATCCCTCGACGAAATCGATGCGATCGGGCACCGTATCGTCCAGGGCGGCAAGTACTTCGACAAGTCGGTCCTCATCGACGATGACGTCATCGAGAAGATCGACGAGCTCGCCGAGCTTGCTCCGCTTCACAACAAGGCAGCTCTCATGGGCATCCGCGCGTGTCAGAAGCACATGCCGAATATTCCTATGGTCGCCGTGTTCGACACCTCGTTCTTCCAGACGCTGCCGCCGAAGGCCTACATGTACCCGCTTCCGTACGAGTACTACGAGAAGTACGCCATCCGCAAGTACGGCGCCCACGGCACGTCGCACCGCTACATCTCCGAGCGCGCGGCTGTCGTGCTCGACGAGCCGTTGGAGGACTTGAAGCTCATCACCTGCCATCTGGGCAACGGCTGCTCCATGAGCGCCATCGACCATGGCGTCGCCGTGGACACCTCGATGGGCTTGACACCGCTCGACGGCCTGATGATGGGCACGCGCTGCGGCGCGATTGACCCGGCCATCGTGCCGTTCCTCATGGAGCACGAGAACCTTACTACCTCTGAAGTCAACGACCTTATGAACAAGAAGTCGGGCTTGCTCGGCATCTCGGGCGTGAGCAACGACCTACGCAGCGTGCGCGACGCCTCCGAGGGCGGCAACGAGCGCGCCCAGCTCGCCTACGACATGTACTCGAACTCGGTGAAGAAATACATCGGTGCCTATATTGCCGTCATGGGCGGCGTCGACGCTATCGTGCTCACCGCAGGTGTAGGCGAGAACTGCGAGAAGATGCGCCGCATGATTTTTGCCGGCCTGCAGCCGCTCGGTATCATCCTCGACGAGGAGAAGAATCGCCAGCGCGGCTTCGAGCGCGAGATTTCCGCCGACAACTCGGCTGTGAAGATCATCATTATCCCCACCAACGAGGAGTACATGATCGCGCTCGACACCTTCCGCATCGTGGAGGAAAGCGAAATCGACCGAGATATCTAGCTTGTCAGGTCATTCTATTTTACGTGCGCGTCGGTTAAAAGGGCAAGGGCGCTAGTGCGAGATTGAAAAACAATCGGGGGGCTCACGTTTGGGCCCCCCGATTCGTTGTTGGCATAGGCGCCAGACGAAAGCTTGCGCCCCAATCTACTTCATGGCCTGCGCCTGCACGCAGGTGATCGCGGCGACGCCCACAATGTCGTCGGCGGTGCATCCGCGCGACAGGTCGTTCACGGGCGCGGCGAGTCCCTGAGTGATGGGGCCGTAGGCTTCTGCCTTCGCCAGGCGCTGCACGAGTTTGTACCCGATGTTGCCCGCGTCAAGGTCGGGGAAGATGAGCACGTTCGCGTGCCCCGCGACGCGCGAGCCGGGCGCCTTCGACTCGCCCACAGAGGGCACGATGGCGGCATCGAGCTGCAGCTCACCGTCGAGCTCGAGGCTCGGGTCGAGCTCGTGGGCCATCTCCACCGCACGCACGACCTTGTTCGCATCGTCATTTCGCGCCGACCCCTTCGAGGAGTGGGAGAGCATCGCGACGGCGGGCTCGGTTCCTATGAGCGACTTCCACGAGCGTGCGGAGTTCACCGCGATATGGGCGAGTGCCTCGTCGTCGGGCTGCACTTCAAGGCCGCAGTCGCTGAAGATGAACGTGCCGTTTTGGCCGTATTCGCAATCGGGGACCACCATCACGAAAAACGAGCTCGCGAGCTTCACGCCGGGGGCGGTCTTTAGGATCTGCAGGCAGGGGCGCAGCACGTCGCCAGTCGAGTGGCAGGCGCCCGACACCATGCCGTCCGCTTCCCCGCACTTCACCATCATGACGCCGAAATATAGAACGTCGGAAATCTTGTCGAGCGCGTCTTCGGGCGTCATACCCTTGTGTTTGCGCAGCTCATAGAGGCGAGTTGCGAATTTCTCACGCAGATCCGACGTTTCGGGGTCGATGATGCGGACTCCGCGAAGCTCGCGGCCTCCCGCCTTCAGCTCCTCCTCGCGGCCTAGGACGATTACGTTGCAGGCATCGTGCGCGATGAGCTTCTCGGCCGCTTCGAGCGTTCGGGTGTCGTTGCCCTCGGGCAGCACGATCGTCTGTTTGTCGGCCTTCGCTCGCGCGAGCATGGTTTTCAAAAACGACATGCGCATTCCTTTCTTCAGGTATACGCTGCGCATTTTACCCTTGTAAGACGGCATTTTTTGTCCCGTTTGTATGTGATGGCGTATAGGGTAGGATGTTATCGGTAGAATAATCAAGATTCGGATGTCGGCATTCTTCATCGTGCGCGCCATCCGTGCGGGTCCGCTCGCGGCGGTTCCCTGAAACCATTACATGCGAACGAAAGGCAAAGCTCACATGGGCGTGCAGTACACACAGTTCAACGAAGTGAACATGAACAACATCGACGCGGTCGTCGTCGGCAGCGGATTTGCCGGCGGCGTTGTGGCTCGCGAACTCGCGGAGCGCGCGGGTAAGCGCGTTCTCATCATCGAAAAGCGCCCTCACATCGGCGGCAACATGTACGACGAGAAAGACGAGGCGGGCATCCTCGTGCACAAGTACGGCCCGCACATCTTCCATTCCAACGACAAGCGCGCTTTCGATTACGCGCGCCGCTTCTCCGGCTTTCTGGGGTATCAGCATCGCGTGCTCGCCGATTGGTACGGAACCTACATGCCTGTGCCCTTCAACAAGAACTCGATGGAAATCGCGTTTGGCGAGGAGAAGGCCGCGCACTACATCGAGAAGCTCATCGACACCTTCGGCGATGAGCGCAAGGTGACCATCAACGAGCTGCGCGAGCAGGACGATCCCGAGCTCGCCGAGATCGCCGATTTCGTCTACAAAAACGTTTTTTTGTACTACACGCAGAAGCAGTGGGGGCTCACGCCCGAGGAGGTCGACCCGTCGGTGACGGCGCGCGTGCCGGTCTTCATCTCGCGTGATAACCGCTACTTCCAGGACGCCTACCAGGGCATGCCCGTCTTCGGCTACACGAAGCTCTTCGAGGAGATGCTCGACCACGAAAACATCCAAGTCTGCCTGAACACCGAGGCGGAAAGTGTGTTCGAGCTCGAGTTCGAAAGCGAAGCCGAGGACGCGCCGCTTTCCGCGATTAAACTCCACGGCAAGAAGTTCGAAGGCCCCATCGTCTATACTGGCCCGCTCGATGAGCTCTTCCTCGCGCGCTTCGGCCGCCTGCCCTACCGCAGCCTCGACTTCGTGTACGAGACCTTCGACAAAGAGCACGTGCTGCCTTGCGGAACTGTGAACTTCACGGTCACCGAGGACTACACGCGCATCACGGAGTTCAAGTACCTGACCGGCCAAAAGTCGGACAAGACCACCATCATGAAGGAGTACTCGCGCGCCTACGAGGATCCCAATACGCAGACTCCCTACTACGCCATCCTCTCCGATGAGAACCGCGCGCACTACGAGCGCTACCGCGCCCTCACCGCGAAGCTCCCTAACTTCTACCCGCTGGGACGCTTGGCCGAGTACCGCTACTACAACATGGACAAGATCATCAGCCTCGCGCTCGAGCTTTCCGACAAGCTGGTTGAGGAGTAGCTTTCATGAAGACCATCTCGTTCGCGGTGCCGTGCTACAACTCCGCCGCCTACATGGACAAATGCATCGAGTCGCTTTTGGCCTGCGGCGACGACATCGAGATCATCATCGTCGACGACGGCTCGACCAAAGATGACACCCCCCAGAAGGCTGATGCTTGGCAGGAGGCCCATCCGGGCATTATCCGTGCCATCCATCAGGAAAACGGGGGCCATGGTGCTGCCGTGAACACCGGCCTCGCTGCCGCCGAGGGCTTGTACTTTAAGGTCGTCGACTCCGATGACTGGCTCGATGAGAACGCGATGCGCCAGGTCATGGCCTATCTTCGCTCGCAGCTTGACCGCGATCATGCAACCGACCTCGTCATCGGCAACTATGTCTACGAGAAGGTGCACGAGGGCACGCGCACGGTGATGGGGTACTTCAACGTGTTTCCGACCGAGGAGGAGTTCGGCTGGAAGGACGTGAAGCATTTCCGCCAGAGCCAGTACCTGCTCATGCATTCTGCCATCTATCGCACCGAGCTGCTCCGCGAAACCGGCCTGAAGCTTCCCGAGCATTGCTTTTACGTGGACAACATCTTCGTGTACGTGCCGCTGCCGTTCGTCGACACCATGCGATACCTCGACGTCGACATGTACCGTTATTTCATCGGGCGCGAGGACCAAAGCGTGAACGAGAGCGTCATGATGGGGCGCATCGACCAGCAGCTTCGCATCACGCGCTTCATGATCGACGCGGTGCAGCTTCCCGACGATGTCGTGGAGCCGAAGCTTCGCCGCTATATGTTGAACTACCTGTCCATGATGATGTGCATCTGCTCTATCTTCTGCCGCATGATCGGAACGCTCGAGGCGGACGAAAAACGTCACGCCATCTGGGAATACTTGAAGGAGAAGAATCCGGGTGCGTACGGTGCGGTTCGCCGCAGCGTGCTCAATGTGGGAACGAACCTGCCCGGCGAGCTCGGTCGTTCGCTCGGCATCTCCGGGTATCATCTCGCGCAAAAGGTGTTCAAGTTCAACTAACGCGCCTGCGAGTTGTTCGGGTTTCGCTTGCGAAACCTTAGAAGAGCCGCCTTCGGGCGGCTTTTCTGCATCGTGGGGCCGAGCTTTGCGTCGCTCCTGCGTCTCGTTCCGCGTCCCTCCTGTGCTCTGTTTTTACGCATTCGTGTTCATATCCTTACCTTCACTTGATATAGCTGAACACTTCCCGTATCCTGATTCGAGTTCACGTTTTACGATTGCGGCGCGGGGCTCTGGGCTGCCTTGCGCTTTTTCGCATATAACCCGGAAGGACACTCTATGCTTTCCCGCTCGGAATTCGATGTGATGCTCGCTTTGAAGAAGACGCCTGCAGCCTCGCAGCGCGCGATTGTCTCGGAGTGCGGCATGTCGCTCGGCACGGTGAACGCGGTTGTCAAGTCGCTTGGCGATCGCGGCCTCGTCGAGGGCGGGACACTTACGGCAGAAGGCGAGGACGAGCTTTCCCCTTATAAGGTGCGCAACGCCGTTATCATGGCGGCGGGCCTCTCGTCGCGTATGGCGCCGCTTTCCTACGAATGTCCAAAAGGCGTGCTCAAAGTTCGCGGCGAGGTCCTCATCGAGCGCCAAATCCGCCAGCTCAAGGAGGCGGGCATCGATGACATCACGGTGGTCGTTGGTTTTAAGAAGGAAGAGTTCTTCTATTTGGAAGACCTCTTCGGTGTGAAAATCGTCGTCAATACCGACTATGCGACGCGCAACAACCACGCGACGCTGTTCCAGGTGCGAGATATCATCGGCAACACCTACATTTGCTCGTCGGATAATTACTTCGTGAGCAACCCTTTCGAGCGCTATGTCTACGACTCGTATTATGCGGCGGTATTCGAGGAGGGCAAAACCGACGAGTACTGCCTTCAGACGAAGGGTCGCGACAAGCGCATCACGGGTGCTGTCGTCGGCGGGTCGCACTCGTGGGTTATCATGGGGCACGCGTACTGGACGCGTGACTTCACCTGCGATTTCATGCGATTCCTCTCTCAGGAGTACCATCTCACCGAGACAGTCGGCAAGCTTTGGGACGATATCTTCCTCGAGCACGCCGACGAGCTTCGTATGTACATGCGCCCCTACGAGAAGGGCGAGATCCGTGAGTTCGACTCTCTCTACCAGCTGCAGGATTTCGACCCGCTGTTCATAGAGAACGTGGCCTCGAACGTGCTCGACAACATCTGCGCGACGCTCAACTGCCAGCGCGGCGACATCTCGAACGTAAAGCCTATCAAGAAGGGGCTTACGAACCTCTCCTTCTACTTCGAATGCCGCGGCGAGGCGTTCGTGTACCGACATCCGGGCGCCGGCACCGACGAGATCATCAACCGCCAAGCTGAGGCGTATGCGCTCAAGATTGCCTCTGACCTGGGGCTCGACTCGTCGTTCGTCTACGAGGACCCCAATCTCGGTTGGAAGATTTCCCGCTATATTCCCGATTGCGTGCCGTTTGACTACGGCAACGACGAGCATGTGGGACGTGCTTTGAGCCTCGTGCGGCGTTTGCACGAGAGCGGCGCGGATTCCCCCTGGTCGTTCGACTTTTACGATGAGGCGTGCAAGATCGAGTCGCTGCTTGCGGCCGAGGACTGGTCGTTCCCTGCAGACTTCTTCGAGGTCAAGAGGAAAATCGAGCGGCTTGTTCCGCTCGTTCGCGCAGGATCGGGGGCGCCAGTTCTTTGCCATAACGACTTCTACGGCCCGAACATCCTCGTGCATGGCGACGGGCTGTGCCTCATCGATTGGGAATATGCTGCGATGGGCGACTACGGCTGCGATTTCGGCAATTTCGTTGCGCAGGGGTCGGGCTACAGCGTTGAACGCGCGAAGCAAGCCGTCCCTCTGTACTTCGGGCGCGAGGCCACCGCAGACGAGGTGTTCCACCTGATCGCCTGCACGGCGATCGTCGGGTGGTACTGGTATGTGTGGGCCATGCACCGCGAGCTCAAGGGGGCTCCGGTGGGCGAGTGGTTCTACGTCTGGTACCGATCGGCGAAAGATTATGCGGAGGCTGCGCTTTCCATGGCACAGGCGGTCGGGATGCCGACGACGGGCGCCGGCGCGCTTTCGTATGAGGAGTTCGTCGTGCTCGCTCAAGCTGAGGCGAAGATGCGCGGCACCGTACATCCCGAGTCCATCGACGGCGCCTCGCGCGATGCCGTGTCCGCCCGCCTTTGCGAGGATGGACTGCTTGCGGACGGCGAGGTAACCCCGCGCGGTCTTGCGGCGCTCGAGCCGTATCGTGCGAAGCGGGCCGTGCTTTTGGCCGCTGGCTTCGGCAGCAGGCTTCTTCCCGTCACGGTGAACACCCCCAAACCGCTTGCTCGCGTCCATGGAGTGCGTATCATCGACCGCCTGATCGACGCGGTCATGGCCGCTGGGATCGACGAGATCTACATCGTGCGAGGGTATCTGGCGGAGGAGTTCGACCAGCTTCTTAGCAAGTATCCTAACTTGCACTTCATCGACAACCCGTTGTTCGACCAGACGAACAACATTTCGTCGGCAGTGGCTGCATGCGGGCATTTCGAGCGCGCCTACGTCTTCGAGAGCGATTTGTTCCTCACGAACCCGACACTGGTGAGCAAGTATCAGTATCAGTCGAACTACCTGGGCTTTCCCGTCGAGAGAACAGATGACTGGTATTTCGACGCCGACGGCGAGGGTGTTATCGAGTGCTTGGCGAAGGGCAAGGATGCTCCGTGCTGGCAGATGGTCGGCCTGTCGTATTGGAGCGCGGCTGATGGAGCGCGGCTTGCGCGCGACATCCCCGAGGTGTTCGAGCGCGACGATGCCAGGCAGATCTTCTGGGACGACGTGGCAATCGTGCGTCGTCCGGAGGAATACTCCGTGCATGTGCGCCGCTGCAGCCCCGACGATATCTTGGAGATCGACGATTTCGACGACCTGCGCCGCATCGATCCCGCATACGTCGTGCGCCACAAGGACGCCTAGCGGCTATAATCGGGGAACTCAAGTAAAACGAACCGCGCATAGCCGTTGCGCGCAGCTTTTAGGGAAAGGGGCCATCGCATCATGACTCAATCGAGGAAGGCGCCCGCCCGCTCGGCCTTCGTGCTTGCGATTGACGTGGGGAACACCCTTACGCGCTTCGGGCTGTTCGAGGGCGATGAGCTCGCCTCGACCTGGTGTGTAACGACGCAGCCCGTCATCACCGTCGATGAGGCCCATGCCATGCTGCGCGAGTTCTTCCTCATCCGAGGGTTCTCAAGCGCCTCGCACGAGGTTTCGATCGAGCGCGCCATCGTGTCGTCGGTCGTGCCTTCAATTACCGATGCTTGGGTGCAGGCCGCTCATGCGGTGAGCTCATCGCGCCCGCTTGTCGTGGGGCCTGGCCTGAAAACGGGACTCAAGATGCGTTTCGACGATCCGGGCGAGGTCGGCTCCGACCGAATCGCCGACATGGTCGCTGCGAAGGAACTCTTCGGCTTTCCGCTTATTGTTGTCGACTTCGGGACGACGACGAACTTTGAGGTCCTCGACGAGGACGGCGCGTTTGCAGGCGGCATCATCGCGCCTGGCCTGCGCCTTTCCCTTTCGGCACTCTCTTCCGCGGCAGCGAGGTTGTCCATGGTTGAGATGAAAGCGCCGGCTTCTATCGTCGGAACCAACACTCGCGCTGCTATTCAGTCGGGCGCGGTTATGGGCGAGGTCGCGCGCATCGACGGCCTCATCGACATGATTTGGCAGGAGATGGGATATTCCGGCGGCGTCGTCATGTCGGGCGACGATGCCTCAGCGCTTGCCGCCCTGTGCTCGCACGAGGCGCAGGTCGAGCCCGATTTGACGCTTCTCGGACTGGGCATGCTCGAGCGATTGAACCGGCGCAGGTAGGAGCCCTATGTCGAATGCACTTGCCGATTCGATCCTGCAGCCGTGGGAGGGCCCGGCGATCCTGCTCGTCGATCTCGACGCCTTCTTCGCGTCCGTCGAGCAGCTCGACCATCCTGGCTGGCGCGGAAAGCCTGTCATCGTCGGTGGCGACGCCGACAAGCACGGGGTCGTCTCGACGGCATCCTACGAAGCGCGCACCTTCGGCGTCCACAGTGCCCAGCCCGCATCGGTTGCACGGCGGCTGTGCCCCGACGCCATCTGGACGCACGGGCATTTCGACCGCTATCGCGAGATGTCGGAAGCCATCATGGGCATCCTGCGGGACGAGACTCCGCTCGTGCAGCAGGTGAGCATCGATGAGGCGTTCGTGGACGTCTCTCCCACCAAGGTGAACACGGAGCATCCTGTGCGCATCGCTGAGCGCATCCAATCGCGCGTCGAAGCGCTCGGTGTTACCTGCTCGGTGGGCGTGGGCACGTCGAAGACGATCGCGAAAATCGCCTCCGACATGGACAAGCCGCGTGGGCTCACTGTCGTTTACCCGGGAAGTGAGCAGGGATTTCTCGCGCCTTTGCCCGTGCGGAAGATGAGCGGCGTGGGTGCCGTCGCCGAGCGCGAGCTTGTGAGCCATGGTGTGCGCACGTTGGGGGACCTGGCCTGCGCGGACGAGTCGCTTTTGCGCCGCATCTTCGGGAAGAATGCGATTGTAATGCGCACCCGTGCGCAGGGCGGCGACATGACACCCGTCGAGGAGGGGGAGGCCGCGAAGTCGGTATCGAACGAGATGACATTCGCGAAAGACCTCACATCGCGCGTCGATGTGGAGGCGGCAATCGCCACGATGGCGGCGAAGGTAGGCCGCCGCCTTCGCAAGAAGGGACTCGCAGGCCGCACGCTCTCCCTCAAGCTGCGCTTCGGCGACCGCTCCGTGCGCTCGGTCCAGAAACGCCTTCCCGCTCCGAGCGACGACGAGCTCGCCTTCACCCCGCTGCTCTACCGCATGGTTGACGAGATATGGCGCGAGGGGATTCCCGTTCGCCTTTTCGGTGTGGGGATGAGCGGGTTCCATGAGGATGCATGCGTTCAGGATACGCTGTTCGACATCGCGCGCGAGGCGCCTTCGACGCTTGATGCGGAGCCCGTAATCGCCGACGACGCGAAGCGCCGCGGCCTGCTCGACGCCACCGATGCTTTGCGCGACCGCTTCGGGGAAGGCGCCGTGCGGTTCGGACACGAGCTGCGCAACGCGGGGAACACGACGGGCACGGGTGCTAAGAACCCTGACGATTACAAGTAGGGTCTGCGGCTGTGTTGCGCGGGCGCCTGCGGCATATTCCCCGCTTTTCACCACAATGCCGTATACTTCTCCTTAGAGGAAAACGACCCGCGCTTCGGGGTGCTTGCGCGAGTCTTGTCAAGAAAGGATAGCCATGGATTTCGAGATCGTCACCGACTCAAGCTGCAACCTGAAAGAGGAAATGATCGACGAGTTCGGTCTCCACGTGCTTCCGCTGACGTTCATGGTTGATGGCGAACAGCGCCAAAGCTACCTTAAAGGCCAGGTCACCGACTTGCAGCAGTTCTATACGATGATGCGCGAGGGCAAGGTCATCACGACCTCGCTTCCCAATCTGGCCGATTCCGAGGCGCTTTTGCGCGGCCTTCTGGAAGCGGGCAAAGACGTTCTTTATCTGGGATTCTCGAGTGGCCTTTCGGGTACGTACGAGGCGATCTCGCTTTTGTGCAACCAGCTTGCCGCCGAATTCCCCGATCGCAAGATCTTCTCCGTCGATACGCTTGCCGCGTCGGGCGGCGAGGGCCTGCTCGTGTGGTATGCGGTGCAGAAGGCGCGCGAGGGCCTCTCGATCGAGGAGCTGCGCGACTGGGTGGAGCAGCATAAGCTCAACCTGGCGCACTGGTTCACCGTCGACGACCTTATGTTCCTGTGGCGCGGTGGGCGCGTTTCGAAGACGAGCGCCTGGGCGGGCACGCTTTTGAACATCAAGCCCGTGCTTCACGTCGACGATGAGGGCCATCTCATTCCCATGGAGAAGGTTCGCGGTCGCAAGAAATCCCTGAACGCGCTCGTCGACCATATGGAGAAATCCGCCATTCCGCCCGTTGCCGATCAGATGGTCTTCATCACCCACGGCGACTGCCTTGAGGACGCTGAATACGTAGCCAACAAGGTGCGCGAGCGCTTTGGCGTGCGCGACGTCGTCATCAACTACGTCGACCCGGTCATTGGAGCCCACTCCGGTCCCGGCACGATGGCCCTGTTCTATATGGCGGAAAGCCGCAATTAGCGATTATGTCCGCCCCTGCAATGCCTGCGACCACCCGTCGCACGCTCCATTACTACTGGCAAGTCACGCGAGCTCACTTCGGCCTGTTCGCGGGACTTGTCGCCTCGACGCTTGCCTATGTGGCCCTGCTCTCGTATGCGAACCCCTATCTCATGTCCATGGTGGTCGACCAGGTGAGCGCAAACCCCGTTGCCGCCGACGAGGTGTTTTCCACGTTCGGCCCCTTCGCGCTTGCGCTCGTTGCTGTGAACGTGTTCGGCCAAGCGGCGAGTAAGCTGCAGGACTATTGCATGTACCGCTTGCAAATCGCAGCGTCCTACGACCTTGCCACGATGAGCTTCGACGCGCTGTGCAACCAGTCGATGTCATTCCATTCGAACCGCTTTGGCGGAACGCTCGTGAGCCAGACGTCGAAGTTCATGAGCGCCTATCAGCTTCTATTGGAGACGCTGTCGTTTCCCTTTTTGCCGGTGCTTTGCTCGGTCGTGTTTACCTGCGCTGTGCTGATTCCGCGCGTGCCCGTCTACGTTGCCGTCCTGATGGTGCTGCTCGCGATATACGCATGTGTGTCCTACTATATGTACAAGCGGATTCTCGGGCTCAACGAGAAGGCAGCGAGCGCGCAAAACCAGCTGTCGGGTGAGCTGTCCGACTCGGTCGCGAACATCCTTGCCGTGAAGACCTACGGACGCGAGGATTACGAGCGTGCGCTTTTCGACGAGGCGAACCGCTGCGTTGTCGAGCGCGACAACCGGCGCATGCGTGCATCGCTCGCGCGCGGCATCGTTACCGCGTGCATCGCCGTCGTCATCATGAGCGCGGTCACCGTTTTCATCATCGGGGGAAATGCCTGGTACGGCATCACGCCCGGCACGCTCGTGCTCATGTTCACCTACACTTACACGGTGACGAACCAGTTCAACTTCATCAACAACGGTTTGCAGAAGATGAACCGCGCGTTCGGCGATGCGAGCGGGATGACGCAGGTGCTCGACGAGCCGCGGCTTGTGGCCGATCTTCCTGGCGCTCCCGATCTGCGGGTGAGCAACGGGGAAATCGACTTTCGCGATATCGGGTTCTGGTATACCGACGGTTCGGCGACAACGCGCGTGTTTGAGGATTTCAACTTGCATATCGCCCCAGGTGAGCGCGTTGGCCTCGTCGGTATGAGCGGGGCGGGCAAGACCACCTTGACGAAGCTTTTGCTGCGCCTTTCCGATATCCAGGAGGGGAGCATTCTTGTGGATGGGCAGGACATCGCCCGCTGCACGCAGCAATCGCTTCGCCGTCAAATCGCCTATGTGCCCCAGGAGTCGCTACTGTTCCACCGCACGATTGCCGAAAACATCGCCTACGGTCGTCCCGATGCTACGGAGGAAGAAATCCGCGAGGCGGCGCGGCTTGCGAACGCTCTCGAGTTCATCGAACGGCTGCCTGAGGGTTTCGACACGATAACCGGCGAGCGCGGCGTGAAGCTATCGGGCGGACAGCGCCAGCGCGTGTCGATTGCGCGCGCCCTTTTGGCCGATTGTCCCGTGCTCGTGCTCGATGAGGCCACAAGCGCACTCGACTCCGAGAGCGAGCAGCTCGTCCAGGACGCGCTCTCGACGCTCATGCGCGGGCGAACGTGCATCGTGGTGGCACATCGCTTATCGACGGTGGCAAGCCTCGATCGCATCGTCGTTCTGGACGATGGACGCATTGTGGAGGATGGCCCGCATTCCGAACTTGTGGCCCAAGGCGGGGAATACGCCAACTTGTGGGAGCGTCAAACAGGTGCTTACCTGGAATAATGTTGTACCTCGGACGCTTTCTCCGGTATTGCGCAAAACTTAGTATCCTGTTTGGATTTCGTGACTGAGCGGTCGAGCGGTAATGCTGGTCCCTATTACCTGTGCGGTTCCTTATAGTGTGGAATCTATGAATATGGGAGAGACAGACAGATGTAGCGTTCTCGAGCGAAAGCCTTCGCCTGCCCTCGGTGCGGTGTTCGGCGCTAACGTTCGCCGCCTTCGCAAGGCCTCGCTGACTACGAAGAAGGATTTCGCCAGGCGTTGCGGGGTAGGCCGACCGTATCTCGATAAGGTCGAGCGCGGGGAGGCGAACCCGACGCTTGCATACCTCGAGCGTTTCGCGTCGGCGCTCGGCGTGGATCCTCTCTACCTGCTCACGTCCCAGCCTGTGCGTTGCCGCGATGACGCGAACCCTGCAGACTACGTACGAGAATGAAGCTTGCGTGTTCGGATGAACTTGCGAATCAACTTTTCCCTGCCGCCTATCGTGTTTTTGGGAAACCGTGTGCTCTTCCAATTACCGAGCCTTCTTCTTGGCTTATACTTTTGTGGTATAAACAAAACGCTCTGACCTGGGGTTTTACCAGAGTTTTACCTAACTTTGCCTAAGTCCGAGAAAGTACTCTGCGTACTGGGACGAAAACGTCTCATACAATTGGTCGATTGTCGGCCTTAGGTAATGGCTTCCCGACACACCTGGAAGCTTGTGCCCCATGAGAAGCTCGAGCGTTGTCGCGTCTACGTTCCATTCGAATTCGGCGAACGTCCTCCAGGAGTTGCGGCAATTGGCGAACGGGATGCTCTTTTCGTTTTCGGTATTCCACTCGTGTCTTAGCTGCCTCGTTGTCATGGGCAGTCCGTCTCCGCGATGCGTCATCCACTCGATGCCTTCCGCTCGTCTTTCGTCGGCGATCTCTAGCAAGCGGAGCGAGTAGGGGGGAGGGACGATGATCGTGCGCTTGCTACTTTTGGTCTTGAGCGTGCCGGTCGGGAAGTCTCCCGTCCTTTCCATTTGGCGCGTAATCGGGGCGAGCGCGAAAACGAGCCCGTCAGCCTCCCTGCGCTCAAGCTCGGCCACCTTGACGCCAAGCGACTCCCCCGTGCGACACGAGCCGAAGCACGACAGGATGAACGCCGCTTCGGTCGCCTTGCCGTGAAGTGTCCCGAACACGTCCGCCGCTTCCCTCAGCGTGTAAACGTCTCTGCTTCGCTCTCTCGACTGCTTCTTCGGCATGTCGAAGACCTCGCGGAACTTGTTCGACTCGGCCAGCTCGTAGCGCACGCACACGTCCATGATCTTCCTCAAGATGCGGATTGCCTGATTCGCGTTGCCGCGGGAGAGGGTGAGCAGCCATTCCTGGATGTCGAGCGCCCTCGTGGAGTCGACGGGAACGCGAGACCATCGAGGCTCGACGACCTTCTTCCAAATGTGCGTGTATTGGCTCAGCGTGTTTTTGGACGCTTCGCCGTCGGACACGCGGCGCTCAAGTTCTGGGAGATACCACGTCTTGTACGCTTCTCCGATTGTCGGTACGGGCTTGTCGTCTGCCCGTTCTACGCGAATTTGCGCTAGCCGTAAGTCGGCTTCGCGATAGGTGCCGTAGAACGTCTCGCATCGCCGACGGCGCCCTTCGGGCGTGTTCTCCATCCAGCGGAGGACGTACTTCTTGTTGGGGATTACGGAATCAATCGACCCCCACG
>JAUNWQ010000123.1 GCA_030540225.1 Coriobacteriia bacterium | reverse complement strand
GGAGGCATGGTCGCCATCAGAGGATAAGGGCCACCACCATCAACTTTACGCCGTCCGAATTGAGTTGCATGCGATAATGGAAAGCCAGATGGGGAAAGCGAGCACGGGAGGAAACCATGGGCAGCAAGAAACGATCGGCGCGGGCACGCGAAGTGGCCGACTTCAAATCCCAGCTCGAAAATGGCCTTGGGGGATTGGACGACCTGTTCGCAAACGAGGAGCGGCGCGAGCAAAAGCGAGAAGCCGATCATGATGCAGCAATGCGTTGGAAGTCATGCGAGAAGAAAAACCGCTACGCGACCAAGGACGAGGCAGAAGAAGCGCGCACATGGTGCGAGGATCGCGGGACGCGCGGCCTTGAAATCTATCGCTGCGAATACTGCGGCGGGTGGCACTTGACGTCGCACCCCTTCGAATAGCGAGGAGGAGGCTCCTTAGCGCTCCGACAAGATGAGGCCTGTCACAGTAAGCACCACGCCAAGCACGATTTGCCAGGTGAGAGGCTCGGCAAGCACGATAACGGACGCGACCACCGTCACCACGGGAGTAAGGTAAAGATAAGCGCTCACGTTCACGACGCCGACGATCGACGCCGCCTTGTTCCACATGACATAGCAAGTAGCAGACGCGATCAGCCCCAAAAACAGCAGATTGCCCAGCATGACAGGGTCGAGAAGCCCCGCAAGGCCCGCGCCCTCGGCCCCCTGTCCGAAGCCCATCACCGGCAAAAACGGCAGCATGAACACAAGGCCCCACGCGAACGTGCGCTTCGTCGTGGCCACCGTCGAGAGGCCCAGCTTCGCGATACGCTTGCCGATAGTGGAATAGACCGCCCAGGCCAGCGCCGCAAGCACGGCGAGCAGGCAACCCGCAAGCCCCGCGTCACCTGCGGCAGCGCCCGCGAAGCTGATGAGCGCGATGCCAGATATCGCCAGCACGAAGCCCGCGAAGAACTTCACGCCAACGCGCTCCTCACGCGTGATGAACGTGGCGATGAGCGCGATGAACAGGGGCGCTATGGCAACGATCACGCCGACGTTCGAAGCGCTCGTCATGGTGAGCGCGATGTTCTCCATAAGGAAGTACAGCGTCACGCCCGTCGCACCCGCCAGCGCGAACAGCGCCTCGACGCGCGCACCCATAAAGGGAGTCACGCGATGGTGGATGACGCACAGCGCGAAAAAGCCCAGCATGAAGCGCAAAAAGAGAATCTCTATCGGGGTCACGACGGTGAGCAGCACCTTCGTCGACACAAACGTGATGCCCCAGACGAACACGGTGAGGAAGGCAAGGATATGGCCTTTGGCGCGGCCTCGCGCGTTTAGGGAGAGTATCGCTTCTTGCATAGCTTTCGAAAGGGTCCTTACCACTCGTGAATCGTTCATCTGGGGCATTATAGCAAGTCAGGCGCAGCGCAAACACGGTGCGGCGACAGTCGGCGGGACAGCGTCGGGCACACTCCTTTCGCCCCTCCGCCAATAACGCATCGCGGTTCGTCGGCGAGCCCCGCAACCTCAACGCCGCCTCTCCGCCACAAAGATAGCCGGGCAGGCACTTTCCCGAAGGTAACCCCTATTGTTTCCGGCAATTGAATTATCCCAAACCCGTCGCTTTGTAAGCGGAAATGAAATATGATGAAAGGCGTGACCGTTATTCATATCGGTTTTCAGGATATCGCGGGAAGGGGCATTAATGCCAACTGGATTCGAACTGATCAAACAGCAAGTCGAGACGAAGAAGCTCGGGGAAGAGCTCCCTATCGTAGGATGGTTCCATTTCCCCTTGGCAGACCCTGTCGCCGACGATTTCTACGCTGAAACCGTCAACACGGCAACCGCTGGACATTGGGATCTCATCAAGATTATGACCTGCGGAAACTATATGCCCGTTGCATATGGCGCCGACTATGAGTTCTCCACGAACCCGCAGAAGTGGGACGGCGTCTTCCATTCTCATCCTATCACCTCTGCCGAGGACGCCGGCAAGCTCGGAGTACTCGACGCGACGAACGACACGCTCGCCGCCGAGGTCGCCGTCGACGGGCGCATCGTCGACACCTACAAGGGCGAAAAGCCGGTACTCGCGACGCTATTCGACCCGCTGTCGTGGGTACAGGAGCTGTCCACGCCGATGAACCCCGACTGGACCCTCGATCTTATGCGCTCCGACCCGAAAGCGCTCACGCACGCGCTCGAGGCGCTGCAGGAGACCAACGACAACTTCCTCGAAGCGCTTATCGACAAGGGCATCGACGGCATCTTTATGACCACAAAGTTCTCCCGCTCGACGCTGATCACCCCCGAGGAGCATCGCGAGTTCGTCGTGCCCTACCTTGAGCACATGGCGAAAAAGCTCAAGGGCCGCACCTGGCTCTCCATGCTGCATGTCCACGGCGACGAGGGCCTCTACATGGACGACCTTATTGACCTCGACTACCAGGCGTTCAACTGGGAATGCTGCGGCACCACCCCGAACCTGACGAGCGTCGCCGACATGCGCAGGAAGACAGACAAAGTCCTCATCACCGGTTTCGACCAGAACCACGACTTCTACGGCACACCTGAGCAGGTCAAGCGCCGCCTGGCAACCCGTCTCGAGGACACGCTCGCGCAAAACGACGGCGGAGCGCTCATCTTCGGGCCTGGCTGCACGCTTCTGCTCGACGTCGACCGCTCGCTGTTCTCCCTCATCTACGAGGTGGTTCACGAGGCTGGACTGCGCTAACCCCGCATTCGCGCGCCAAGGACAAGCCCACACAAGCGAGCAGCAAGAAGGAAACAGCCGTCATGAACGAAAGAACCTACAAAGCGTACGTGCAGATTCTCGAAGACGAGCTCATCGTCGCGACAGGCTGCACGGAGCCTATCGCCATCGCCTTTGCGTCGGCGAAGGCGGCACAGGTGCTCGGCAGCGAGCCCGAGCGCATCTCCATCTCTGTCAGCGGAAACATCATCAAGAACGTCCATAGCGTCACCGTTCCGAACACAGGCGGACAGCACGGCGTGAAAACCGCGGTCGCGGCCGGCATCGCCGCGGGCGACGCCGACAAGGGGCTCGACGTGCTCTCCAGCCTCGATGACGACGGGCGCGCCTACATGGCCCGCTACCTGGAAGAACACGAGATCCGAGTCGAGTTCGCCGACACGAGCGAGCCCTTCTACATCGACGTGCGCATGTTCGGTGGCAATGGCGGGTCGGCTCGTGTCGTCATGGCGAAGAACCACACGAACGTGGTCCTCGTCGAACGCGACGGCGAAATTCTCCAGGACACGCGCACCGAAGACCCAAGCGATGGGGAAAACGCGCTGACCGAGCTCCTCAACGTTGCCGACATCATCGAATTCGCCGACACCGTCGATTTGGCCGATGTGGAAGAGATGCTCAGCCGCCAGGCGGAATACAACTACGCCATCTCGTGCGAGGGGCTCAAAAACGACTGGGGCGGGCGCGTCGGCAAGCTCTACGCATCCGACGCCTACCCCGACGACCTGCTCACGCAGGCAAAGGCCGCAGCAGCAGCCGGCAGCGACGCGCGCATGGGCGGATGCCCCATGCCGGTCGTCATCGTATCGGGCAGCGGCAACCAGGGCATCACGGCCTCGGTCCCCATCGTGGTCTACGCCCGCGCGCTCGACATCCCGCGCGAGAAGATGCTTCGCGCGCTTGCCGTGTCCGACCTGATCAGCATCTACCAGAAGTCGAGTATCGGATGCCTGTCCGCATTCTGCGGAGCCGTGAGCGCAGGCACCGGCGCAGCATGCGGCATCGCCTATCTCCTCGGCGGGCGCATGGAGGAAATCGAGCACACGATCGTCAATTCGCTCGGAACGGTGTCGGGCATGGTCTGCGACGGCGCGAAGCCTTCCTGTGCCGCCAAGATCGCAATGGCACTCGAGTCGGGCGTGTTCGGGTATCGCCTGTTCAAGAATGGAAACGAGTTCTACGCGGGTGACGGAATCGTCACCATGGGCGTCGACGAGACCATCCGCAACGTAAGCCGCATGGCCCGCGAGGGCATGAGGGAGACCGATCGCGAGATCTTGAGCATCATGATCGACTCCGAATAGCCGATAAATTGTTCGGGGCCGCGGGGGGGTGGGGGGTGGGGGAGCGGCACCCGCCCCGGCAACCCCCCCCCCCCCCCACCGCGGGGTGGGCCGGCCACCCCAAAG
>JAUNWQ010000122.1:1605-4318 GCA_030540225.1 Coriobacteriia bacterium | reverse complement strand
CCAAGCCGATTCCGCAGAGCACCCGCGCAGGCGGCACCAAGCCGATGCCTCAGGACGCCCGCACAGCACAAGAGCTCCTCGACTTCATCGGCGAATGCCCGAGTATGTTCCACACTGCTGCAACAATCGGAAAACGCCTGACCGCAGCAGGGTTCACCTATCTTCCCGAGACCCAGTCGTGGAACATCGAGCAAGGCGGCACATACTACACGACGCGCAACAACTCGAGCGTTATCGCCTTCAAGGTGGGAACCTCGCTCGACAACTACCACTTCCAGATCACCGCATCGCATGGCGACTCGCCCACCTTCAAGGTGAAGTCAAACGCCGAGCTCACAGGACCAGGCGAATCGCAGCGGCTCAATGTGGAAGTGTACGGCGGCGCCGTCGACTACACGTGGTTCGATAGGCCCCTCGGAATTGCGGGCCGCGTGATGGTGAAAAGCGGCAATCGCGTGGAAAGCCGCCTGTACGAATCTGCCGAGCCGCTCGCGCTCATCCCCAGCATGCCGCCGCATATCCAGCGCGACATCAACCAGCAGTTCTCGCCGAATCGCCAGGTCGACCTCTGCCCGCTCTTCTCCGCAGGCGCGCTTGGCAAATCCACCTTCGACGCGATAATCGCCGACGAGCTGGGAATCTCCGAGAGCGACATCGTCGCGCGCGACCTGTTCCTCGTCAACCGTCAGCAACCATGCATCTGGGGCGCCGCGGGCGAGTTCGCCTCCTCCCCGAAATTCGATGACCTGGCCTGCGCATACACCGCGCTCGAAGCGTTCCTCGCCGCCAAGAACGATCGCAGCATCTCGGTCTTCGCATGCTTCGACAACGAGGAGGTCGGCTCGAACACCAAGCAGGGTGCCATGTCGACGCTTCTCGCCGACACGCTTTCGCGTCTGAACGCAGCGCTGGGCCGCTCCTGTGAGGACCTGCGGTGCGCCATCGCGAAATCGATGCTCGTGAGCTGCGACAACGCGCACGCCGTCAACCCCAACCACCCCGAGCGTTTCGACGAGGGCAATCACGTGTTCCTAAACCGGGGCATCGTGGTAAAAGAAGCGGCCAACCAGAAATACTGCACCGACGCCTTCAGCCGCGCCGTCTTCTGCGCGATCTGCAACGATGCGGAGATCCCCTACCAGACCTTCGCGAACAGGAGCGACTCGCCGGGCGGCTCCACGTTGGGGAATTTGTCGAACACCCAGGTGAGTATGCACGGGGTCGATGTCGGCCTGCCGCAACTCGCCATGCATTCGAGCTTCGAGACGATCGGCGTCCGCGACGTGACGCTCGCAACCCGCGCGCTCAAGGCGTTCTACAACGCCGACCTGCGCATCGACGGCGCGGACAGCATAGAGATCGGCTAGCGCGGGCGACAACCCGACTGGCTGCGGGCGAGCTGAACGGATCCGGCCAGTTACAAGAGTTCCTCAGGAGAGGTCAAGCTGGCCCGCGCCGGCAACAGGGGTCAAAACCCGACAGGCTGCAGTCGGGGGAGTTCGCTCGGCTGCAGCCCACAGCGAGCCTCAGCCAGCCACGACAGCCCCCGAGTCCCGCAGCCCGAACGCTTACGCTATCATCTTCGACTCTTCGACCTTCTCCACAAACCAGCTCATGAAGCCTTCGAGCGGCTTGCGCAGCACAAGGCCCAGCAGAAGCGACGGCAGCACGAACAGGAGCAGCATGCCCATCGACGTGTAGTAGTCGCCGTTGTAGATGCCCATCATAGCCGCACGCATGGCGTTGATGGTGTGCGTCGCCGGCATGAACGGGCTTGCGACCTGGAAGAACTCGGGCAGCACCTGCAGCGGGTACGCGCCGCCGCCCGCCGTCACCTGCAAGATGAGGAACAGGACGGCAATCGCCTTGCCCAGGTTCGCGAACGCAAGCACCAACGTGTAGATGAACAGGGAATACACCAAACCCGATACCCAGAAGCACAGCATGAACAACAGCGGATGGGTCACTTGCACGCCCAAGAACAGCATGTTGCCAAGACCCACACAGGTAGTCTGCAAAAGCGACAGCACCGCCACCACGCAGTAGCGTCCGAAGTAGAGCTCGCGCGGCTTGGGGTTGTCGAGCTCGGCGAGCCCTCGCTTGGAGACCGCCGGCTTGATCGCCACCATCATGAGCAGCGAGCCGATCCACAGCGCGAGCGTCGTGTAGAGCGGAGCCATCTGCGAGCCGAAGTTGTCGGCCGGGAACACCGCATGGCGATCGAGCGCCACCGGTGTCGTCACGGCAGAGGCAAGCACTGCGGGGTTCGAGCCGATGACCTCGCGCAGCTTCTCGACGTTGCCACTTGCGAGAGCCGAGCGCAAGTTGCTGCTCAGCGTCGTGAGCTCGCCCGCCGTCGAGGTGAGCTCGTTTTGCGCATCGGCGAGCTTCACCTTCGCACCGGAGAGCTTGGACGCGACGGAATCCGCATCGCCGCTTATCTCGCCGCCCGCAGCATCGAGCTTCGCGGCGCTGCCCTGAAGCGTGGAAACCATGCTCGACACCGATGCAGAAAGCTCGTCCAAACCCGGCTTGACGTTGTCGTTGAATTCCGTTTTCGCATCGTTGAGGCTGGCCGCGGCCTTGTCCGCAAGCTCCTGGATCTCAGCACGCTGCGCGACGGCGTCATCGTAGCCCGACTGGATATTGTCAGCCGCCTGATACAGCGAGTCCGAAAGCTGCTGGAGGAGCGACACCGACTGCTTCAGCTGGG
>JAUNWQ010000122.1:0-1505 GCA_030540225.1 Coriobacteriia bacterium | reverse complement strand
GCGAAAGGGAATCTGCCGACGCCGAGAGCGCGCTCGCGATGTCGGAGACGCCCGCGCCACCGTCCTTCGCGATGTCGCCGACCTTCGCCGCCTCGTCGCGTGTCTGTCCGAGCAGCGTGCCCGACTGAGAGATAAGCGACTGCGACGAGTCGATGAGCTGGGAATACATCCCCAAAACCGACGCCGCACCCGTCATCTGCCCCGCCATGTTGTCCACATGGTCGGCAAGCGTCCCCACCGCGCCGGAGAGATCGGCGTCTTGGGAGTACTTCGAAAGCGACGAGACGATGGAAAGCGCCACATCGGAAAGCGTTTCCAAGAACACCTGGTTCACCTGGTTCGACACCTGATCGGCACCTTGGTCGGTGACCTTCGGCGCGATGGCATTCTTCTTCTCGTTGGCGTAGTAGATGATGTTCGCGTGCTCGACCTCGTCGGAATAGAACGTCATCATGTCGCGGCTGAAGCTTTGGGGAATCACCACGGCAGCGTAGTAACGCCCGGACTGCGCACCGTCAATCGCGTCCTCTTCAGTTGTGAACGTCCAGTTGAGCTGGTCGTTCGCTCGAAGTGCGCTCACCACCTTGTCGCCAACGTTGATCTCAAGCGGAACAAGGTCGCTCTCGTAGCCCTCGTCGGTGTTCGCCACGGCGACGGTAAGGTTGCCGGTGTTGCCGAACGCGTCCCAGCACGCAATGACGTTGTACCACGTGAAGATCGAGGGCAGGAACACGAGACCGATTACGATGATCACCGTAATCGAGTTGTTGAACAGGTGCTTCATGTCGGTTTTGAAGATGCGCCAGATATTCCTCATCTATCGCACCTCCCCATTCTCATCCGACTTCGATTCAGACGCGGAAGGAGGCGTTAAGCCTCCTGCGTCAGCGTCGCCACCAGGTGCGGAATCGCCCGCGGCGGGGGCATCCCCTGCAGCAGGCGCGTTCCCGAACGCGTCGTTTGGCGCCGCATGCGCCCCCGACGCCGCCTTTCCCCTGCGCACGGCAGCATGAGCACCCGTGGAAGCCTTGTCGGCATCCGGGGCGGCATGCGCGCCCGCGGGAGCGCCATCCGACCCGGGGATCGCGTGCGCACCCATAGGAGCCATGTCGTCATTGGTAGTTTGGGAGCCCGCCACCTGCGGTTTCTCATTGCCTTCGGAAGAAACACCCGCGGCACCTGCGACATCAGCAGCATCGGCGGCACCCGCGGCATCAGCGGCACCCTCCAGGCCCTCCGCCTTCGTGCCCGTCGGCTTCCCAGCGACCGCAGCACCCGTAGCTTCCCCATGAGCCGTCTTGCCATGAGCGTGCCGGCCGACGACCTCCTTGCTCCCACGCGAGAGCAGCTCGGCCATAAGCGCGTCGAGCGCGGCGCTATCCTTCTCGTCGAGCGCGCTCGTCCGCGAATAATCAGTCGCAGAGCTCCGCGCCGAAGCCCCACCGGCGGGCGCGCCCACCATGGTAGGCTGCATGAACACCTTGCGCGCCGCGAACAGCGTGCGG
>JAUNWQ010000121.1 GCA_030540225.1 Coriobacteriia bacterium | reverse complement strand
TCGGCGGCAGGGCGCATCGGGAAGATAAAACCTCAGTTAATCAGCGCTTCCCTAGGCCGTCTTCCGCGCCATCTGGAGAGCACGCGCTTGCAAGCTCATCGTCGACTGTGCTGCTGAACAGCTGGTATCCCGGTTCTTGCATAACCAGGTACACACGCCCCGCTCGTTTCTTTGCGCGAAGAGGCACGTCGTCGACCTCGATCACCCCCGCCTTTTCCTTGAGAAGGCCGGCCATGCACCGGGCAAACGTTGTTTTCCCAGCCCCGTTGTGCCCAACGATGCCGACGATACGACCCGGAACGAGGCCGAAATCGAGACCTTTCAAGACCTCAGGCGCACCGCGGTAGCCAGCAACTACACCGCTCATACGTACGATGGATTTTTCGCAAGAAGGCAATCTGGAGGCAGTCGATGAATCCGCGTCGCCCAAGGGCGACACCGCCACAACGGAGTCGATTTCAGCGAGAGAGGCGGCGCGCAGTCCCATATCGGTTCTCGTTTCGAACGGCAGCGCAAGAAAATCGGCCGCCGCCCAGTCTCCTACAACCGAACCATCGCCTAAAACCACATAGCGGTCTGCGATGCCATCAAGCCACCACAGGCGATGCTCGGAGATAAGCACGGTCTTCCCCTGACTCTTTAGAAGCGCAACCGTTCGCGCAAGATTCCGCATCGCATGCACATCGAGCGACGCGGTCGGTTCATCAAGCACGAAGATATCGGGGCGCATCGCATAGGCCGATGCCAGGATAACCGACTGCTTCTGCCCGCCGGAAAGCGCCTCGGTACCGCGCCCGAGCAGGCTCTCGATACCGAGCGTTGACGCTGCCTGCTCCACACGTTCGACCATCTCCTCGCGATCGATTCCGAAGTTCTCGCATCCGAAGGCGATTTCCGAGGTCACATCGAGATTGACGAACTGACTACGCGGGTTCTGGAACACCGACCCAACATGCGCGGAAAGTTCACCCATCGTCCATGCGGAAACGGGCTTTCCCGCAACACGCACCTCACCTTGAAGATCCCCTTCGTACATAAGCGGGATAAGCGCGTTGACAAGGCGCGTGAGCGTTGTCTTACCGCATCCGGACTGCCCAGTCACAACAACGCATTGACCGAGCGGAATCTTCAGCGAAATGTCACGAAGCGATGGACGGGAAGCGCCCTTGTAGCAAAATGTGCAGCCGTCGAAATCGATGGCGTAGGGCGAAACCTTCGCCGTAACGACGTTTTTCATCAGCGGAGCACCCCCACTCTAAGGCAAACGGCAAACGCCAGAAGCGCCATCGCGGCAATAAGGCATGCGACATCAACCGCGCGCACCCTCAAGCGGTAATACGAGGTGCGGTGCGCACTTACCCCCACGCCGCGGACGACGACCGCGTTTCCCAGCTCGTCGGCAATCTGACCTAAACGCGCGATTACGGGCACAAGGAAATGTTCGGCAGTCTTGGCGGGATGGCACACAACCGATTTCGGCGTGAGGGCGATACCGCGCGTTTTCATCGCATCGGCTACGGCGGAGAATTCGCGTCCCATGGTGGGAAGAAAACGAAACGCCACGCACACGGTCACCGACACGTTCGCGGGAACGTGCATCGCCTGCAACGCGCAAGCAAGCTCGCCAAGACGCGTGGTTGCAATCATGTTGAAAGCGAACATGAAAGCGGGCAGAACATGGCGGTACATGAGAAGCGATGCCGCAAAAGGCGAAAGCACGGTATTCCCGCTCGCCACGAACAGCTGCGCCGTCACGGCGAACAGCGCATAGAAGGCAAGCCAACGCACGATCGCAGAGAAGCGACGGCAATACGCCATCGCGACAACGGCAAGAGCCAAAACACCCATCTCAGCGAGCAGACTTTGCGTAAGCGCCATCTGCACGTTGATCGCCACCAGCACCACAAGCGACACGCGCGGGTCGAGATGACGCGGCGCGGCGGGGGCGGATGCCGAAGGGCGCGCCTGCACTACCTCATTCAAGGACAAAGATGCATCCATCGATAGAGCCATACGGCTTTCGTCCTTCTTCCTATTAGTTGGTCACGGATAACTTTTCGAGATATAATAGAGCATCGACGATGCGATGCGAAAGATGGAACAGGAAGATGGAAAACGACGCCGAAAAGAAATCAAGTTCTACCGAAAAATCGAACGAAAGCTATGCCTCAGAACAAGGAAACCCGCTTTACGACATGTTCGTCACGCAGCTTTCGCGGCTACACACCGTATGAGCGAAGGAAGCGCTCGCACAAGGGTTCGGACGGGCCGACTTGGTGCGAAGCATCGGCGAAACATGGTTTGTGGATCCTCAATACGGCAAGGGCTCCTATTGGTTCTACTTTATGGACGACGACACCATCGTCGTGTCGATGGACATCACGTTCGAACGCACCGTGGAGGCAGCCATGGAGACTATTCCCTATCTGGGGTTCGGCCTCTATGAGCATGCAATGCCTGAGTATTGCTCACCCGAGTGCACCGGATCTAACTGCAAGCTCATAGGGCACGACTGGGATGGCGGCCCCTACGTAAGCTCGTTCGAGCCCGGCAAGCGACTGTCATCGGCGTCGATCACCATAGCCCCCGAAGCGATACACCGCTATGCGGATGCCCTACACTGCGATGAGAAGGAACTACGCCGCGCCATCGAGCAGCTCACCACGTCGGACGGCGTGCCCGGCTTGCCCTCGGCACTTCGAGGACTTGACATCACCTACCCCGCCGCATCGGTAGCCGATGCGTATTACCACGCCAAGGTGATTGAATGCTTCGCGATACTAGCAAGCAGCATTCCCGAAAGGGACATGGCAGCCGACGCTGTGCGCATAAGCGACAGGGACTGCGTCGAGTGCATCTGCTCCTACATCGACAGCAACCTATCATCCGATCTCAGCACGAAAACACTGTGCGACATCGCCCATGTAAGCGAGGGGAAGATGATATCGGCGTTTCGCAATGTGCAGGGAGACACCCCGCAAAGCTACATCCGCGCACAGCGCCTGGAGCACGGTCGGCGCCTTCTCCTTGATGAAAGCCGCAAAATTGCCGGAATCGCCAAAAGCGCGGGCTACCGCAACCAGGGAGCGTTTACTGACGCATTCAAGCGCGCCTACGGCACGACGCCGCGCATTTACCGCAAAAAACTACGAATCGAATAAGACATAGCATCGAGCGACGCCCCGTTGCCCCGAAAACAGGTGGGAGCCGGCCATGCAACCGACTTCCACCTCAAGAGCGAAGCATAACGTCCTCACGTCATGCAAGTTTTCTACCGGAACAAAAGCTCGTAGCCGTCTTCGATTACCACGAGCTGCACTTCCCATTGCACCGACGGCTTGCCGTCTTTGGTGCGCACGATCCAACCGTTAAGGTCGGATATGTCGACGTCGTGGGCGCCTGCGTTGACGATCGGCTCGATTGCGAAGCGCATGCCCGGCACGAGAACCGAGCCCTACCCGCCTCGGTGGCATGGCGAGGTGCTCGGCGTTTTCGGATGTCGGTTTTGCGCCCTTTTTATCAGAGCTTTGCCTAGACGTTACACGACGACAGAACAATGCTAATGTAGGTTTTTCCTTGTTCTTTTTGCCTGTCTGTGTCGGCATCTCCGCTATAACGAAAGGGCGTTTGGGTTTTGAAACGGGCGTTTTCAGCGCAAAATCAGCCGATTCAACTGGATTTCGGAGAAACCCGCTGACTTCGGTTTGTTCCTTCTTGATGAAGGAAACCGGTTATTCCCTACTGTTTTGCACGCGTTTTGAAGCTGAAATCACCTGGAAATAAATTCGAAAACGAAGCTATTTGGAATTGTTCGCCAAAGGGGAATACCGCCTCGAGCTCCTCTTCGGTGAGCGCGACATCGCCCGAGCTGCCGCCGCGAGCCCGGAGGCGCAATGGAAGCTTGCGAACCTGAGGAAGATGAAGCGATAGTGACATGCACGGGTTGGTCCCCGAATCACCCTGATTTAAGCCACCCGCTACGAACCCCTGGCGGAAACCCAGGAATGATTAAAGGTGCGACCTGCGGTTTCACGAATCAATTGAGTCATTCCCGAAATCGCGAATCAAGGGGTTGATTCGCCTAAATTGCGCACGAATCAGCCCTTCGGCGGCATGGCGCGGCACGGATTGACAGCACCCGTACTGGATTAGTCACTGAGTGGGAGTATGACAGACGTTCGATTCTGTGTTATAACATCATGCAATGGGCGCGGCCTCTTCCGAAGCCACGCCCATTGCTATATTTGGTCGGATATCGACGGAACCCCAAGCTCAGGGAGGTTTGTTGCGATGGCATACGATTTCAAGAAGGAGTTCAGGGAGCTCTACAGGCCGTCGGGCAAGCCGGGCG
>JAUNWQ010000120.1 GCA_030540225.1 Coriobacteriia bacterium | reverse complement strand
GTTCGACGTGGCCTTGAAGTTCTCGAGCGCCTGGTCCTTCGTGGTGAAGTCGACTGATGCGACGCCGTCGATGCCGCGGATGAAGTCCTCGACCTTGTCGATGTCAGACTGTGAGGCGTCGTCGGAGATGAACGCCGAGATGCCGACCTCGTTCTCGACCGACGACATGACGTTGTTCACCACGACGCCGCCCACAAGGAAGATGCCGATGATGAGCAGCGAGAGGAAGATCGTGACGATGGAACCCAAGGTGGTGGAGAGGTTGCGCGTGAACCCGTGCAGCGACTCCTTGAAGAAGTAACCGAGACTACGCATCGAAACCGTACACCCCCCTGTCCTGGTCGCGAGTAAGGCGGCCGCGATCGAGCGCGATGACGCGGCGGCGCATGTTGTCGACCATCTCGCGGTCGTGGGTGGCCACGAGCACCGTGGTGCCCGTGCGGTTGATGCGCTCGAGCAGGTCCATGATGCCGCGCGAGGTTTGCGGGTCGAGGTTGCCCGTGGGCTCGTCGCAGATGAGCAGCGGCGGGCGGTTCACGATGGCACGCGCAATGGAGACGCGCTGCTGCTCGCCGCCGGAGAGCTGGTCGGGACGCTTGTTCAGCTTGTCCTGCAGGCCGACGAGGCGAAGGACCTCGGGCACCTGCGTCTTGATGACGTGGCGCGACTTGCCGATAACCTCAAGCGCGAACGCGACGTTCTCGAAGACCGTCTTGTTCGGCAGAAGCTTGAAGTCCTGGAACACGCAGCCGATGTTGCGACGTAAGTACGGCACGCGCCAGTTGCGCATGGTCGTCAGATCCTCGTTCGCGATGTAGATGTGGCCTTCCGTAGGCGTGACCTCGTGGATCAGCATGCGGATGAACGTGGTCTTGCCGGATCCCGAATGGCCGACGAGGAAGATGAACTCCCCCGCGTAGATCTGCAGGGAGATGTCGGAAAGTGCCGGCTTGTTCGGCTGCGCCGGGTAGATCTTCGTGACGTGGTCGAAGGTGATGACGGGAGACGACGTTTGCTGAGGCGTGTCCGCGACATCGAGCACGGGAAGCGACTGGGAGAGCTGCTGGGTGGCCTGAGCCTGACGGCTGTGAGCCCCCGCCCTCGAACGCGGGCGCGGTGCACCCGACTGGGCAGCGGGACGCGAGGCGTTCCCGCGGCTGGAATCATCTGTCACAGTTTGCTCCGTTCAAATAGTGATGTACTGAGACAGTCCAATTCTAGTAGTAATGCATCCCGCGCGCCACCGTCCCAGCTCACGCTTGCGCAAAAACCACAAGGGCGCGCCTCCCGCTGGAGATGCGCCCTTCTTTCATGAAATGCAATCGGCCCTGTAAGGGAACCGCCGCCTGTAAAACTACTTGCGACCCATGGCGCGCTTCACGGCTTCGACGATCGCCGCGGCGTCGAGGTTGAAGTAGCCGAGCAGCTCCTCGAACTCGCCGGACTTGCCGAAGCGGTCCTGCACACCCACGAACTCGCAGGGAGCGGGGTTTTTGCGGGCGAGGCACTCCGCCACGGCGGAACCGAGGCCACCGTGCACGCTGTGCTCCTCAGCGACCACGCAGCAACCCGTCTTCGCAACGCTTGCCGTGATGGTGTCCTCGTCGAGCGGTTTCACCGAAAACGCGTCGATGACCTCGATGGACACACCTTCCTCGGCGAGCATGTCGGCCGCCGCAAGCGCCTCGCGGATTTCCACACCGCAGGCGACGACGGTCGCGTCGGAGCCCTCGCGCAGCACATAGGCGCGGCCGAGCTCGAGCTCGACGTCGTCATCGTAGACGCAGGGCACGGCGGCGCGGCCCATGCGCACGTACACCGGACCCGGCGTCTTCGCGGCGAGCTTGATAGCAGCGCGCGCGGCAGCGTAGTCGGCGGGAACGAGCACGCGCATGTTGGGCAGCCCGCGCATGAGCGAGATGTCCTCGAGCATCTGATGCGAGCCGCCGTCGGGACCGACCGAGACGCCCGCATGCGTCGGGCAGATCTTCACGTCAAGGTTGCTATAGCACACGGTGTTGCGAATCTGGTCGTAAGCACGGCCGGTGCCGAACACGGCGAAGGACCCCGTGTAGGCGACATGACCCGTAAGGGCAAGGCCAGCTGCCACGTCGATCATGTTCTGCTCGGCGATACCGCAGTTGAAAAGCTTGTCGGCGTTCTCGGGCGCGGCGGCGGCGAACTTCTTGGTGGTGGTGGAACCGGTGAGGTCGGCGTCGACGGCGACGACAGGCACACCCTCCTCAGCGAGTTCAGCGAGCGTCGCACCGAAGGCGGCGCGGGTCGCGAGTTTCTTTTCGGCCATTTCGGCGCTTGCGAGCTTAACCACGGCAAACCTCCTCATCACGCGCCGCTTCAAGCTCGGCGAGCGCGGCTTCAAGCTGTTCGGCGGACGGCGCCTTGCCGTGCCAGCCAGCCTCGTTCTCCATAAACGACACGCCCTTGCCCTTCACCGTCTCGGCGATGACGGCATGGGGCTTCCCGTCGCGAGAGTTCTTGCAGGCGGTGAGCACCTCGATGAGCGCGTCGATGTCATGGCCGTTGACGTGATGGACGTCCCATCCGAACGCCTCGAACTTCACGCCCAGATCCTCAGGGCTGCACACTTCGGTCACCTTGCCGTCGATCTGCAGACCGTTGTGGTCGATGATGGCCGTGAGGTTGTCGAGCTTGCGGTGCGCGGAGAACATGGCCGCCTCCCACACCTGGCCTTCCTCGCATTCGCCGTCGCCGAGAAGCGCGAAGACCGAGCCCTCCTTGCCGTCGAGCGCAAGACCGCACGCTGTGCCTGCGGCAATGGAGAGGCCCTGGCCCAAAGAGCCCGTGGACACCTCAACGCCTGGGCAGAGGTTGCAGTCGGGATGGCCCTGCAGGCGCGTTCCCAGCTTGCGAAGCGTCATAAGCTCCTCAACGGGGAAATAGCCCGCATGGGCGAGCGCGGCGTAGAGCGCCGGCGCCGCGTGGCCCTTTGCCAAAAAGAACCAGTCACGACCCTCCATCTTGGGATTTTTCGGGTCGTGCTTGAGCACACCGCCGAAGTACAGCGACGTCAGGATGTCGGTGCACGACAGCGATCCCCCCGGATGCCCGCTTTTCGCTTCCGCGATCATGCGCAGAATGTCGCAGCGCAGATCTGTCGCCACACGCGTAAGGTCGGTCATTGCAGTCCTTTCTTTATTGCGAAACTCGCCACTTGTGATAACCGATCACGAATTGCTCGATATCGCCCGCGAGCACAGCGTCGACATTGCTCGTCTCAACACCGCTGCGCAGGTCTTTCACCAGCTGATAAGGATACAACACATAATTGCGAATTTGGCTGCCGAACGAGTTTTCCATGCGCTCGCCGCGCAGCTCGTCAATCTGCTCCTCGCGCTTGCGCTGCTCGATTTCATAGAGCTTGGCGCGCAGCACGCGGAAGGCAGATTCCTTGTTCTGCAGCTGCGATTTCTCGTTTTGGCAGGTCACAACGATTCCTGTGGGAATATGGGTCAGGCGCACGGCGGAGTCGGTCGTGTTCACGCACTGCCCGCCGGGGCCGCTTGAGCGGTACACGTCGACGCGCACGTCGGCGAGGTTCAAGTCGACCTCGATGTCATCGGGAAGCACGGGGAGCACCTCCACGCTTGCGAACGTGGTGTGGCGACGCTTCTTGTCGTCGGTCGGAGAGATGCGCACGAGGCGGTGGACGCCGTTCTCGCTTGTGAGCATGCCGTAGGCGTTTCGCCCCTCGATCTGGATGGTCGCCTTGTCGAGGCCGATGCCCTCGCCGGGAACCGCGTCGAGCACGGTGACTTTCCAGCCCTTGTCCTCGGCGTAGTGCAGATACATCTTGTAGAGCATCTCGGTCCAGTCCTGCGCCTCGAGCCCGCCCGATCCCGGGTTGACCGACAGAATAGCGTCGCCCGCGTCGAAGCGGCCGGAGAACCACGAGGAGACTTCAAGCCCGTCGAGCTCCTCGTCGAGCTTCGCGAGCAGGGATTTTGCTTCCTCGGCGAACGACTCATCTTCGTCTGCGAGCTCCGCCGCCGCGCGCACGTCGTCGAGCAGGGCGCAAGCGCCGTCGTATTCGGCGATAACATCGCGCAGGTTCGACGCCTGCTTCGAGACGCTTTGCGCGCGCGACGCGTCGTCCCAAAAGCCCGGCGAGGCAATCTGGGCGTCGAGCCTCTGCAGCTCGACCGTCTTGTCGTCGATGTGCAGGTACGCATGCGAGTCAGCAACGCGCTGGGCGGCGATGTCGATGTGTTCTATCAATTCTTTGTCAGCCATAGCTTGTTCATGTTACCAGCAAAAACGCCCCACCGTATATGGCGGGGCGCGTCGTGCATAGTTTCTTCGCGGACGGACGCCAGTATGCGGCGGCAGGCGGCAGCAGGTAGTCACCGCTTCACAGCAGATGCGCCAT
>JAUNWQ010000021.1 GCA_030540225.1 Coriobacteriia bacterium | reverse complement strand
CGGGGCCCTGAGGGCCGAAATCGTGGCAACGAACTGGTTGAACGATGGATGATCGACCGGATTTCCGTATCGGTCGAGCGCGCCGTCGGGTGCCTGGGCGTCCGATTCGGCGGCATTGTCTTCGTGTGACACTGTTCCCCTTTTCCTTCTTTGAGAATACGAGTATACCCGCATTCCCGACGCAATCCCATACCGTCACCGATTCCGTTGACGAATCGCTAAACCGCCCAAGAACCCGCATGCGTCCGCGCCGGCCCAAGCCCGAGCGCGAGGCGCTATACTACGAAGACCGACCGTGAGGAAAGCGACTCTATGATAGAACCAACACGTGCAGCATTCCTGCTGATAGACATGCAAAACGGCTTCATCGACCCAACGAGCGCCCTGTGCGTTGCGGGCGCCGCGGACACGGTGCCCGCCTGTGCCCACGCTCTCGATTTCGCGCGCTCGATCGGGATAAGCATCTTCCATATCCGCCGCATCTACAGCGCCGACGGTGCGAACGTGGAACCCGTGCGCTATCGGCAATGGCGCGACGGGGGGCGCCCGCTTTCCCCCGCAAGCGAGGACGAGAGCTCGCTCAACTGGCCTGACATGCTGACGCCCGCGGACGGCGACCGCGTGATGGTGAAGCCGCGCTTCTCAGCGTTCTTCGACACGCAGCTCGACGACGTGCTCTCGCGCGAGGGCATAAACACCGTGGTGCTCGCGGGCACCACGACTCCGAACTGCGTGCGCTCGACCTGCTACGACGCACTTTCCCTGAACTACAACGTCGTCGTCTTGGAAGACGCCACCTCCTCGCGCACGCCCGAGGTTCAGCGCGCGAACATCGAGGACATGGCCTATATCGGCGCGCACATCATGAGCGTGGCTGAATTCCTCGAGCAGGGGCTCTCCCAGGTGCAGGACATCGCAGGCGACACGGCGCGCGCGATCGAAGCGGAGTACTACGCAACCGGCCAGGCGGCAGATCAAACCGACCGAACAGCGGGTGCCGCCGCCCCTTGCAACGCCCCCACATCGGGTCACCATCCCCGCACGCTCGGTTCCCGCACGTTGGCGCCGACGGGCACGACCGCGCCGCCCGCAACGCGCACCTCGACCGATGCAAGCGAACTTCCCGCAATGCGCGCTCCGAAGGGGATTTAGGCCATCATGATTGTGAGAATCGACACGCTTGAAGACGAGCGCCTTGACGCCTATGCACGGCTCACCGAAGCACAGTTGCGCAACAAGCTCGAACCCGAGAAGGGCATCTTCATCGCCGAGTCGGGCAAAGTGATCGAGCGCGCCCTCGAAGGGGGAATGCAACCGTTGTCGCTGCTCATGGAGGAGAAATGGCTGCCCTCCATGGCGAGCATCGTCGAGCACATCGAGCAGATCGACCCCGCCATCCCCGTGTTTGTCGCTCCCCACGATGAGCTGCAGAAACTCTGCGGATTCGAGCTGACGCGCGGCGCCTTGGGGGCCTTTCGCCGACCACGCCCGTTAAGCGTCGCCGAAGCGTGCGAGAGCGCGCGCGTCGTCGCGGTCTTAGAAGACATCACGAACCACACCAACGTCGGGGCGATCTTCCGCTCGGCAGCAGCACTTGGGGTCGACGCCGTGCTGATCACGCCGGCATGCTACGACCCGCTCTACCGCCGCGCGGTGCGCGTTTCGATGGGCACCGTGTTTCAAATTCCTTGGGCGCGCATCGGGGAAGATGCCCACGATTGGGCACAAACCGGCATCCCCTTGCTCCACGAGCTCGGCTTCACCACGGCAGCGCTCGCGCTTTCCGACAACTCGGTGAGCTTGCGCGACGAGAAGCTGAAGGAATGCGAGAAAATTGCGCTCGTACTGGGCACGGAAGGCGACGGCCTGGCCGAGAGCACCATCGCCCGTTGCGATTACACGGTGAAGATCCCCATGTACCACCAGGTAGATTCCTTGAATGTCGCTGCCGCAAGCGCGGTTGCCTTCTGGGAGCTTGTGGTTCCGGCGGTCTGACGACCGCCGGAACAGGCCGACGCTGCGCGAGGCGGGAGACAAATCTTCGCCCGCCCAATTCCCTTACTTATCGATTTCCTCTCGCGGGTCGTGCAGGTCGTTGGGGGGAACGCGCACTTCGTCCCATCCCATCTCCTTGAGCGCCTGGGCCGTGCGCCACGGCGGCGTGACGTCGTCGTATTGCGCGCAGTAGTTGAGCGCCTCGACGAGCGTGATGTTGTGCATGAGGTCTGCCATCGTGTCCACGTCGGGAATAGGCGGCAGATAAAGCGCAGGGAGCCCCTGCTTTCGCGCCTTGTCGATATAGGCGGGAAGCACCGTGAGGCCCTCCTGATTGTAGAACACGCCCGAGTGGTCGAAGTCGGTCTCGCGCGTCCAACCGATCACCGACACGCCCATCTCCTGGTCGGGAGCGAGCACGATGCCACCGCCCGCAACCCCGTCGAGCTTGTGGAGCGCGTTGAATCCTGCGCGCACGTCGGCCTTGGTGAGAGCGGGCATATCGGCGCCCATCGAGAGGATGCAATCAGCACCGCGCGCCCACGTCTTCTCGAACGCCTGGTTGTAATGCTCGTCGAAGCTGGCGCCCTCATCGCAGAGAAACACCAGCTCGCGCGGCCATTCGCCCGCATCGGAAAACAGCTTGCGCATCACCTCGACGTTCTTTTCGGGCGTCGTCGAGATGATCATCTCGTACTCGTCGCGCACCGCTTCCTCGCCCGTGGCGAGCGCTTCCCGTGCCCGCTCGGCGCTCTCGCGCTCCAAATCGGCCATCGCCGCGCAGCAGATTTCCACCACATCGAAGAGCATGCAGTGGTAGAGCCCCGAGGCGACCTCGGGCTGGAACACACCGTCTTTCAGCACGGTCAGGCGGGTTTTCACCAAACCCGGAATCGGCGGCTTGCTGAACAAAAGGAGCGCGTTTTTGCGCACGCGCTCCTTTTTCATGCCGCCCTGCTCGCTTTTCAATTCGCTCACAGAACGCTCCTTGTTTCGAAGTCTGGCTTACTTGGCAATGAGCACCGGCACAGAGGAACCATGCAGCACCTTATGGCTGACGCTGCCCATGTACTCCTTCATGCCCGAAAGCCCGCGATTGCCGATGACGACGAGGTCGTAGTCGCCTTGATCGATCAGCTTTACAATCTCGGTAGCGGGGTTCGTTCCCGTGATGAGCAGCGGGTTCAGGCGATCGGCCGCATCCTCGTGAGCGCCGACCAGCCTCTCGAGTAGCGATTTCCCATCGTTCATCATCATTTCCAAGATGGAGCGGAAGCTCGTCATCTGGGAATCGTCGAGCAAGGGAATCGGCACCACGTACACCAAGTCGATGACAGCATCGGGGTTGTTCTCGGTCACGCCGATCGCAAGCTCCAACGCCTTGCGACCGCCATCAGTCGCATCCACCGCAGCGAGCACTTTGTTCATAGACATAACGCGCTCCTTTCTCCCCGCACCCTTCGGGCGCCGGGTTGCCGTTGCAAACTGTCAATCACTGCAAGAAAGTATAACACCACGCGGGAAAGCGTCGCCGAGGAGCTTCGCTAGAGAAACTCCACCTCGACGATGTCGCCTGCCGCAGGAGGCTCGATGCCGGGGCCCATGCCCATCATGGTGAAGGCGTTCGCCCCCCATGCCGTCTTCGACCCGGGGCGACCGTCGATCGGCGTCGCCTCGAGCACGCCGTCGGCACTCGGCTCCACACGGAGAGGACGGATGCCGAAGAATTCCGGCTCCCCCGGCGCATGGTCGGGATGCTCGCGCGGGCGATCCTCGCCTGCGGGCTTGCCGCTCTTCGCACCCGGGCCGTGCTTCGGAGCCGGAAACGCCTCGGTCAGGCGGGCCGCCGTCTTCGGCACGATAGGATTAATCCCCAAATACTTGCGCATAAGCGGACGCAGATAGAAATCAAGGGTGAACGACGCGCCGCCCGAAGGACCGGAGATGCCCACGATGGGCACGTTGTCAACGACGGCGTAGGAGCTGTGATGCCCGGGGCCGTGGTTCGTCTGATGGCAGATCATGTGTCCCATCTCCTCCATGACCTCGCACGACCAGTCGTCCGAACCCTTCGAGGAACCCGCGTTCAGAACGACGATGTCGGCAACCTCGCATGCGCGCTTGATGGCGGCCTCAATTTCGGGGCGCTCGTCGCACACGATGTCGAAGGGAACGAATTGCCCGCCCCACGCTTCCACCTTCGCGCGCACGAGGATGCTGTTCGTCTCGAAGTTGCGACCGCGGGCGGCAAACTGATCGACGCGCGTCGGATCGAGGGGAATACCTGCGGGAACGAGCTCGTTGCCCGTGGGGATGAAGGCCACGCGGGGCTTGCGAACCACGGGAACCACGGCATTGTCGCCCGTTCCCATGCGCGCCGCGACGTCGGGCGTCACGACCGTGCCGGCAGTCGCGAGGACATCGCCGCGCTTCATGGTCGAGCCCGCAGGACGCGTGCCCGCACCCTGCTTCGAGGGGGCGGCGTCGATGGTCACGTGCTGCTGGTCTTCCGACACCTGCACGTGCTCGATGACGATGGCAGTGTCGAACCCTTCGGGCATCGCGACGCCCGTGTTCGCGAACTGCCAATCCACCCCGCGGACCCATGCGCTTGTGTCGGGCAGCTCGCCTTCCGCGAGGTTCTCGAAATCGGACCAGTGCAGGGCGATCGAGTCCATCGCGCACGTAAGCGCGGAGGGCATGTCGCACCGAGAGACCACGTCATAGGCGAGCACGCGCCCCACCGAATCGGCGAGCGCCACCTGCTCGCAGCATTTGCGAGCGACCTCGCTGCTGTGCAAATCCTCGCCCGCGGCGATGTTCGCCCACCCGAAACCTGCAGGTGCCGCATCCATGGCCTCGAGCATCGACGAGACCGCCTGCTCACGAGAGAGCTGGATATGCTGGGAATGATCTCTCATAGTTCCTCCTGTTCATGTGCCGCAGCACAAGCTTGCGACGATTATCGCGTACGCTCCATTATAGTGAATGACGAATAGAATCGGGCGAAAAGAAAGCCCGCCGAGAATCAATCTTCCCGGCGGGCGATATGGCCGCAATGTGGCGTAGCGTGGGTTGAAGCTAAGCGAACCCCAGTTCAGATGCCGTCTTCTAAATCTTGTACATGTACTGGAAGACGTCTTCGCGCTGGATGATGATCTGCACGCCGAGATCTTCCCCGACCGCCTTGAGCTTGTCTTGCACGGTGTCGAAGTCGGCCTTTTCCGTATCGAGCGTGGTGAGCATCGTCATCGAGAAGATGTCGTTTAGGATGGTCTGGCTGATGTCGTCGATGTTCGCGCCGCATTCCGCAAGCACCACTGCCACCGCCGCGACGATGCCGCTGCGGTCCTTACCCAGAACAGAGATAACGCACTTCATGGTTGCACCTTTCATCCGTTTCTTATGGTTCCCATACTACCCGATTCGCCCGCCGGCGGCGACGTGCGCTGCGCCTAGCGAGCGTCGCGAAGGATAAGCGACATGGCCTCGCTGCGAGAAGCGCGAGAAGCCGGCGTCGAGCCCGCGAACACGCCGCGCACGGCGCTCGTGACCGTACGGCTGCCCGGTTTCTTCACGCCGCGCATGCTCATGCACATGTGCTCGGCCTCGAGCACCACGATGACGCCCTGCGGGTGGAGCTGCTCTACCAGGGTATCGGCGATCTGCCCGGTCAGGCGCTCCTGCACCTGCGGGCGCTTCGCGAACACCTCCACGAGGCGCGCGAGCTTCGAGAGTCCGCACACGCGACCGTCCGCGGCGGGGATGTAGCCGATGTGCGCCTTGCCGAAGAAGGGCACCAGATGATGCTCGCACATCGAGTAGAAGGAGATGTCGCGCACGAGGACCATCTCGTTGCAGTGCTCGTCGAAGGTCTTCTCGAAGTGGACGGCGGGATCTTGCGCAAGCCCCGCGAACACCTCTTCGTACATGCGCGCCACGCGGGCAGGCGTCTCGCGCAGCCCTTCGCGATCGGGGTCCTCGCCGACGCCCTCGAGAATGAGGCGCACGCCTTCTTCGATTTTCCGAGTATCCATAGGCCGTTAATCCTCCAGTGCTATGTCTATGCCCACCGGGCAATGGTCGCTTCCGAATACTTCATTGTAAATGCTCGCGTCCTCCACCTTGTCGGCGATTCCGTCGCTCACCAAAAAGTAATCGATGCGCCACCCCGCATTGTTCTTGCGCGCGTTGAAACGGTAGCTCCACCACGAGTACGCGCCCGTCGCGTCGGGATGAAGGGTGCGGAACGTGTCGGTGAAGCCTGCGGCGAGCAAGTCGGAGAATTTGCCGCGCTCCTCGTCGGAAAAACCCGCATTGCCCCTGTTGGGACCAGGATTCTTCAAGTCAATTTCATTGTGTGCCACGTTGAAGTCGCCGCACATGATGACAGGTTTCGGCGCGGCGGTCTCCCCCGCCTGCGTCAAGGGAAGCACTTCTTTGGGCATGTGCCCCGCCCCGAGCGAGTGGCGCGGAGTGTCCTTGGGGGCGTCGGGGCCGAGAGCGACCAACCCGTCGGCATCGGCGCGCTCGACGGGAACGTCCCCGGGAAGCACGCCCTCTTCAAGCCCCTTGCAAAAGTCGCGGAAGGCGTCGTCCCATTCCATACGATGCCCGATGCGGGCGAGCTCGTTTTGCGCGTTCGGCGTGTACACGTCGACAAACCAGAACTCGGGGAACTCGAGCGCGACGATGCGCCCCTCGGTGTCGAGGTACTCCGAGCCCAACCCATGAAGCACCTGCAGAGGCGCGCGCTTGGTGAAGACCGCCGTCCCTGAGTAGCCTTTCCGCTCGGCATAGCTCCAGAACTCTAGGTATTGGGGAAGATCGAGCGTCGCCTGCCCCGCCTGGAGCTTTGTCTCCTGTAGGGCGAAGACATCGGCATCGAACTCGGCCACGATGTCCTCGAAGCCCTTCTTCATAACGGCGCGCAAGCCGTTCACGTTCCACGAGATCAGTCTCATCGGTTCACCTTTCCAAGCGAGGAGCAACGCGCGGGCATGCCTCTTGTAACCGCGGCGGAGCGCTGCCCGCAGTCGCAAGCAGCCACGCGGCCCGCAGTTGCAGCGGGCATGCCGCCCGTAGTCGCATCAGTATAGCGCGAGCAGGTCGTGCAGCATGTGTGAAATAGTGCCAATTTGCGCTTGTCATCTATTGGCATATGTCCTATACTTGAGCAGGTCTGAAACACATCGGGCAAGCGCCTGTGTCCTCCTTATACAAGCGCTTGCCCACCTTCCCGTTCATTACCTTCCAACTGCGGGGCGGCTCACCCGACTTCCTATCTCGCCGCCCCACACCTTCCCAAGACCCACGACAAACGACCAAACATGCGTGTCGCACGCGTTCACCTGCGTACTTTGCAGCATCGCAACAATAGTGGCGGCGCTTACTGCACCCTGCCTCAAGGGCGCGAAAACGACGCTACAGTACGATGACAAAATGCCAGATGGCTTCCCGTTGCGTTATCATCGGCTCATACGATTAACACGAAAGGGGACCGATGGCGCGTTTGCTCATTGTCGAAGACGACGTCTCGCTGCGGGAGAATCTTGTGCGCATGCTGCAGCTCAAGGGCCACGAGTGCCTTTGCTGCGAGTCGTTTACGAACGCCGCGGCCGAGGCTTTGGCTGCCGCCCCCGACTGCATCCTGCTCGACCTTTCGCTTCCCGGCGCGTACGGCCACGAGATTTGCCGCGCGATTCGCCAGGAAAGCAACGTCCCCATCATCGTGCTGACTTCCTCCGACAGCGAGTTTGACGAGGTCATGAGCATGAGCGTCGGCGCCGACGACTACGTGGTCAAGCCCTACCGTCCCGCTGTGCTGCTTGCCCGCATCGACCGCGCCCTTGCCCGCAGCGGGTCAGCCGATTCGGCGCGCGGGCAAATCGAGCATGGCGGCGTCTCCCTTGACAGCGTACGGGCCGAGGTCTCGTATCGCGGCAAGCGCGTGGAGCTCTCGCGCAACGAGCTTCTGATTCTGCGCATCCTTATGGAGAACGCGGGATCCATCATCTCGCGCAGCGAGCTGATGGACGAGCTGTGGCAAACCGACGCGTTCGTCGATGACAACACGCTCACGGTGAACGTGAATCGCCTGCGCCGCAGCCTGGAGTCCGCAGGCGTACCCGACGACTTCATCACCACCCGCCGCGGCCTGGGGTATGTGATTCGATGAGCAGCACGAATTGGGAAGAGCCCGACCACACGGCCGCTGGTTCGCCCCGCGATCCTGAGCCTGCGCCGTTCGCTGCCGAGGACCGCATCGAGTGTGCGTACTCGTTCGGGGCGTATCTTCGCTCGCGTGCCGGGTTCGTGTTCGGCATGGTCGCCCTCATGCTCGTTGTTGCGGGCATCTTAGCTGTGACCAGCTCGAACGCTTCCGCCATCGCGCTCGTTTCCCTTTGCGAGGCTCTGTTCGCCTGCATTGTGCTCGCCGTTGGCTTCTCGCGCAACCGCGAGTTCTACCAGCAGCTGGACCACTTTTGCAATTCGCCCGACAACGCACGGTATCTCTCGTCGATTCTGGATGAGCCGCGCACGTTGGAGGGAACCCTGGCCTATCGCGCGCTCGCCGTGCAGGGCAAGGCTGTCTCGGACGAGCTTGCCGCCCGCTCCCGCGACATGAAGGATTACCGCGACTACATCGAGCTGTGGGTTCACGAGGCGAAGACGCCCATCGCATCGGCCCAGCTTGCGCTGTCAAGCCTTCACGGACCTGGGGCCGATGAGGTGCGCGGCGACCTCGACCGTATCGAGTCGCGCGTTGAACAGGCATTATACTACGCGCGATCGGCAACTCTGAGCGAGGATTTCTCCATCGAGGAGTTAAACCTTGCGGCACTCGCTCGCAAGGCATGCCGCCAGAGGTCGCGCACGCTCATCGGCGCGGGCGTTTCGCTCGATTTCGCGATCGACGAGACGCTCGAGGCGTTCGCCGACGCAAAATGGGTCGATTTCATCATCGGACAGGTTCTGGAGAACTCGGCGAAGTACGGCGCGAAAACCGTTCGCTTCGAAGGCGCGGTGAAGGACGCAGGGACGAAAGACGGGTGCATCGAGCTTTTGATCAGCGACAACGGCGACGGCATTCCCGCCGCCGACGTGCCGCGCGTGTTCGATCGCGGATTTACGGGAAGCCAGGGCCGCGCCCACCACAAAGCGACGGGCATGGGGCTCTATCTTGCCGCTGTCGCCTGCGAGAGAATGGGCCTTGGCCTGCGTGTTTCCTCAGAAGAGGGGGCGGGCACGACCATCGCACTCACCTTCCCGCTCGACCGCACGCGCATGGACTTGGCGTCCAACCTTACAAAACCGTAAGATTGCGGTAAGGCCCTTCGATGGCTTCATTTTCGCGCTCGTCGCATCATGGGGATGTGCCGAATCGAAGAGAAAGGAATCCCCATGTCTGTGGTTACCGCAACCCCTCCAGCAGGCATTGCGAATGCGAATCAGCCCGATAGCCGCAAGGTTTTGCTCTCCGTGCGCAACGTCTTGAAGGTGTACGGCTCGCGCGAGGCCGTCACGCGCGCGCTTGACGACGTGTCGTTCGACATCTGCGAAGGCGAGTTCGTCGGCGTGATGGGCCCGTCCGGCTCGGGCAAGAGCACGCTTTTGAATTGCATCTCCACTATCGATACCGTGACCAGCGGAAACATCGTCTTGAACGGGCTCGACATCACGCAGCTGCGCAGCCGCCAGCTCTCCAAGTTCCGCCGCGACGACCTGGGCTTCATCTTCCAGGACGCCAACCTGCTCGACACCCTGACCGGTTTCGAGAACATCGCTTTGGCGCTCACCATCAAGGGAGAGAAGGCCGACGCCGTCCGCACGAAGGTCGAGCGCACCGCCACTCTGCTGGGCGTGACGGACGTTTTACAGAAGTACCCGCGCCAGATGTCGGGCGGCCAGCGCCAGCGCGTAGCTGCGGCGCGCGCCATCGTCGCCGATCCGAAGTTAGTTCTTGCCGACGAGCCCACGGGAGCGCTCGACTCACGCAACGCCGCCGTTCTCCTCGAGACGCTCGAGGTGCTGAACACGAAGCTGCACGCCACCATCATGATGGTCACACATGACGCGGTTGCGGCGTCGTATGCCGATCGCATTCTGTTCATCAAAGACGGCAAGCTGTTCAACGAGCTGCGCCGCGGCGATGATGACAGGACAGGTTTCTACCAGCGTATCCTCGAGGTCCAGGCATTCCTCTCCGGCAAGCAGGGCGACTCTCCTGCGGTCGGTTTCGTGGCTTCGCGCGTCTCTGCGCTGCGCAAATAGGCGGTGGTCATCATGTTGATGAAGCTTGCCTTGCGCAATGTGCGCCGCAGCATGCGCGACTACGCTGTGTATTTCGTTACTCTCACTTTGGGAGTGGCGGTGTTCTACGCCTTCAACGCCATCGAAGACTCCCGCGTGCTGTTCGAGGCCCAGGAAGGCGCCGCGAACGTGTTCCTGGCGTCGGGCGCGAGCATTTTCGACATCCTCGCGCAGGTCATGACTTATTTCAGCATCGTCGTCGCCGTGGTTTTGGGATTTTTGGTCCTGTACGCCAACCGGTTCGTGGTTCGAGCCCGCAAGAAGGAGTTCGGCACCTACCTTTTGCTCGGCATGAGCCCGCGACAGGTTTCCTCGGTAGTCCTGACGGAAACGCTGATCGTCGGCGTGCTTGCGCTGGTGGTAGGCTTGGGGCTTGGCTTTCTGATCTCGCAAGCGATTGCCTTCGCCACGGCGGGCCTTATCGGCGTGGCGATCAGTGACTACCATCTGCTGTTCAGCGTCCGATCCGCGCAGCTGACCCTGGGCTGCTTCGCGCTCATCTTCGTCGTGGTCGCCCTGTTCAACGCTATACAGATTTCGCGCTGCAAACTTGCCACACTCCTCTCGGCTAGTTCCCGGAGCGAGCGCATGCCCGTGCGCAATCCCCTCATCTGCCTGATTGTGTTCGTGCTGTCGTGCCTGATTTTGGCGAAGGCGTATTCCGAGCTCAACCTCGATGGCCTGGTCTACTTCGGCGAGCACTTCCGCATCGCAACCCTGCTGATGCTCGTCGGCACGTTGGGCCTGTTCTGGTCAGCATCAGGGTTCTTCATCCTGCTGATTCAGCGTTTGCGGGGCGTGTACTTCAAGGGTCTTGCCATGTTCACCATGCGCCAGATAGCGACGAAGGTGAACACCGCGTTCGTATCGCTGTGGGCCGTGAGCGTCCTTCTGTTCTTCAGCATCGTCGTGTTCTCAACAGGCTTCAGCTTGGCGTCGGTATTCTCCGATCAACTGGAAGAGAATACCCAGTTCGACGCATCTATCCGTGCGAGCCTCATGTCGCTCGACACCTCCGATATGGAGGCGATACCGGCCGAGCAGTATGGCGGCGACGAGGAGAAGGCCGCCGCAATCGAGGAGGTCAAAGCCCAGCGCGAAGAGATCCATAGCCTTTGGCAATCGAGCGACGGCTCCACCGCCGCGTATATGAAGTCGCTCATCCCCGATTGGAACGAACGCGTGACCGGCTCCGCCCAGGTGGACACGTGGCTCGCGAGCGACTTGACGAACAAGCAGCTTGCCGATGCTTGCGGCTTCACGCTTGAGCAAATCGGTTCCGACGAGAACTCGAGCATGGCTGACGAAGGCGTGCAGTACGTGACGTTGTCGCAGTTCAACGCTGCTCGACAGCTTGCAGGCGAAAAACCGATCGAACTTGCCGCAGGCGAGTATCTGGTCGACAACACGGTCGACAAATCGGCCGAGTACGCCAAAGCCCTTGGCCAGAAAGGGCGAACCATCACCGTCGACGGGCATACTCTGACCGCATCCGGACAGGTGGTTTCGCAGTCGCTCCAGGTGAGCAGTATGAGCTGCCTCATCGCAGTGCTGGTGGTTCCCGATGAGTTGGCGGCCGAGAGGTTCGCCGCGGGCGATCTGCCGTATCTGAGCGAGCTCAACGTCAACCTTGCGAGCGACTCAAAGCAGCAGGCCATGGAGGACCTCATGACCGAGTACGGCAAGTCGGTTCCCCCGCGCGAGGGACTCGCCGAAGCTGGTTGGACATACGACTCTCGCCCGTGGCCGGTGTCCTATTACGACACGAGCGAGGGCATCATCGCCGACAGCATGGGGCTTAAGCTTCTCTTGGTTTACCTGGCGCTCTACATCGGGTTTGTCTTCCTCATGACCACGGCGGCGGTTCTTTCCGTCCAGCAGCTCTCCGAGGTGGCAGACAGCATCCCGCGCTACCGCCTGCTCGCTCAGCTGGGGTGCGACAGGAGCATGGTTCTGCGAAGCCTGCGCACGCAGATCGGCATTTACTTCGGGGCGCCGCTTCTCGTTGCAGGATGTCATTCAGCCTGCGCGATCAGCGTTCTGTACGAGAACCTGCTGTCAATTTGGGGCGCTTCGGCGGTTGCAGGCACGCTTGCCGTTGGTATTGCGCTGGTGATTGCGGTGTACGCAATCTATCTGGTGTCGACATACCTGGTCGCACGATCGGCGGTCGTTTCCGGTGCGGGCAAGGGACTGCTTGCATAAACGCACAGCTCGCGCAGAGCGCAGGACCCGAATTCGATAGACGGCTGGCTGCCTTCCCGCGGCTGGCCGTCTACTTGCGACTGGCCACCTTCCTGCGGCCGGCTGCCTACTTGTGGTAGGGCTCGCCGTGCGATATCTTCTGCGCGCGGTAGAGCTGCTCCAGAAGCACGACGCGCGCCAGATTGTGAGGCAGGGTAATCGGACCGAACGACAGCAGCTCATTGGCCCGAGCGCGCACCTCCGCGCTGACACCGTCCGACCCGCCGATGACAAATGCGAAGCTGCTCTTCCCCGCAAGCGCCAGCGAATCGATCCGCTGGGAGATGCCCACGCTCGAGCGCTCCTTGCCATCGATCGCCAAAAGAGCCACATGAACGTCCGGACCCAACTTGTCGAGCTCCGCGCAAATTGCCGCGCCCTCTTTATCGCGCGCGCCCTCGACGCCCCCCGCACGACGCGGGTCAACATCGGCGATTTCGCGCACCTCCGTCTTCGCATACGGCTGCAAGCGCTTGAGGTACTCCGCGCACGCTTCCGTCCAAAAGCGCTCCTTGAGCTTCCCCACCGCGATGACCGTGAACTTCATCCGCGCTCCTTCCCATAAAAAACGCGCGGCCCGCAATGCGGCTGCCGCGCGTGTTCCATCCATTCGCCCTGCGCCCGCAAGCGCACAGGCACTATTTCCAATCCGAGCCGATGACCACGAGGAAGTCGGTCGAGAACGTGTAGCGCCCATCGTTCTTGGTCGCGACGCCGTTGCCAATCTGCTTCGCAATTTCCTCAGCCGCTTCCTTTTGGCTGTCGTTGGTGTACACGACGACCGTCGTCGAGAACGAGGAGCTCGCGTTGCCGGTCTCGGTGGTGTAGCCAAGCTTTTCGATCTTCGTGGCGGCAGTGGCGGCGGCCCCATCAATGTTCGCGCCGTTCTTCACGGTCACCTTGCCCGACCTGGTTGCGGTCGTGGTGGAAGACGTGTTAGAGGTTGCACCCGCCTTGTCGCCCGTGCTGGCGAGCACCGTGCCGTTCTTCTCGTCGACCTCGTCCTCGGTAGTCGGAGGAAGGCCCTGGTCGACGCGCTGCATCATGGTTTGCCACTCTTTTTCGTTCACGTATTCGTACCAGGTGCCGTTAACGAGCTTCGAGGTGGTGGGCTCCATCGCCGAGTAGATGCCGGTGTCGGTGTTGAGCCCCTGCATGCTCGATGCAAGCGAGACGATGTCGGTCACGTTGAAGTCGGTCGTAATGTACTTCGAGAGCGCCTGGATCGTGTTCGCCATGGTGATCGGGTCGGAGGAGAGGATCTTCTTCGCGACAGCGGAAAGCACGAGGCGCTGGTTGGCAGCGCGATAGCGGTCGCCATCGCCGTAGGCGTCGTAGGCATGGCGCGCGCGACACAAGATGAGCGCCTGGTCGCCATTGAGAGTCTGCAGGCCGGCGTCGAGATGACCGCCCGCATCCTCGTCGTTAATCTCCATCGGGACGTCGACTTCCACACCGCCGAGCGCGTCGACCGCTTCTTTGAAGCCGTCGAAGTCGATTTCCGCATAATGCGAGATGGGAACACCCGCGAACTTCGAAACGACCTCAATCGTGTAGGCCGCGCCGCCGATCGAGTGCGCCGCATTGAGCTTCTGCTTGCCGTTCGTACCCATGTCGATGAGCGTATCGCGGTGGAGCGACACCATGGTTACCTGCTTGTTCTGCGGGTCGATGCGCGCGAGGATCATGCTGTCGGAGCGGAACTGATCGCCCGCATACTCGGCAGACTCCGAACGCTCTTCCGAGCCATCAGTGCCCATGAGCAGCATGTAGAACGGGTCGCCGGCGTACTTTGTGTCAACGAGCGCATCGCGAAGATCGTCGTCGACGCCCTCGCTAAGGTTGGCGTTGATAGTGTTGATATAGGCGAATGCGGCGCCGACTCCTCCGAGCACCACCACCAAAAGGGCAATGCACACCGCAAGCACGATTTTCTTGCGCTTCGTGCTCTTGCGCTTCTTGGTGTATTCCGCCTGCGTCACGCGACGCGAGTAGGGATTCTGCGCAGCGCCAGGGGCTTCGCCGTCACCGAAGGACGCCGCCGCATGGGAGGCGTGAGGCGTCGGGGACTCCCGGTCGAAGCTCGCGGACGCTTGGGCGCCCATCGTGTGCTGACCGTGCTGCCCGACGGCATTGGGGGATTTTTTCTTATTTCTTCTCATGTTAAATAGATTTTGCCGACTGCCTTAATTATTGACAAGCGAGGATGCCCCAATTCTGGCAAATAGCCGCAGGACGCCCACTGAAAACCTACAATTTTCGGCTCCCCTTCCCTACTTTGCAGGTAGAACGAGCAAGACGAAAGCCTATTTCGCCCCGACCTTACCCGCCATGAACGCGTTCGCCGCCAGCTCCTCTGCGTCGTCGAGCTGGGCAAGCGTGGTCACGCTTTCACCCGTTCGCCCGGCATGGCGCTCGCATGCGGCAGCCAAAAGCCAGTCGGCGATTTCCGGGTTCTTCGAAAGCAGCGGACCGTGGAGATAGGTGCCGAGAACCTTGAGATAAAGCGCGCCGTCGGCCTTGTCGGCGTCGTTGTTGCCGTGTCCGACCGAGGAAACCACCGCGCCGAAAGGCTTCACCCCCTCCGCGAGGTACGTTCTGCCCGCGTGGTTTTCGTATCCCACCACCGGATGCGTCGCGAGCGGCGAGGAGAGCACGATGTTGTCGATGAGGCGATCGGCGGATGTGCCAGGGCGGCGCGTCTCGATGCCGACGATGTCGAGCCCAGGAACCTCCTCATCGCCGAGCAACCAAGTCTTGCCGAGAATCTGATACCCGCCGCAGATGGCAAGCACCGGCCCATCCTCTTCCACGTAAGCGGCGAGCTCGTCTTTCATGCGCATGAGCTCCGCCGACGCGAGCTTCTGCTCACGATCGGGGCCGCCGCCGAGAAACACCAGGTCGACGTCGCTAAGATCGATGGACTCGCCGTATTCGATGCGCTTCACCTGGACGGGAATCCCGCGCCATGCAAGGCGCTCGCTCAAGATGCGCACGTTGCCACCGTCGCCGTAGAGGTTCAGCAGGTCGGGGAACATGTGGGCTATAACGATGGGGGTCCGCTCCTGAGCCTGCGCGGGAGACTCCCCCGTCTCGGTGGGTTCGACCGCGCTCAGTCGCTCATTAGACCCTGTCCGCTCCTGATCCCACGCGGGAGACTCCGCCCCGTCAACCCCAGACCGACCCTGTGCGGGGGGCTCCGCGCGCAGTTCCGCAGCGAAGCGAGGACTGTTTGAGCACGGAGTCTCCCGCACGGGGTCGCCAACCTCGCAGTTCGCAGGGTCACCAGCCTCGCTTTCCGCAGCATCGAGAGCAGACTTCACGCTCGGCAGCGCCGTGTAGTTCGCGATGGCGTAGGCATTCACCTCATGAGGAAGTTTCGCCAGCTCATCGAGGAATTCCTGCGTGTTCTTCACCACTTTGGAGGGAATGCCCGCATACTTCAAGCGCACCTGCATGTCGTTGCCGCGGATACCCCCGGCGAACACGACGCAGCCCTCCTGGCGCGAAAGTTCCTCGAAGTCGATGTCCCACAGCCACGAGATGTCGCGGCCGTCGGCCTCTTTGTCGTTGATGAAGAAAGCGACCGCCTTAGGAGAAGCGTCCTTCTCGATGATCTTGAGGTTCTGGTTGAAGCCCGTGGGATTCTTCGCGAGGTTGAGCAGGATGTTTCGCCCCTCGACAGAATAACGCTGCAGACGGCCATTCTTCGGATCGAAGGACTCGATGGCAGCCTGAATCGCGTCGTTTCCGCAGCCCACAAGGTCGGCTGCGACGCCCACCGCAAGCAGGTTGTACACCATGTAGGCACCGCTGAACGCCGCGCGGATCGGCCTTGCAGGCGCGGACTCGCCCGCGTTCGGCTGCGGACGGGCGATATCGAAGGAAAGCTCGTGCTCGCCAAGTTCCACATTTTGCGCCGCGAAATCGAGCGAAGGGCGGGAGAAGCCGCACGTCGGGCAATGCCAAGCTCCCAGCTGGCCGTATTGGCGGAAGTCGTACTCGAACATCGACGAGCACAGCTGGCACATCGTGGCGTCGGAGACCGTGTTCTGCGCAAGACCCATGCTCTCGCTCACCCCGAACGCGATCTGGCGCGTCCGTTCGCGCCCAGGCAGCTCGGAGGCGCGCTTGGCAATGGTTGCGCACAGGGGGTCGTCGGCGTTGAAAACGAGGATAGTCTCAGGCGATGCGGCGAGCGCCTCGACAATACTATCCTGGATGCGATCGATTTCGCCGCAACGATCGAGCTGGTCGCGGAACAAGTTCAGAAGAAGCACGTAGGTCGGCTTGAGCTGCGGCGTCATCTTCTTCAACCACAGCTCGTCGGACTCGAAGACACCCCAATCGGCCTCTTTCGCATGAAGAAGCGCCGTCGATACGCCGGAATCGAGATTCGCGCCCGTCCGATTACACACCACGCGGACGCCCGAGCCCTCGAGGACGTCGGCAAGCAGATTGGTTACCGTCGTCTTCCCGTTGGTGCCCACCACCATGATTGAACCGCGAGTGAGCTTCCTCCGCAGATTCGCGAGCAAACGCGGGTCCACATAGAGCGCGATCTTCCCTGGGAAGTTTGCCGCCGGCCTGCGGAACACGTGTTTCAAGCCCCACGTCGAAATGGAGCTTACGGCTTGAGCTGCGGCAAATCTAATGGACATGGACACTCCTCGCAAACGCGGCGAACCTCTCGGGCGATATGCCCGCAATCAAATGGTACCGATAAAAGGGTACAACGGCTTTGCGCGACGGCACCCAAGTGCGCGGAGAAACCAAAGAAAAAGGAGCCGCATTGGGGATAACGGCTCCTTAAAGGGGCTCGCCGACAGGATTGAGGAGGGCGGCGAGCCAAAGGGGACAAGGGAGTGCAACCGACGGTTTTGTAAGGAGGGGATAACACCGTCGGATGTTTCTCACTGAGATGATTGTAGGCGACTTCCTGCCGACCTGGTGATTCGCATTCTGCAAGCGTTGTTGCAATATGCGGAACAACCCCGTTTGCGATTGTGCAACAGCCAGCTTAGTATAGCGCGCTCACTCGCGCCCGCCATTGCACGCGGGCATTCTCGAGCACAGAGAAATCTTCAAGATAGGCCTGACAGCTCGCAAGCGCCTCTTTGCATGCCGTGAGCGTGCGACCGGAAAGCGAGCGGCCGATGTAGGCGTTCACGTCGATGCCGGCATCGACGCCCTTGATGGGGAGATACACTACCTTGCTTGAACCGTATGCCCAGTTCGCGCTTGTGGAAATGCCGACGCTGTTGGATGTTTCCACCTGGATGTACATCGAGTCGACGTCGCGGAAGCTGCGGGCGCGCTCCATCAGAAGGGAGGGCTCGGTTTCGAGCACCTTCCGCATCCGCTCCTGCAGGCCCGGGAAATCCTTCTCGCTTGGAAGGAGCAGGTCAAGACCCACAAGACGCGAAAGCTCGATGCCGTCGGCGCAGTCGCGCGCAAGCCGGCTGTTCGCCCGGACGACCACGCAGAACTGATCGCGATACATGGTCGCGAGTTCGTAGCGCTGTTGGTGGGGCGAATACACGTTGAGCATGATGTTGAGATCGGCCCTGTTGTCATCGAGCGCGGTGTAGAGCATCTTGTACGGCATGCCCTTGAACTCGATCTCGATTTCCGGGTAATGCTCCTTCAGATACGATGTGAATTGCAGGATGAACGGGCGCGCCGCATTGTGCAAGTAGCCCAAGCGCACCACGGGCTTTCCGCCTTCGTCGAGGCGCGACATCTCGGCAAGGGCGGCGTTGTATTCGGAAAGGATGGCCTTCGATCGGTCGAGGAAAACGGTGCCGGCATCGGTGATAGCGACCGACTGCTTCGAGCGGACGAAGAGCTTGGTGCCGAGCTCGTCTTCCATAGCCGAAATATGGCGGCTGATAACCGACGGACTCACGAAGAAATGGCGCGCAGTATCGCGGAAACTCAGGTTCTCGGCGAGATACTCGAATTCGCGCAGATGCTCAATGTTCACGTTCCCGCCTTTCCGTCCCGAGCGCTATCGTCTCTTACTATATCTTTGCCCAACAGAGAATAGCAGAGCAGACCTTCTTATGCGCTAACGAAGACACGAACGAGAGAGCCCGTCCGATAACGGAAGGTAACGAGTCATGCGACAGATCGCCCCGCTGATTATTTGCCCGTAAAACGAAAGGCTATGTCACAACAAACGGTTGATATTTGACAGAATTCGACACGCGGTGAAGAAGAAGGCGGGGTATCCCGCGCTTCCCGGCATGGCGCTGGAGTCGATGATCACGGGCATCCTGGACGGTGCGATCTTCGGCGCAGGAACCTTGATGCCCGCGCTGTGGAGCCTCGTTCCCGCCACGCCCGAACCCATGGCCGTCACCTCGCAGCCCCGAGAAGGCTTTCTCATGGTGTTCGCCGGCGTGCTCACCGCCATCCCTCTGCTGCTGTATTCGGCCGCAAACCAACCGCGTGTCCATGGTGGTCATCGGCTTCCTGCAGTAGTCAGCCCCACCATCGCGCTCATGTCAGCCGAAAGCGTCCTGCACCGAAGGCAGATGGAACTCGCCGAAAGATAGCGCCGCCCCTGCGGCCGACCCGCAATCCGCCCGATACAGCCCCCTTAATCTTTCCCCGCCATATCCTCATCGTTTGCCCGCTCAGAAGAGAATCGCTTATTGCGATCGACGAAAGGCAGCGAAATGGCATGGGCGGGGCATGCGTCAACGCAAGCGCGGCATCGCGTGCACTCGCTTAGGGAAGTTCCCTTTTCCGGCTTGCGGGGGTTTATGCCCACCCCTTCTCGCTCGCAAGCTTTCGCGCATAGGCCGCACTCGACACCCCGAGAACTCTCGATGCAGGCGTTTTTATCGACTGCGGGCCTGAAGGTACGGTTGCCCTTTCCTATCAGGCTGAGCAGAGCCGAAACCGGGCAGATATGCGAACACCATTTACGGAAAAACACCACCTCGATTAAAAGCAGGGCAGGAACGACGATTACCGACCATGTGATATCTCCTCCGGAAAAAAGCAACATCACAAGAAAAACCGATGCGAACACGAGGCCTAGGGGGCAGATGAGGCAAAAAACAGGGAACCCGAAAATGACAGCAGAAAGGAGCACTCCCCCGAGCACCACGTGCCGCGAGTCGACAGGCCCCCTTTTCTCAAGTTTTCCAGAGGAGTCTTCGCAGCGGGAGCAGTTTTCGCAGCATCGCCCATCTTGCTCCGACGTCGAAAGGTTCGCCGGAGCGCCCCCTTTCGGACCGCTTCTTTTTTCGGGTCTTTTCCTCCATAGCAAGCGGATCTTGGACACCACCGGCACTGGACACAACCATCCGCAGAAAGCACGCCCCACCAACAGGCACGCGATCACGACAAACACGAGGGACACGACAGCACGCGGAATGACGGTGCCGCTTGCAATCATGGTGGCAAGCGCCCCGATGGGGCAGAGGAGCACAAGGTCGTTCCACCCGAAAGCCGAAAGCGTCCCCGTCTGCAAGCCTGCCGCAAAACCAACAGCCGCCAAGACGAGTATCGCGATAGGGACGACAACCCTCAGTTTTTTGCTGCCCACTAGGCCACCTCCTCAGCCTCAAGGGGAACAACGGTAATAGCGCGAGCGGTGGCGCCTTCGACCAGAGCTCCGCTTTGCAACGATACGCAGGCGCATTCACATGCCCCGCAGCCATTGCACGCATCGGAGACCACATGGGGACGGTCGGCATCATCTAGCACGATGGCCTGATATTCGCAGGCGTCGTAACAATAGCGGCACCCGATAAGCCTATAGGCGAGGCACCAGTCTTCGGTGATACGGGCGATGCCCAGGACATCATCGGGGGTGCTACCGCCTGCGGGACCAAGGGCGAGGGTGGGACAGGCCGCCGAGCAGAGAGGGACTCCGCCCTCTTGGGACCCGCACCAGTCGCACCATCCTTCATCGAAGCAGAGCTGCGGAGTGCGCGCCGTCACGATTCCGTCTTCGATATGAGCAGGACGAATGATGTCGCGCGGACACGCCTCGACGCATCGCTCGCATCGAATGCAGGACGATATGAGACGACTTTCATCCTGGCCGCCGGGCGGACGAACGACGGGCTTCGCGTCCGCGAACTTAACGCAGCCCAGGCCCATAAGCACCGCAACGCCGCCTGCGCCCATAAAAAGGTCGCGGCGAGTGAGGCCGCGCGGCACGCGGCCCTCGGCCGCCACAGCGGATTCTTGTTCGGATGCGGACATGGCAATGGCTCCCTACTCAATCATCGCTGGTTCGCCCACGCCGAGCTCTGAAAGAAAACGGCCGTCTTCGGAAAGATACCCATCAGTGAACAACGCCGCGCCGCGATAGAAGTCGGTCTGCGCAAACTTGCCCACGTCGGAAAGCATCAGCGGCGCCCAGCGAAGCACATGCTCGGCCATGAAGGACTTCTGCGCCTCGAGCGCCTTTTCGGCACCGGCGTAATCACCCGCAGAAAGAGCATCGGCCGCACGACGGCTCAGCGCCGCTATGAATTCAAGCTCGACCGAAAGATGGTCCTCCCCCTCGTTCCATTCGGCGCTCTTATCAAAGCCGCACGCCCTATACGACGCCAGCACATCAGCGCGAGCGTCTTGCATAAGCAGTCGACGCGCCGACGTGTAAACGCTCTCGAAGGGGTAGGCCGCCGAATAGGCGTCCAGTCCGTTGCCGATGAAGCAACGTACGTAATCTCGCGCCAAGTCCGTTTCCAAATCGGCCCACGGGTTGGAGAGATACTTCGTGATCAGGTAGCTTCCCTCCTCTATCGGCTCGCCAGGCTCTCCGGCGGGGAAGAGCGTGTCGCGCAACGCGGCAAGCAGCCCTTCGTCGACCTCGGAGCGATAGAGCCGCGAAAGCAAGGAGTACATAACCTCTCGGCTTCGGCAGGCGCACTCGAGCCGCTCGTAGAACTCCTGCTCGGTCAAGGGCGTGTCGAGCGCATCTTCAGCCATTGTCTCGTCTCCTTTTCTCATCGTAAATCCCTTCGTTCACTAGACGCTCATCAGAGCCTTCAGCGCTTTCTCTCCTTGCTCGGTGGTCATCCACGTTCCCGACCACCTAATAGCCCCCGCAAGCTCTAAGCGCTCGAGAAAATGCTGGACGTAGAGGCGTGGCTCCTGAAGCAGCTCGCATCCGTCAACGGTCTCGGAGAGGGCGGCGGTTGCAGCTCCTTCGGGCTCGGCACACAGGCGGAGAATCTTCTCATACACCGGGAAGTAAACTCCGCCCTCCCTTAGAAGCCGGACCGTCTCATCGCCTGACAGGTAATGCGCGGCAACCCGCCTGCCGTCCAGCGTCGTTTCCCAAAGAAGGGGCTCCGGCTCGACGGCGCGATAATACGAGCCCCGGTCGGTAACGATGCGCTCAGGCTCGGCAGAGCCCATCACGAACGGGCTTCCTTGCGCGTCAACGCGCTGAAGGGCCTTGATGTCAAGCAGGAGCGAGCAAAGCCCCGCGGCCGAAAATACCGAGTAACTGCCCGTCTGCCATTCGTCCACCGCACATGCGACCTCTTCATCTGAGCGGGCCTTCTCGCATAGAGCCAGAATGTCCAGAAGAACAGGGCGGCGGTGCCCCATCGAATCCAGGAAGTCGGCTATAGCGCGCTGCGATTCGCGCAGATCGGCAGTCGACGACGCAGGGGCCTTTTCCTGTCCGTCGTCGATAAGAGGCAACTTATCCACAGAAAGCTCCTATCTTTCACATAGACGCCCAGGGCGCTCCTCCGCTCGGAAGGGGGGCCTTCGAAAGAACGCCCCGGGCAGGTTCGGTCAATACCCGGCCGCGCGTTAGAACAAAACGAATCCAGTGAAACCCATCTGGTAGAACAAGACCCTCAGACACACGGTCCCGACCACGGCCGCTACGGTGCCGAGAGTTCCCATGGCAAGAGTGTTTTTCCTGCCGAAGAACGCGGCAGCGGCAGCCACGACCGCCCCTATGACAGAAACCGCCGTAAAAGGAATGCTTCCAGCGGCCAACGGGGACAGGCTCGTTAAATCGATCATGCCTTCCGTGGGATTGATGGGGTCGAAATAGAACCCGACGCCCATAACGGCGCTTCCCGCGAATGCCATGAATGCGATATACGCAACAGCGACTGCCGCATTGGCGACAGCGCCGCCAAGAGCAAGACGCCAGACCAGCGTTTCCCCAGCCTCGTCAGAAGCCTCGAACTTCCCCTGGAGAACCATCATGGTCAGCGGCCCCAAAGCACACGAAGCGCCGACAAGAGAAAGCACCTCGATGATGCTGTCCCATGCAGGACGAGCCGCCATGACATAGGAGTGACCGCACACCGCAACCAGCACCAACGACGTCGCAGCGCCCAAGACGGCAAGCCACACGGGCACCCTGTCTCCCTTGCGAAGAAAGACCAAATAGGCGATGGCGATGACCGCCAGAACCACGATGGCGATGAGCTCCTGCGTGATGCCGGAAGTCAGATGTCCGAAGCCGTTGAAAATACGCTCCCAATGCTCCAAATGCGTGAATACGGCCAAACCAGAGAGCGCAAGCAGCGCTGCGGAGCATATCCATGCAGGCAGCTGGCAATTCTGGCAAACGTTCTTGACGGAGCAAACGCACTGCGTGGCAAACAAGCCCGCCGACCATGCGATAAGCGTCGTGAACAGAATGAGAGGCAATTGAAATTCCATTAGTTCGTACCTTTCCAAGAATGGTTCCTCAGAATGTAGGCGAACGAAGGATCGTTGCCGACGTTGTCAAGATGGTGAACCTCTTCCTCCGCGAAGGGGGCGACGAAGTCGGTCATCTTACAGCGTGCGTCGCGCACATCCTCGTAGCCACGCGATTCGCAGTCGCCAGGGCGCGCCGGGCCTTCGAAGCTTTCGTAGCCTTTTTCGACATCGCCGAAGAAACGGGCACGCGCGCCGCACTGCTCGACGCAAGCAGGCAGCATGTCCTGAGATGTGCGCTGCTCGCACAAAGTGCACTTCTCGACGACGCGCTCCGTGGAATTGAGGTAGCGCACCCCATAGGGGCAGGCCATGGCGCAGACCTGGCAGCCGATGCATTTCGACTTGTCGATCTGGACCGTGCCGTCCGCCATCTTCTGCGACGCTCCCGTAGGGCACACCTTCACGCATTCGGGATTTTCGCAGTGCTGGCATCCGACGGGAATGAAGTACATCTCCACGTCGGGGAAATGGGCCCCTTCGAACTTGGGGTTAGGTCCCACACGAACGACTTTGTTCCAATAGGCCCCTATCTCCACGCCATTGGCCGCCTTGCAGGCAACGGTGCAAGCGTGGCATCCAACACACAGGTTCAAATCGGTAATGATGGCGTATTGGCTCATAGTGCCTCACCTCTCGGAGAATCGTAGACGGGCAGCCATTCCTTCAAACGGGGATCGTCGGAGCGGTAAATAACCTCTGTGCCGTCATCGTCGCAGGGAACGGGATTGTTAAACGGCGAGTTACCCGGCGTAGCCTTGTAGATTTTCACCAAATACGCTCGAATGGCCGCAGCGCCGCACAGAGGGTCTTGGTCGTACTCGTCTACAAGGCAATTGATGCAGGAAAGGTCGTAGCCCTTTTTGGGACCCTTCAGCTCGGGATACCACCAGGTATGGTTCGCGTTCACCTGCCCAGGCGCTATGCCATGGTACAAATCGGCGACCTGGCGCACTTTGCCCTTGGGGCTTTCGATCCACACCCAATCGCCCTGCTCGATGCCGAGCCTTTCAGCATCTTCGGGATTAATCTCCACGCGCGGAGCGGGCCAGAGCTCGCGGCACCAAGGAAGCTGACGATGTTCGGAATGGAAGAAGGTTGGAGTGCGGGAGCCCGTCGTGAGCACGAAAGGATACTCTTCGGCAAGTTCGGGCGTGGACACAGGGCTCTTCCAAGGTTCGTGGTACTCGGGAAGCACGTATTCCTCGCCAGCATAGGTCTCGATGATGGTCGACCAGATTTCCACACGCCGCGTGGGCGTCCAAAATCCGGGCAGGTTGTCGATAGGCGCGCGCCAACCATAGGCCTGCTGACGATGCATCTGGCCCATTTCGTAGCGACGGTACGTGCCGAATTGGTCGGGCCACACATCGGTCTTGCAGTCCCACCATCCGTGCTCCTGGAAGTCTCTTTCGAACTCCGCCCAGGAATCACGGAACTTCTCGACCCATGCGTCAAGCAGCTCTTCGTAAGTCGGATAGGGGTTGTTTTTGGGGTCTCGCTTGTTCCAGGGCACTCCCAGGGTGCGAGCCATGTTCACCAGCATGATGGTTTCCGGCACAGCCTCGCCCGGCGGATCGATGCATTTGACCGTAGCCCCCTGGCCGCCCGAGGAACCCTGCGACACGCGCGGAAGGCTCTGCTCCAACCAATGGGCGACGGGCACAAGGACGTCGGCCATTTGAGCCTGCGGAACATGCCACAAATCAGCCATGAAGAAGAAGTCCAGCTTGGAGAGGGCCTCCCATGCCTTGTTCGAATTCGCCATGCTCATGAAATTGCCCGTGGCTGCCACGTTGCCCACTACGGGATAAGGTTTGCCCGTCAAGATGGCGTCCCATGCCGAAGTGGCGTCCGTGAACGTGCCATTCCATGCCGTGAGCGGGAACTTGTCGGCGCCGAGCATCTTCGCATTCTTTTCCGCATTGGCGGTTGCCATTTTGTGCTCGCCGGTGCTTTTCGGATACAGGAAGACAGGGCTCGAGCTTACGTTGCCGAACGTGCCGCCACGCCCGCAGCCCGGCATGTCGCAGCATCCGCAGATTGCCTCGAGAATGCTCAAGGCTCGAATGGTCTGAATGGAGTTTCCGCATTGGTCGACGGCCACCTGGTAATGAATTCCGCCGTTAGGCATGGTCGGGTCGATACGCGTGGCCCAGGCAAGACATCCTTGCTCGATGGCTTCGGCGGAAGCGCCCGTGATCTCAGCAGCATATTCCGGCGTGTATTTCTCAACCTGAGCGCATAGATATTCCCAGACCGGCTTCACCTTGGAAACCATTCCGTCCTTGAGGGTAACCTCGAACTCGCCATAGAGCGCAGGGTCTTTGGCGGGGTTGAACGGAGATGGGTCAGGCAGCCAGCCGCCGCACATCTCGCGGCCTTCGGTAGGAGCCTCGTACGTTTCGCCTTCCCATACACAGGCTTCGGCATCGTAATAGCAAAAACGCTGGTTCAGATTGTCGTAAGCAATGAACTTCTTGGGGGAGCCGTCCTCGATCAGGTCGGATTCCTTCAAAAGACGCGTCTTGATGGTCGACGAGCTGGGGCCTTCTTCTACGGTATACCCCGTAGGCTCCACATCGTTGCATACGAGAAAGGAGGCATTCGTCCAGCGCTTGACGAACAAATCGTCCCACAGCTCATTTTTGATAACGGTGCGAATCCAGCTCATGGCCACGGCGCCGTCAGTGCCAGGGCGCAGATGGATCCACACATCGGCATCCTTGCCCATAGGGGTCATTCGGGGGTCGACCAAAACGTATTTCTTGGCATTCTTGCGGTTTTCGGTGATGGTGCGGCAGGAGTCGTCGTAGTTGGAATACTCGGCGGCGGTGCCCCATTGTACGTAAACGCGATTATCCAGCTCATCGGTGTTGGCAAGCCAGTACGACCCGAAGAAGTCCGTGCACATATTTCCCATAAGACGGGGAACTTTGCATACCTGGCCGGCCGAAACAACATTGGGCGTACCCAGCATGGGCTTGATGCTGGTACCGGTGTTTCCCCAAGCGCGGCTTGTGCCGTTCATGCACATCATGGCTTCCTTGCCATATTTTTCTTGGATTTCTTTGACCTTCTGCCCGAAAATCTCCCAAGCCTCATCCCAGGAGATGCGCACCCAACCAGGGTCTTCTCCCTTGGGATTCGTACGCTTCATGGGATAGCGCAAACGGTCGGGATGATAGGCCGCCTGCATGGAAGACTGGGATTTCGTGCAGCAATTGCCACGCGACTGCGGGGCGCTGTTGTCGCCTTCGACTCGCACCGCTTTTCCATCTTCGACAGTAACCCATACGCCGCATTCCATCTTGCCGCAGGCCCGGCAGCACGATCGGATGCGCTTGACGTCGCTTGCCGCAGGCGTTGCGGTTTCGGCAAGGGCTGGCTGAGTTATTAGCCCTTCCGAGGCGGCAGCCATAGCCACGGTGGCAGCCGCCAACTTTACGAAGCCGCGACGATTCATGGTTGTGTCCAACATTACCTCCTCTTAACAACCTGCTTCTCCTCCGTCGATGAATTCGACGGATGCATGGTAACGTCGAAGAAAACGCCCATTCCTCGTTTGTTTTCAATAAAACCCTCGTCAGGGGTCATATGAAACATATGATTGCAAGGTTGCACCCCCTCCATAGCCGAGCGACGGGCAATATCCGCTAAGATGTGCCTGGGAATGCGAGGGGTTATTCGCATGCCGTTTCGAAGAAGCAATCGACGGAATACTGGGGGGCAAAATGGGGGTAGTTTTGCATGAGGTCGTCGTACCTAGAATACGCGAACTGGCGAGCTCGGTTTCGAACCGTCGTATGGCGGGTTTTCTCTTCTATCGCGCATGGATTTACCTTGCGTTCTTCTCGCCCGCCCTTATCCCTCACGGCACGCAATCTGATTTTTTTCTACTGAACGACTGCTCTCGCCTCGCCTTGACCGTTTCGCTTCTCGTTTTTGGCCTCGGCTTCGGAAAGACGCTTGAGAAAACATCGCTCGGCTCCCTTTCCGCGGCCGGAGCGGCAGCCATCGTTTTGGGAACCCTGCTCGCATCGCTTACGAACACGACCACGACGGCATTGCACGCCGCATTCGTGGCAGGATCGCTCCTCACCGGCGTAGGGTCGGCCGCGCTTCTTCTGGCCCTTGGGAAGGCGTATAAGAAGACGGCAGCTCCTCGCGTTGCGGCCGAGGTGTCAGTCGCCTTCATCCTCTCTTCGCTCGCAATCCCGCTAGCCTGTTTCCTTGCCGCCGAAGCCGCTACGTTTTTGGCAGTCGTTTTCCCGATTCTATCGTGGGCAGCGCTACGCCGGTATGGCAGCGAAGAAGAGGGCGAGACGGAAATCGCCCCCGATCTCGACATACGCCAGTCGAACCGGCTCCTGGCAAAAATCACTATTGCCGTCGTTTCCTTCAGTGTCGCGTTGAGCCTCCTGCGTACGACCCTCAACGCGGCCCATTCCGAAATGCTGAGCCTGCAATCGTCCGGGATCGTGGTTTTTTCCGCAGCCTTCGGAGGATTGATCGTTCTCGGCATCTTGGTGTTCAGCAAAAAACTGAGTTTGGCGTTTTCCTACAAGCCGGTCTTATGGCTGGCAGCAGCAGGCTGCTTCTTGTTCACCCTGCTCGACTTCGGCAGCTTTCTTCCCTACTTCTTCGCCCGTACGGGCTATGTGTGCTTCACCATTTTGACATGGGTGGTGCTGGCCGGCATTTCACGCCGGGGGTCGCTGCCTTGGATGAAAGTGTTCGGCATCGGTCAGGCGGGCATTGCCTTCGGGTCGCAAATCGGATCGAAGCTCAGTATTTACTTCGCAACGACCGACAACCTGCCTTCCGAGACCCTTGTAGCAACCACGGGAGCGCTCACGCTGCTCCTTGTTTTCGTATACACATTCGTCTTGACCGAGCTGGACATTTCTCGAATATTCCCTTCAAAGACCGCGCCTGGAAAAGAGCCCGATTCCGCACCCTCCGGCCCGACGCGCAAAGAGCTGGCCCAAGCTGTCGCGTCGTTTTACAAGCTGGGCGACCGCGCCACGGAAGTCATGGTTCTTTACTCTCAGGGCTACACGAGAAAGCGCATCGAGCAGGAGCTTTTCATGTCGGAAGGCACCGTCAACTCTCATCTGCGCAACATCTACGCATCACTGGACGTTCATTCCAAACAAGAACTCATCGACCTCATCGAGGGATATCGCGAATAGACGAGGCGTTCACGTTCACACGGCGTATGCTTCGCGTTGGCGTGGACGGGCATCGCGCTCATGTCGGCCGAAAGCGTCCTGCACCGAAGGCAGATGGAACTCGCCGAAAGATAGCGGAAGCTATCACACCTCGAAGGAAACGCTGAGCCGAGGAATGTGCGCGAAGATGAACTCGTAGCCTCCCCGCGACACGTCCGCCCGCATTGCGCTGGAAAAGCCGCCCTGCATGTTCGCCTCGTACGAATCGGAATGCCAGAAGGGAACGTAGATGGTTTTCGTGGTTCCCTCGGTGACGCCGAAGCGCCCCTTTCCTTCCGCCAGAGAAGGAATAGCCTGATACCATAGATCGTAATCTATATAGTATGTCGTGCTTTTCGAAGGAGGCGACAGGCGCCAGTTCTTGTAGTTCATGTATCCGTCGCTGCTGCCGTCGTTGCTCACGCCGATTTCGAGAACGACAACCTCGCCGTCTTCGCCGGAAAGGTCTTCGCCGCTTTCGCCCGCGTACTGCCGCAGATAGTCTTGGCACGACATGATGCGTGCGTTTTTGACCCGCAGCGCATATCCGTCCGCCTGCTCCTTCCCGCTGGAAACGAACGCGCCGTCGAAATCCACCCATTCGCCAACTTCGAATTGCTCCTCGGGAACGCAGACAGCGTTGTCATTCACCCACGCTATGCGCGCAGCCGAAACCGCGACGACGGCGAGGATCGCAGCCGCCGCAAGAAGCCCTTTCGCTTTGCGCTTCACTCTCACACCCCCTTTCCGGTTTCCCACGCATCGACGATGCGGCCCGATTCGATGCGATGCACGACATCGGCAAGCTCGGCAAGGATATCCGCATCGTGGCATGAGAGCAGAATTGCAGCACCTCTTTTCTTTTCGGCAACTACCAGGCGTTTCAGCATGTCGATGCCATCCGGGTCAAGAGCATTCGTCGGCTCGTCGAGAATGATGAAACGAGAATGCTCCATGAATGCAGCGACCAACCCAAGCCTCTGCCGCATTCCCAAAGAGTATTTACGGTATTTTCGGACCGTCTGCGCCGAAATCGCGTTTCACCAGGTCGGGGGCCGATTCGCTCTTGGAGGCGCGCTTCTCCTTCTCGGGGTCCTTGGCGCAGCGCCCGGCCGCGCCGCGCCAGCCGTTCTCCCGCATTATCCTGGCCACGCGCTTTCGCGAGACGCGCTCGCCGTCGCGCTTCAGGACCTGGAAAACCTTCGGCGAGCCGTAGATGCGGCGGCTGGCCTCGTAAACCTCAAGTATCCTCGCCGCGAGCTCCGCGTCGCGAAGCGCGTGCTCGGAGCTGTTAGCGTCAATGTATTTTTCACCATTTTCACCAACGTATTTTCACCAATCGC
>JAUNWQ010000119.1 GCA_030540225.1 Coriobacteriia bacterium | reverse complement strand
GCCTCGGCCTCGACCAGCCTCTCGAGGCGGGCCTTGTCCTCCATCGCCTGCCTGGCGGCGTCGATGTAGTAGGCGAGCACTTCGTCGTCGGCCTTATCGGGAAACGATATCGACCTTATCCAGGCCCAGTGGGCGGCGGTCCAGTTCTTCTTCCTCTGCCCCCTGGCGTTCGTCTCGCTGAAGACGAGCCCGTGCCGCAGCAGGAACTTCGACAGCCGCTGCTTGCAGCGCTTCAGGTCCTCGCGCGCGTCGTCGAGGGCCCGGGTCAGGTCGCGCGCCGCCTCGCACTCGTCGTCGGGCACCCACACCTCCACGACGTTGCCGACCGACAGCATGCGCACCAGGAACTCCGCGTCGTTGCGGTCGTTCTTCCTCCGCCTGTCGGCGCTGGGCTTGATCATCTTGGACACCGCGCCGACGACGCAGTCGATTCCCATCGAGGACAGCCTCTTCTGCAGGTCGAACCCGGTGACGCCCGACTCGTAGACGCATTTGGCGGACGGGTCGACGGACGACACCCAGCCCGCGACTTCGGCGGCGTCGTAGCCGAAGGTGGCCGTGCGGACCTCGCCGGTCATCGCGTCGAGGGCGACGGCCTTTATCGAGCGCGCGTGCACGTCGAGGCCGACGAAGGTGGTAGTATTCAACATGAGAGAGCCCCTTTCCATGCTTGTGGCGTGGCCGCCACCGGTTCGAATCAGACACTCGCCATTGTCGGCCTAATCCACGGGATTGCATGCAGCAGGGGCTCTCAATGTTTTTATGTCCTGCTCATATCGTCTATTGCGAGGCTAACCGGATAATACGGCGACAGGATTAAGACACCCGGCCGTGCTCGACCGAGTAGGTGGCGTCGGCGATGGCGGCGGCGCTCGGGCGATGGCTCACGAGCAGCACCGTCTTCCCCGCTCGATTGCCGGCGAGCGCCCGCAGCACGGCGGCCTCGTTCAGGGCATCCAGGTTGCTCGTGGGCTCGTCGAGCAGCACGAAGGGGGCGTCGTGCAGGAACATGCGCGCGAGGCCCAGCCGCTGACGCTCACCGCCCGAAAGCGCGTCGCCGAGTTCCCCCACCTGAGTATCGAGGCCCGAAGGAAGCCTGCGAACGAAGTCGGCGATGGAGGCCTTCTCGCACGCGGCCATGATTTCCTCATCGCTCGCGCCCGGTTTCGCGAAGACAAGATTGTCGCGAACGGTGCCCGCGAACAAGTGCGTCTCCTGCGTCATGAAACCCTCCACCTGGCGCAAGCTCGCGGTGGCTACGCGGCGAACGTCGTGCCCCGACACCTCGATGGCGCCGCTATCGGCGTCCCAGAACCGCATGAACAGTTTGAGCAGAGTCGACTTCCCCGACCCCGAGCGACCCGCGATGCGAACCACCTGACCGGGCTGGATGCTCAACTCGACATCGGAGAGCACGCACGCATCGCCGTAGGAGAAATCGACATGGCTTGCCGCGGCACCGTCGAACCCGTCAAGCGACGCGCCTTCTTCTATCTCATCGGTCTGCGGACTCTCGTCGAGCACGTCGAGCACGCGAGCGCCCGATGCGAGCGTCTGCTGCAGCGTCGAACCCAGGTTCGCCACGGCGATGACCGGGCCGAACGACGACATGAGCGCCGCACACGCGATCGCCGCTGGGCCGAAGGCGATCATCCCGCCGTTCGCCAGGTGCATCGCCGCAAGCAGCATGCCCATATCGAGCGCGAGCACCACCGCACCCGTCGCCGCCATGGCCGCCGCCGTGCGGTCCTTCAGGCGGCCTTCCACCTTGGCGAGGCTGTTCATGCGGCATGCCAGCTCGTGCGCGCGGTCGTCGGCGCGCCCGAACTGCAGCGTTTCGCGCAGACCGCGCAGGCTGTCGAGCACGAACGCGTTCATGGAGCCGATGGCGTCGCGCACCTCGCGCCCGCCCGTGCCGCTCGCCTTCGACGAGATCCACGGAACCGCAATGCCCACGACCGCATAGGAGAAGGCCGCGTAGAGGGCCAAAAGCGGCGAGAGCGTCGCCGTGAACGCCACCATGACGACCGACACGACAAGGGCGATCGCGGCGGGCGAGAGCGTGTGCGCATAGAACACCTCGAGAAGCTCGATGTCGCCTGTGAGCAGGGACACGAGGTCACCCTTGTCGCGACCCTCGAGCTTTGCGGGCGCAAGCGTGCGCATCTTGCCGAACACCTTGTCGCGCACGAGCGCGAGGATCTTGAACGCCAAATAGTGGTTGCAAAGCTGCTCGCCGTAGCGAAGCGGCCCGCGAACCACGCCGCACACGGCCACGAGCGCGCCCGCCGCGCCCATGGGGAGCACGCCCCACGCGCCCGCCGCATCGAGCAGGCCATACGCCGCGAACACGGTGAGAAAGATCGCCGCGAGAAAGCCGAGTACGCCCAGCACGATGGCAAGCGCCATCACGGGAAGAAGCGGGCGCGTAAGCCCCACAAGCCGCGCCATGATGGAGAAATTGGAGCGGCGGCGCGCCGGAGCGGCGTCCTTTGCCCCGCGCCGGTCGGCACCCGTGGCGCAAACCGGCTCACCGGCTTCGCCCAGCATCTCCAGGGCGTCCATGCCCGAAACCGCGCCCGGGGTCACCGCGCTCGAGGCGGCATCCCCGTCGCTCTGCGCGAACGCCTCCAGCTGCGACTGGCTCTCCCACAGCCGCGCATAGGCGCCTTCCCGTGCGAGCAGCTGGGAGTGCATGCCATGCTCCGCGAGCTTTCCCCGCTCAAGGACATAAATCGCATCGGCTTGCTCAATTGCCGACAAACGATGCGAGATCATGATGACCGTGTGCCTGCCCGCAAGCTCGCGCGCAGCTGAGATGATAGCGGCCTCGCTTTCGGCGTCGATATTGCTCGTGGCCTCGTCGAAGATGTAGATGGGCGAGTCGTGCAGCAGGGCCCGAGCGAACGCCAGGCGCTGACGCTGGCCGCCCGAAAGGTTCGCGCCCTCGGCTGCAATCTCCATATCGAGCCCACCCGATTCGCGCACGAAGCCCGCCAGCTGGCACTTCGCGAGGGCCCCCACAGCTCCTCGTCGCCCGCGTCGGGCTTGGCAAGCAGCAAGTTCGAGCGAAGCGTTCCCTTGAACACGTAGCTCGAAAACGGCACCGTGGTGATGGTCTTGCGCAGCGATTCGGCCGAGATGTCGCGCAAGTCAATCCCGCCAATACTGACCTCGCCCGCATAGCGCGCGTTCGCGCCCGACAAAATGCCCGCAAGCGTCGACTTGCCCGAACCGCTCTCGCCCGTCACGCCGATAAAGCTGCCGCACGGCACCGAGAAGTCAACCCCCTCGAGCACCTGGCGCTTCCCGTCGTAGGAGTACCCGACACCGCGGCATTCCACGCGCGCATCGTGCGGATCGACCTCGCAGGCGCCGTCGACGGGCAGGGGCGCATCGAGGATTGCATACATCTTCTCCGCCGCAGCCATGCCGCCCATGGCCGTGTGGAAGAACGAGCCCAGCGTGCGCATGGGGATGAAGAACTCGCTCGACAAAAACACGATGGAGAATGCCGCCGCAAACGTCGCCGCGCCGCAAGAGAACTGCCACAGCACGGCGATCATTCCCACCGCCGCACCGCCGAAGGCGAAGAGATCCATGACGGTGATCGAGTTCAACTGCATCGTGAGCAGGCGCATCGTCGCCTTGCGGAAGCTCTCTGCCGCCCCGTTCATCTCCTCGTGCTTGCGCGCGTCGGCGGAATAGATCTTGAGGGTCGTGAGGCCCTGGATCGCTTCGAGGAACATGCTGCCCAAATCGGTGTAGCTGTCCCAGTAGTTGCGCATGGTGCGGCGCGCAATTTTCTGCACGCAGACGATGGATGCGGGAATAAGGGGCACGCACACGAGCAGCGCCACGGCGGCGGGAAGCGACAGGGGCGCAAGCGCCACGAACAGCGTCAAGGGGGCGAGCAGGGCGTAGAAAAGCTGCGGCAGATATTGGCCGAAGTAGCTCTCGAGCTGCTCGGTGCCCTCGACGCTCACCTGCACGGCGACGGCCGTCGCCACAGTCTCGCTGTAAGCGGGCCCGAGCGCTGCGAGCTTGTCGTAGACCTGCTGGCGGATGGAACATTTCGCGCAAGAAGCGGCCTTGCGGCCCATGCGCTGCGCGGCCGTCTGACATACCATGCGCACCACGATCGCCACCGCCGACACCGCAATCACACCGATCGCCATGCCCGCGTCAGCCGCGCCCTCGAGCGTCGCCTGCAAGAACAGGCCGATGACCACGAACAGCGCGATATTGCACGCAAGGACCACCCATTGAAGCGCCACATCGGCGACGATGAACTTGACAGCGCCCGGCACCATTGAAAGCAAACGTTTATCGAACACGTCTTCCCCGTTTTCATTCATGCGAAGCTTGAAAGTTATACGTAGCTAATGGTAACCCACGAGATACTTTTTGGGGAGAGAAAGGCGGAAAGACTACTCAGGCGGCACAAAACACCTGTCAGGAAAGCCGC
>JAUNWQ010000020.1 GCA_030540225.1 Coriobacteriia bacterium | reverse complement strand
AGGATCTTCCCCGAGCTCGCCGGCCTGTTCTCCGGCAAGCACTCCGCGACGGCGAGGGCCATCCTCGGCGAGTACGGCACCGCGGCCAGGGTCGCCGCCACCGACATCCGCACGCTGACCAGGACCGTGAGGGAGGCCAGCCGCGGGCGGCACGGCCGCGCGAAGGCCGAGGAGGTCAAGGAGGCCGCCAAGAGGTCGGTCGGCACGACGTTCGCCGCCGAGGCGCTCGCCTTCGAGGCCGGCCATATCGCGAGCCTCGTCGGGCATCTGGACGCCGAGGTGGCGAGCCTCGACGCGGAGATAGCCCGGCTGCTCGACCCCGAGGTCGGCGCGCTCCTCCAGACCATCCCCGGCATCGGCCCCGTCTGCGCCGCCGCGATCGCCGCGGAGGTCGGCGACCCGGACCGCTTCGACGACCCCAAGAAGCTCATGGCCTACGCCGGCATGGACTCCACGAAGTCCCAGTCGGGCGGTTTCGACGGCGACGAGCAGCATATGTCCAAGCGCGGCTCGGCCCCGCTGCGCAACGCGCTCATGACCGCCGCCGACGGCGCAAGGAGGCTCGACCCGTACTTCGGCGACTACTACGACTCCCTCAGGGCGCGCGGCAAGCACCACTACGTTGCCGTGTCCGGCTGCGCCCGCAAGCTCTGCGGCGTGATCCTCGCCGTGCTCCGCGAGCGCCGCCCGTACGAGCCGAGGCCGTCGATACAATCGCAGCAGAAGCAGCCGGGCCGAGGCTGAGTTCCGCTGAAACCCGGCAGAACCTCGCAGCCCCGCATTCCGCCGGGCCTCGCATCCGCACGCCCGAAAGCGCCCGGCGTGCGCATCGTTTATCCCATATTCGGCTGTCAAAGTCCTATCTAGAAAAGCCTCAAAACCACTTGACTTTATTTAGCTGGTCTAAAACGGTGCTTTTTGTCCAAGGTTCGATGATTTGGCTGTCGACAGTCTTGCTCACCACGCGGAACTAAGCCTCTCGCGACTTTCCCCTACTCCCAAGGGGTGGTTGCGCTAGAGTAGGCGGGAACAACAAGAGCGTCCGAAAGAAGCACCACCGTGAGCAAGGATATGACGATCCTCTACCGCGTACACCATGGGCTGTACGTGAACCTGACCAACCGCTGCTCATGCGCATGCACCTTCTGCGTGCGCGGGCTTTCCGACAGCGTCGGCGAGGCGGAGAGCCTCTGGCTTTCCCACGAGCCGACCTACGAGGAAGTGATTGCGGCATTCGATGGGTTCGACATGAGCCGGTTCTCCGAAGTCGTGTTCTGCGGCTTCGGCGAGCCAACTGAGGCATGGGACACGCTTATGCGCGTCGCGCGCTACGTAAAGGAGACGTTTGGCCTGCCCACGCGCGTGAACACCAACGGCTTGGGGTCGCTTATCTGTGGACGAGACATCGCGCCGGAGTTCGAGGGAATCATCGATACGGTGTCTATCAGCCTGAACGCCCCCGACGCGAAAACGTACCAGGAAATCGTGCGCAGCTCGCTCGGCGAGAAGTCGTTCGACGCCGTGATAGATTTCGCACGCGAGGTCAAGTGCTACGTGCCCAACGTGGTCATGACCACCGTCGAAACCACCATCTCGCACGAAGACGAGGAGAAGTGCCGCGCCATCTGTGAGAAGCTCGGCGTGCGCTACCGCATCCGCGCCTGGGCGGGATAGCAAGCGCCCTCACCCGTACGCCTCCACCCACCATCGCACGACGGGCGGCTTGCCAAGCGTCGCGTCGAACACGTGCCGCTCGAGGAAAAGATTGGTCACGTGGCTCCCGACGCGCACCCGATAACGCGCGGTCGACACGCCGCGATACGCAGGGCCGAAGCTCCCCCGGTCGAGCACTTCAGAAATTGGAAACGACCGCCCATCAGGCCACATGACGATAAGAGGATCGAATCTCCCCTCATCGGTGAGACGCATGAACACGTCGACATAGCGCTTGTGCGCACGCCTTCGCCGCCCTTCCCCATCTTTCACCCAATCCTCTTGCATAGTCTGTTATTATCGAACATGAGTTCGAAATTTAACAGCGAACAGACTATGGAGATTGAAGGAGGCGCCTTGGACGGCAGCTCAACCGACGACGGCAAGACTTACCTGTGCATCGACTTGAAGTCGTTCTACGCATCGGTCGAATGCGCCGACCGCGGGCTTGACCCCTTCGCCACAAACCTCGTGGTAGCCGACCCCACCCGCAGCGCCAACACCATCTGCCTTGCCATCACGCCCGCCTTGAAGGCGCAGGGCGTGAAGAACCGCTGCCGCCTCGGCGACATCCCCGACGGCATCGAGTTCACCTGCGCCATGCCGCGCATGAGCCGTTACATGGAGGTGTCCGCCACCATCGTAGGCGCCTATCAACGCTACGTCTCCCCCGACGACATGCACGTATACTCGATCGACGAGTCGTTTATCGACGCCACCCCGTACCTGAGGCTCTACGGCCTGAGCGCGAAGGCGTTCGCAAGGACGCTTATGGATGCGGCCTTCGAGTGCGCCGGCGTCACAGCCACGGCGGGCATCGGGCCGAATCTCCTCATGGCGAAGGTGGCGCTCGACGTGTGCGCCAAGCACGCCCCCGACGGCATCGGTGTACTCGACGACGACTCGTGGAAGCGCGAGATTTGGTTCCACCGCCCCATCACCGACATCTGGGGAATCGGCCCCGGCATCGCACGGCGACTCGAGCGGCGCGGCGTCTTCGACCTCGCGGGCATATGCACCCTGCCGCAAAAATCGATCGTGAAGGAGTTCGGCAAGAACGGGCTGTTCCTACTCGACCACGCGTGGGGGCAGGAACCTTGCACGATTTCCCAGGCCAGGAACTACAAACGACACGGGCATTCCATCTCGAACGGGCAAGTGCTCATGCGCGACTACCGCTTCAGCGAAGCGCAAACGCTCATCCGCGAGATGGCGCTCGCGTCGTGTCTGGAGCTCACCGAGAAGGGGCTCGCCGCAACGGGCGTCGGCCTCTACGTCGGCTACTCGGCGTCGAACTTCAGCCATCACGCGTGGGGCGGCGGGCGGGCGCCTTTCATGGGTGCGGGCGGCAGCGCGAAGCTTCCGCAGCCGACCGATTCCGTGTCCCAAGTGACAAGCGCACTGCTCGCGCTCTATGAAGAGCACGTCAGCCCCTCGCTCGCCATAAGGCGCGTGAACATCTCACTCGAAGATCTCGTCGAGAAGGACAGCGTGCAGCCATCTCTCTTTGGTGAACAGGGAAAAGAAGCCAGAGAGGCCGCTCTCGCCCAGACGATGGTGGCCGTACGGGAGCGGTTTGGAAAGAACGCGGTGCTCGCGGGCACGAGTCTACTTCCCGAGGCCAACGCACGGGAGAGGAACCTGCAGATTGGAGGCCATCGCGCATGATGAGAGCGACATCGGGTAGCGAGCGCCGGGCGGAGAGCCGGGCGGCAAGCGGGTCGACAAGTCAGGACGAGAACAGGACGTCGGGCCGGGCGACGCGCGGGTCGGTGATGCAAGCGACAAGCCAGGCGGCTGGCCAGGCAGCGGCACGGACGGCGTTCCAAGCGGCAAGGCGAGCGGCGGGAATTCCCTCGCCCGACATCTGGGCCGGCATATCCGCCGATGAGCGCGCCTATCGCAAACGCGTGCTCGACGACATCGCACGAAGAGTAGCCGAGGAGGGCGTCCACACTGCCGTCCCCGGCGACGATCGAGGCAGGCAGTTCATGCCGTTCGCCGCGCTCAAAGGCTACGACGACATCGTGAGAGACTCACAGGAACCTATGAGGTAGATGCGCGCATTCAGCCCAATTTGAAAATCGCCCATTTGCGCAGGCTTCGCGTAGCACTGTTTGATTTTTCTGCAGGTGAGCTGATTTTCGCAGGAGCACAGTGGCGCGCGAGTATAATGGGGCGGTTAGAGCCAACGCGCGCGGTTCGCGCTCTGCGGCCGTGTGTGCAAAGTATAGTGGGAGGAACTGGCAAAGATGGCAATCTCTACCGCCGATTTCAAGAACGGCATGTGCATCGAGTACAACAACAAGCTTTGGACGATCGCTGAATTCCAGCACGTGAAGCCGGGCAAGGGCGGCGCGTTCGTGCGCACCAAGCTTCGCGACATCAAGACCGGCCGTGTGGTCGACTACACCTTCAACTCCGGCACGAAGTTCGACTCCGTGCGCCTGGAGACCAAGAAGATGCAGTACCTCTACAACGACGGCGCCGACTTCAACTTCATGGACCCCGTCACCTTCGAGCAGATGCCCATCTCCGCGGAGACCGTGGGCGATCAGGCCAAGTGGCTCAAGGAAAATGACGAGGTCAGCCTGCTGTACGCTGGCGAGGAGCTCATCTCCATCGAGCCGCAGATGTTCGTCGAGCTCGAAGTGACCGAGACCGAGCCGGGCTTCAAGGGCGACACGGTGCAGGGTTCCACCAAGCCCGCAACGCTCGAGACCGGCGCCACCATCCAGGTCCCGATGTTCGTGAACATCGGCGACGTCCTGCAGGTGGACACCCGCGACGGCCGCTTCATCAAGCGCATGTAGCTTAAAGCAAGCGAACGTATTTTCCAGAAAGCCCGACAGATTGAACGCTGTCGGGCTTTCTTGTTATGTGGCGGCTGCGGCAACGGCGCGTGTGCCAAAGACGCGCGGCGGAATCAGCCTTACAGCACAATCATCTCGTGCGTTGATTGGGTGAACACCTCGTAGCCGTTTTCGGTGATCACGCCGAAATCTTCCAGGCGCATGCCGAAGTCGCCTGCCAGGTAGACGCCGGGTTCCACCGTAACGACGTTGCCGGGCGCGAGCGGCGCGCCGTTGCGAGGCGAAAGCAACGGCTCCTCGTGGATGTCGATGCCGACGCCATGCCCCAGGCTGTGGCCCATCTTGCCCGCGAAGCCATGCTCGGCAAGCACGTGCTCGGCCAGCTCGTGCGCTTCTTTGCCCGTCATTCCCGGACGAAGCACGGCCTCCACCTGCTCGTTCGCATCGCGAATGGCAGCATATCCCGCGCGAAGGCGCTCCGACGGCTCGCCGAGGAACACCGTGCGCGTCATGTCGGAGCAATACCCCTGCGCCCGCGCGCCGAAGTCCATAACGACGCACTGCCCCGCTTCGAGCTTCGTAGCGCCTGGGACAGAATGGGGACTTGCACCGTTCGCACCGCACGCCACAATCGAGGGGAACGCCAAACCCTCGGCTCCATGGCGAACCATGAATTCTTCTAGCTCGATCTGCACCTCGCGTTCGGTCATGCCAGGCTTCATAAAGGTGATGATATGGGAAAACGCCGCGTCAGTGATGGCTTGCGCCGCCTTCATGCGAGCAATCTCGTCCGCATCCTTCACGCCGCGAAGGCCCACGATGAAGTTCGACGTCTCGTGCAACTGCACATTGGGAAGCGATTCGGCAAAAGCGCGCTCAAGCGAACGGAAACCCGAAAGCGCAATCGAGTCCTCGACGCCGAGCGAGTACGATTTGCCTCCCGTAAGTTCGCACGTACCGCCGAGCGCTGCCGCTGCGAACTTCGCATGCGAGACACGCTCGTCGTTCACCTCCACCACACCGTCATGAATGCCCGCCGCTTTCTTGCAAGCTTCGGAATAGCGCGAGTCAGTGTGCAGCGTCGCACCGCCGGGCGTGACGAGCATCGCGTGCGCGTCCTCCTCGTCGAACACGCCGTCGAAGGCCGAAAGCCACTGGACGTTCGACGTCTCGCGTACGAAAAACGCGCCGATCTCCGCGTCAGCACATGCCTCACGAAGCTTGTTTATCCTGTTCAAGCTTATGTTTTCCATAGTGCGAAGCCTCCAATGGAAAGGGACGCCCGCGAAGGCGCCCTTTATCGTTCGTTCCTTATTTTAACGGCGCAGCGATAACCTCGCCCGCGGGGTAACGCTCCTCGAAGCCTTCCCCAAGCCGTTCGCGCGGACCCTCGAGCAGGATGTCGATGGCGTCGCAATAACCCTTGAAGCCGCGCCCCTTCACCTGCGCCACGCACGCCGGCGCGATGACCGAGATATGGCGGAACGCCTCGCGCGCATCCACATTGGAGATATGCACCTCGACGCACGGCGTGTCGATGCCGCCCACCGCGTCGCGCAGCGCGTAGGAATAGTGCGTGTGCGCGCCGGGATTGTAGACGATACCGTCGTAGGCCGTATGCGCCTCGTGGATCTTGTCGATGAGACAGCCCTCGTGGTTCGATTGATAGCATTCTACGGAAACACCCTTGGAAGCACCGTAATCGACCACAAGTTTTTCGAGGTCAGCAAGCGTATTGCTGCCATATACCGCAGGCTCGCGAACGCCCAGCATATCCAAGTTCGGCCCATTCACCAGAAGAATCTTCATGCTCTGCTTCCTTTTGTCCTTATCCAGAAGTGAAAGACGACTCCACGCCTTCAACCCCGTCCCTCACGCTGTAAGTTGATTGCGGCCCCTTCAGTCGCTCGACAGTCCTGCTCGCACAAACAGCCCACTGGGCTGTTTGGCTCGTGCGGAACTCGCTTTGTGAAGGAACCGCAATCAGCTTCTCGAGCCGAGAACAAGTCAGCCGTTCACGCCCAAACAGCAAGCGAAAGGCGCGCTGAGGCGCTCACCAAGCGAGTTCCGGAGCGTTGCGAGTGCTGTCTTAACGACTGAGCGTTGCCAAGGCCACCTCTGCCCCCGGCACCCGACGAGCGGATGGCGCGCGGCGGCGCTCACAAAGCGAGTTCCGCAGCGCAGCGAGGACTGTTTGAGCGACTGAGCGTTGCCGCGCGCCATCCGCGGACCCGCAGGTTGAGCGTTGCCGCGCGCCTTCCGCGGACTCGCAGGTCGAACGTCTTCCGCGGAACCACAGGCTACTTGCTCCGCGCCCACGCAGCGAGGTGCTCGAGAATCACGTCGTCTTCCACTTCCCTCAACTCCCATTGCCCAATGTCTATCGGCAGCACAAACTTCACCACGCCACCGCGCACCTTCTTATCGCGCTTCATCACGGCAAGCATGTCCTCGGGTGCCGCCGACCAGGAAAGTGCGGGAAGACCCAGCTCATCGAGGAGATTGTCCTGCGCGCGCACCACATCGAGCGAGGTTCCCGCAATCGCCGCGCCCAAACGTGCCGCAAAGCGCATGCCTTCCGCAACTGCCGCGCCATGGGAATACGTGCCGTAGCCAGCAAGCGACTCCACCGCATGCCCCAGCGTGTGACCGTAGTTCAGGCACTCGCGCACGCCGCGGCTTTCCGTCTTGTCCTGCGCGACGACGTCGGCTTTGAACACGACGGAGCGCGCGATGGCCTCGGCGGTCACATCGTGATCGCGCGACGCGAGCGCGGAGGCGTTGTCGCTCAGCCAGAAAAAGAACTCGTCGGAGTCGATCACCGACGACTTCGCGATTTCCCCGCAGCCGCATGCCCATTCGCGAGAGGGCAACGTGGAGAGCACCTTGGTCGAAGCGCACACGTAGGCGGGCTGCGTGAAGGTGCCTACGAGGTTCTTGCCTGCGGAAAGGTTCACGCCCGTCTTGCCGCCGACCGAGGAGTCGACCATGGCGAGCAGCGACGTGGGTGCCTGTACCACGGTGATGCCGCGCATGAAGGTGGATGCGGTGAATCCGGCAAGATCGCCCACCACCCCGCCGCCGAGCGCCACGACCGCGCAGTCGCGACCGAGCTTCAAGCCCGCCATCGCTTCCCAAATCTCACCTGCGACCTCGACAGACTTCGTTTTCTCTCCTGCGGGGACGACGATTTCGCTCACGCGGTAATCCGCTGCGCGAAGCGACGCCTTCGCCTCCTCGAGATACAGCGGGGCCACGTTGGTGTCGGATAGAACCAGGATGCGCGGCGCGTTCGCCGTGGCGTCGACGCGGCGCAGGTAATTCCCCAGCCCGTCGAGCACATCGGCGCCGATGCGCACATCGTAGGGCCGCTCACCGGGGATGTTCACAATCACTTTCGTCGCTGGCACAATACGCCTTCTTTCTCGAGTGCGCGCTGAACCTCGCGCGCGATTCGCGGGACGCTCTTGCCCGCCGTGTCGATTTCCACGTCTGCCACACCCGAATACAGCGGCGCCCGTTCCAGGCAGCGTTTGCGCGCAGCGTCGATATCCTGGAACAGCGGGCGGCTCGACTTGTCGGAGATGCGGCTCGCGGCCTCGTCCACCGTCACCTGAAGGTGCACGACGAACCCTGATTCGGCAAGAATCTCGCGGTTTTCCTCGCGCAGGACGACACCGCCCCCACACGAGATGACGAGCGGCTCCTCCTTCGAGGCGAGCTCGCGCAGGACATCGGTCTCGATGGCACGGAAAGCATCCTCGCCGCCTTCCGCGAAGATTTCCTTCACGCGCTTGCCTTCGCGGCGCTCGAGGTAGGTGTCCATGTCGACCGACGAGATGCCGCAAGTGCGCGCAAGGCGACGCGCGACGCTCGTTTTCCCCGCGCCCATGAAGCCCACGAAGAACACGGGGCGGGCGAGTTGCATGGGTTCCGCCGTCATCGGGACATCGTCCTCAGACGCGCCTTGTACGACTTGAGGTTCGCCTTGATGTCCGCCATACAGGAGCCGCCGAACATCTCCTGGTATGCGTTGGCCAGCACAAACGCCACCTCGCCTTCCGCAACCACAGCGGCGGCGGGCACGGCGCACACGTCGGAGCGCTCCTTGGATGCGTCGGCAACCTCCAGCGTGTCCATGTTCACCGTGGCGAGCGGGCGCATGAGCGTGGGAATGGGCTTCATCGCGACGGTCGCCACAAGCGGCAGCCCCGTCGTCATGCCGCCCTCGAGGCCGCCCGCGTTGTTCGACGCGCGCGTGAAGCAATCGCGCTCACGGTCGAGCACGATGGGGTCGTGCACCTCGCTCCCCAAGCGGCGAGCGACCCCGAATCCCATCCCGAACTCGACGCCCTTCATCGCCTGGATGGAAAAGAGCGCCTGGCCCAAGCGCGCCGTCAGACGATCGTCCGCCGTCGCATAGCCGCCAAGCCCGGGAACAAGCCCCGTCGCCACGACGCGGAACGTGCCGCCGATTGTGTCGCGCTCGGCCTTCGCGCGCTCGATTTCCGCAATCATCGCACGGGTCGCCTGCGCGTTCGGGCAGCGGACCTCGCTCGTCTCGATGTCGAGCGGCGTGTAGCTCACGCAGTTGACGAAGGGATTATCCTCGCGGAACTCGGCTTCGCCGATGCGATTCACGTACGAGAACACCTCGACGCCCAGGTCGGCCAGGAATTCGCGCGCAATGCCGGCAGCCGCCACGCGAGCAGCGGTCGAGCGGGCACTCGATCGTTCGAGAATGTTGCGGCAATCGTCGGTGTTCGTCTTCAGGGCACCCACAAGATCGGCATGCCCCGGCCGCGGCGTCACCTCGCGAACCAGCCCCTCAGGCTCCTCATCAAACACGGCCATGCGATCGGTCCAATTCTCCCAATCGCGATTGCGGACTGTGAGCGTCACCGGCGAGCCGATGGTCTTCCCAAAACGGATGCCCGACGTGACCTGCACGGTGTCGCGTTCGATGGACTGCCTGCCGCCGCGTCCGTAGCCCGATTGGCGGCGGGCCAGGTCGGAGTTGATCTGGGATTCGGAGACCCGCAAGCCCGCAGGCACGTCCTCGACGACGGCGGTAAGACATGGGCCGTGGCTTTCCCCGGCAAAGACGTATCGCATAGAGAGTCGCTTTCCTATCAAGTTCATATAGTTTCTGGCACATTGTAGCGCATGAGAACACGAGCGCCCTGTTCAGGCGTATATGCGCAGGATGATTCCAATATGGGGAGCGCGAGCGGCCTTTCGCATGCGCAATCCAGCGCGAGCGTACCCAAACGAGGCTTCGCACCGGCGCGCCGCACGCAGCAGGTTCGTCCTCTGAGCGAGCAGCCCGCTTCTATTTCACGCCAAGCTGCTGGGCGAGCTTGCTCGTCGTTCCCGTGATCTCGCTCGCGTCGCCGCCCGCCTCGATGGTTTGCATCATCGTCGCAAGCGCGTTTTCATCGCAGAACACATACGATGCACTCTTGTACATGCCGGTGATCGACGGAACCATGCACGACGTCATCGAAAGCTCGCCGCCATCTTGAAACTGGGTGGCCAGACTGTACAGATCGGTGACGGACAGGTCGGTGGTGATGCTGCCCGCGGCCGTCTGCACGATGCCCGGAAGCTTTGCCAGCGGCATCGAGAGAATCTTCTCCGCAAGCGCTGCGATGAGCTTGCGCTGGTTCGCCGTGCGCGTGAAGTCTCCGTCAGCGTAGGCACGACTGCGCGCGAACACGAGAGCGGTCTCTCCGTCCATATGCTGCTCGCCGGCCTCGATGATGATCTTCTTCTGGCCGATGACCGACCCGTCGGCATCGGGGTCGTTGATGCGCTGGTCAACCGTCACATCGACCCCGCCCACCGTGTCGACAAGGCCAATCAGGCTGTCGAAATCGACCTCGGCGTAATGCGAGATGTTCACACCGAGAAGCTCGCTCGCCTCTTTGATGGCAAGCGCCGCCCCGCCGTAGGAATACGCCGCGTTGAACTTGCAGTAGCCGTAGCCGTCAATGTTGATCATCGTGTCGCGGGGAATCGAGATGAGCGTTGCGGAATTGGTCGTCGGGTCCACGCGCACGACGATGTTCGTGTCGGAGCGGGCGCCCATTGACTCGTCGTCTGCACGGGCGTCCGAGCCGATGAGCATCATGTAGAAGGGCTCGTCGAAGCTCGTCGTCTTGACGAGCACGTCGTTGATTTCATCGAGCTCGGTCGCGCTTTTCTGCCCCTTGGTGAGCGTATCGTTCACGCTGTTCACCCACAGGGCGGCCGCCGTACCCGCCCCGACGAACACCACGAGCACGGCAAGAACGACCGCAATCGCGATCCTCTTCCCGCGCGCGCCCTTTCGATTCTTCTTTTGGTAATTAGGGTTCGAACGTGAGTATTGCGAGGTGGACGAAGGGTTGCCGCGCTGTGCACCAGCGGGTTTGACGGCAGAGTACGCCCCTTGCGTGAAGCTTTGGGACCCGCTGTGCGCCGCCTTCGCGCTGCGCACCCGACCTTCACCGTGCGCCGCGCTCACGCCGCGCGCTCCGCTTGCCTGGCTCGCGGCGCTTGTCGACTTCGACGCACGCGGCGTCTTTCCCTGGGGGCTGGGCCCTCGATAATGCTGTGGCATTTCTTCTCCTTACATCCAGTCCCCAGAATTATTCTTCTATACGTTGAAACCGGCGGCGTTCGCCATAACCTCGAACAGCTCGTCGAACGAGAACTCGCAATCGATGCCCGACACGTCGCACACGGCCTGCACGGTGGCGACCGCCTGCGCGACGAGCATTCCGCCGCCATCCGCAAACGTGCACCCTGCAGCCTTGGCACCCGCCGCGAAGGCGGTCTCGCCATGCGCGTAGACGACGTCGAAGGCGCGCTGGCCCTCGCGGAAAAGCGACACGTCAAACGGCGCCGGATCCCCTTCGCGCATCCCGAGCGGCGTCGCATTAATGACAAGGTCGGCCGCGGTGATAGCCTGAGTCGACGTGGTGTAGCTGCCGAACTTGAACGTGGTCTCGTCGTAGGCGGTGAGGAAGCTTCGGTGCCCGTCGACGGCGGCCTGCAGGTCGACCGTCGCATGAGCGAGCGTGCCGAACTCATCCACATACCGGTCGAGCACCTCGCGAGCACGCTCCTTGTCGCGCGAGAGAAAAAGCACCTCGGAAGCGCCCGCGATTGCCGCAGCATGAAGGATGGCGAGCGCCGTGGGCCCCGTGCCGCATATGGCGACCTTCGCGCCATCGAAGGAGAAGCCCGTGCGCTCGAGATACCCCACGCAGCCCCGACCGTCGGTGTTGAAGGCGATGAGCGCGTCACCCTTCTTCACGAGGATGTTCGCACCGTGCGCAAGCTTCGCCGATGCCGCCCGCGCCGTGGCACCCGCAAGCGCCTCGGGCTTGTACGGCGTCGTGATGTTTACGGAAAGGAAGTCGCGCGCTGCGAGAAACGCCTTAGCCTCAGCGGGCGTCGCGCAATCCATCAGGCCATATTCCCACGGGAAACCGAGCTTCCCGTAAACCGCGTTGTACATCACGGGCGACTTCGAGTGAGCCACCGGATGCCCGAGCACGTAGAGCTTCTGCGGAGTGTTGCGAACGTCGTTTTCCATGGTTAGATGCGCACCTCTTCTCCCCGCTCGCATGCAACGGGGGCCTCTGGCTGGGCGTCGCCCATCAGCACACGCTCGAAGTGGCGCAGGAACAGCGTATGGGGCAGGTCCTGCTCGACGAGCGGCTGAATAAGGTACGCCTTGATTCCCACCGTATGGGCACCGAGCACGTCAGTCATAAGCTGGTCGCCGATTGCGACCGTGTTCTTGCGCTTCGCCCCGATTTTGCGCATCGCGGTGAAATATGCGGGAGGGCACGGCTTCATCGCCTTGGCGACGATGGGAAGCCCCACCTCGTCAGCAAAGTCGTACACCACCTTGTGCCAATTGTTGGACAGCAGGCAGATCGTCACGCCCGCCTCGCGCGCGCAGCCGAGCCACACGCGGGCATCGCGCGGAATCACCTGCGTGTCGCGGGGGACGAAGGTGTTATCGATGTCGAGCAGCACGTTTTCAAACCCGCATGCAAGGATATCCTTCTCGATAGAGATCTGGGAAAGACGGGAGAAATATCGATCGGGTTTGAAATATGCCATGGACTTCCTTTGCGCGAACTGCCGCGACAGCGCCTACGAGTGCGCGGCGATAGTCGCCTGATGCTCGTCGTAGGTCTTGTCGAAGAAGTAATCGATGGTGCCCTGGTCATTCGGCCAGAACGAGAAGAAGTAGTAGTCGTCGAAATCGGACGCAGGATTGCAGGCCGCCTGAAGGCTGCCGATGCTCGGAGAGCAGATGGGCGTCGGGGGCAGGCCCGCATGGCGGCGCGTGTTGTAGGCGCTGTCCGTAGACCAATCATAGTTGTCGGGGTCGCCGCCGATTTCGTAGGCAGTCGTGGCGTCCGAGCCCAAAAGGCCGTACGTCGGCGCACTGGTGTTCAGCAGACGGTTGTAGAAGACCGCCGAAACCTTCGCGCGGATATCGGCATCCTCGCTCGCTTCCTTCTCGATAATCGAGGCAAGGATAAGCGTCTGGTACGCGTTGAAGTTCTTGCTGGTGGGATACGAATAATCGAGCGTCGCCACCTCGGTTTGATACTGCGAGAGCATGGTGCGGATAAGCGAGTCTGCCGTATCGGTTGAGCTCACCGCATACGTTTTCGGAAAGAGAAAACCCTCGAGCGAGTTCGTGCCCGCATCCTTCAGGAAGGGGAAGTCGCTCGCGTACACGCTCGCGTTGGATGCCTGCGCCTTGAAGTCGTCGGCCGAGATGCGGCCGTTCGTGGCGGAGCTCACGCGGTCGGCGATGTTTGCCAAGGTAAGGCCCTCGGGGATGGTGACGGAAGGACCCGTCAAGCCAGGACCCGCGGAAAGCGTCTTCGCGAGGTCCTCAAGCGACATGCCACCCGTCAGCGTGTACGTGCCCGGTTGCAGAGAGCCGTCAAGACCGAGATCGGACACCTTCTTCGTGAAGTCGCTCGCGGACGAGACAAGGCCCGCGTCCTGCAGCGACTGCGCGATGGAAGAAGTCGACGCGCCGTCGGCGACCTCGACGGTGACCTGCTGGCCATCGGCGACGAGGTTGCCAGACGTGCAACCGCGAACAAGCGTGGACACGCCGAGGATGAGAAGCAGCGCCACGACGACGATGACCGCGATGAAGGCAATCATCGGCCCCTTCGAACGCTTCGGTTGCAGCGCGCTCGTGTCGTAGGTACGGAACTGGCGATCGCCCATGGAATGCGCAACGCGCGCCCGATGATTCGGACGCGAAGAATAGGTGATTTGGCGTTTGAATGGAGCCATCGGTTACCTTTCGAGATTGCGAGCAGCCCGTTCGTCGAGCCATGCCTGCAGAAACAGACTTGCCGCTATCATATCCACTTTGCCTCGCATGTCTTTCTCGCTTAGGCCCTTTTCACGCAAACTGCGCTTGGCCTCGCGCGAGCTAAGGCGCTCATCTGCGAATTCGTGGGGAATGCCGCAGTTTTTGGAGATGGCGTCGGCCACCTTGCGAATACGCTTCGCCTGCGGGCCTTCCTCACCCGCAAGCGTTTTGGGAAGCCCGCACAAAAGCAACTCGGGCTCCCAGTCCTCGAGCACGCGCTTGAACGGCTTCGCATTGTCCGTCACTTCCCGAGCAGGAAGAACGCAAACGGGGGAAGCCACGCGCTCGCCGGGATCGCATACGGCGATCCCCACGCGGACCTCCCCGATATCGAGAGCAAGTATACGCACAGCTTAGAGCAGCATCTTCCTGGCCGACTCGAGCGCTGCATCGATGCCGGACACGTCCTTGCCGCCTGCCTGGGCCATCGCAGGCTTTCCGCCGCCGCCGCCCTTGACGCACGGGGCGATTTCCTTGATCACCGCGCCGGCATTGAAGCCAGCGGCCACAGCCTCGTCGGTGCCTGCGGCCAGAAGCGTGGCCTTCCCTTCGTTGTCTGCGATGAGCACAACAGCGCCCGGCGTCTCCATACGTGCGCGAACGACGTCCCACATGTTGCGCATCGCGCCCGGCTGGGCGATCTTCACGCGGCTGATGATGACGGGGTAGCCGCCCTGCGCCTGCTTGGCGGCCGAAAGAAGCATGTTCACGCCGTCGTCGGAGATGGCGGTCTTCGCGGCCTTGCGGGTCTTCTGGAATTCCTTCAGCGTCTTCATGTTGGCGGCCGTGCGCTCGGAGACATCGAACAGCGGAACACGCAGCTCAGCAGCGGTTTCCTTCAACTCGGCCTCGATCTTGTTTACGTACTCGAGGGCACCGAAGCTCGTCACCGCCTCGATGCGGCGCAGGTTCGCGCCGACACCAGTCTCAGAGGTGATCTTCACCAGGCCGATCTCGGCGGTGTTGGCCACGTGGCAGCCGCCGCACAGCTCGCGAGAGAACTCGCCGCACTCGACAACGCGCACGACGTCGCCGTACTTCTCACCAAAGAGCGCCGTCACGCCGGATTCGCGAGCGGCGTCGAGCGAGGTCTCGTAGATATTGGTGGAGACGGCGGACATGATTTCCTCGTTCGCGACGCGCTCGACCTCGGCCAGCTGCTCGGGCGTGGTGGCCTCAAAGTGCGTGAAGTCGAAGCGAAGGCGGTCGGGCCCAACATAGGAACCTGCCTGCTTCACGTGATCGCCCAGTACGCGGCGAAGTGCTGCATGCAGGATATGCGTCGCGGTGTGGTTGCGGGTGATGCGGGCGCGGCGCGCACCGTCGACCGCCGCGGTAACCTCATCGCCCACGGCGATAGTGCCGGACGCGACCTTCGCCTTGTGGCACACAAGACCCTTCTCGGGCGCCTTCGTGTCGAGCACGTCCGCCTCGGCGTTGGCGCCGCGAAGCGTGCCGGTATCGCCGACCTCGCCGCCCATCTCGGCGTAGAACGTAGTCGTGTCAAGCACGATTTCGCCTTCTTCACCTGCGGAAAGCTTTTCGACGCGCTCGCCGTTCGCGATGATGGCGACCACCTTCGCCGCGCATTCCAGCTCGCTGTAACCCACGAACTCCGTGGCACCGACTTCCTTCAACACGTCGGCGTGGATACCGCCGTAGGTGCTCCAAGCAGCCTCGGCGTCCTTCGTGTTGGCGGCGCGGGCGCGCTCGCGCTGTTCGTCCATGCAGCGCTCGAAGCCCTCCATGTCGACCTTCACGTTGCGGTCGGCGCACATCTCCTCGGTCACCTCGACAGGGAAACCGTAAGTGTCGTGCAGGGTGAAAGCCTCCTCGCCCGAAAGCGTGTCGCCCTCGAGCTTGTCGAGCGCCTCCGCGAGAAAGACCTGGCCCTGGCGCAACGTGGCGCCGAAGCGCTCTTCCTCGGAAAGGATCACACGGCGGATGAGCTCACGGTTTTCCACAACCTCGGGGTAGACCGTGCCCATGAGCTCCACGATCTCATCGACGTAGTCGTTCAAGAACGGCCCTTCGATGCCGATCATGTGCGCCTTTTGGATGGCGCGACGAAGCAGGCGGCGCAACACGTAGCCGCGACCCTCGTTGGAGGGCAGGATACCGTCGGCGATCATGAACGTGACCGAACGGCTGTGGTCGGCGATGATGCGCAGCGACTTGTCCACCGCCTCGTCCCGCTTGTAGGTCTTGCCCGCCAGGCGCTCGCCCACGCCGACGAGGCTGCGAAGCACGTCAGTGTCGTAGTTGTTGGTGACGCCCTGCATGATGGCGGCGATGCGCTCGAGGCCCATGCCGGTGTCGATGTTCTTGGTGAGCAGCGGTGCAAGCGTGCCGTCTTCCTGGCCGTCGAACTGGGTGAACACGCAGTTCCAGAACTCGAGGTAGCGGTCGCAATCGCAGCCGGGCTTGCAGTCGGGGCTGCCGCAGCCGACTTCGGGACCCTGGTCGAAGTAGATCTCGGAGCAGGGGCCGCAGGGGCCGGTGGGGCCGGCGCGCCAGAAGTTATCGTCCTCTCCGAGGCGCGAGATGTGGTCCTCGGGAACGCCGAGCGACTTCCAGATCTCGATCGTCTCGTCGTCATCCTCGAACACCGTAAAGTAGAGCTTCTCCGCCGGCAGGCCGAGCACCTCAGTGGAGAACTCGAAGGCCCAGGCGCACATCTCGTTCTTGAAGTACTTGCCGAAGCTGAAGTTGCCCATCATCTCGAAGAACGACAGGTGGCGCGCGTCGCCGATGTTGTCGATGTCGTTGGTACGCACGCACTTCTGCGCGGTCGTGGTGCCGATGTAGGCTGGGTCGAGCTCCTTCTGGTGAAGGAAGTAGGGCTTGAACTGCACCATACCGGCGCTCGTCAGAAGCAGCGACGGGTCGTCGGGGATGAGCGAGGAGGACGGCATGCGCTTGCATCCCTTCTCCTCGAAGAAGGCGAGGTACTTCTCGCGGATTTCTGCGGTGGTCATGTACTTCATGGTGGTTGTTCTTCCCTTATCACTCAAGAGCGCGTTGCGGTATTGCAGAAGCGCTCGCTTTCACGTTCTCAACAGCGCAAGTGCGCCGCTATTTCTTGTCTTCCCTCCCACGCAGACGCTCTCTGATCTTGCGCCTGTTCTCGGCATTTTCGGCGCGTTTCTTCTCGGCGCGCGCGAATTCCGCCGATCCGTCGGGGTGCGGGGACGTAGCATCGGCGATAGGATTCGGCGCATCGCCGTCTTCGCTTGGCGAAGGCGTGCCCAAGAAGAACACGCCGTCCTTCGAGACGAGGCGTCTGCCCGTTCGCTTCTCGAAATAATACACGAAAACGGATTTTGCGACGGCAACGGCGGGAATAGAGGCCAGCATGCCCACAAGCGAGCCCGAAAGCCCACCCATCGCACCGCCAAGCGCCGAGCCCGCCATGAGGGCGATGAGCGTAAGCGCCGGATGGATGTCGACCGAGTCGGACATGATCTTAGGCGAGATGAAGGTGTAGACGAACTGCTGGATCACGATGGTACCGAGAATGGCGATGACGGCGACGAGCGGGCTCACGAAGATGCCGACGATTGCAGCGAGACCGCCGCCCAGCCAGGGGCCGATGATTGGGATGATGTTTAAGATGCCCGTGATGCCGCCCAAGGCCATCGAGTTGGGAATGCCGAGCACGGCAAAGAGGACTCCGCAGGCCACGCCTATGATTGCGCACTGCAGAAGCGTACCCTTGATATAGCCTCCCATCACGCGCGTAAACGTGATATGGAGCATCTCGAGGTCCTCGGCGTGCGCGTCGCCCACAAGGCGCCTGCATTCGCGCCCGAGCTGAGGCAGTTGCATGAGGATCCAGAAGGCGACCACGAGCGCGAAACCGATGGCCATAAACGCGTTGGCAAGCCCCGTGCCGAATGCGATGGCGCCCGAGGCGCTGTTCTTCGCGAAGTCGCCCGCCCAATCCATGGCGGAGGCCTGCACGTCGGTGACGAATGCGCGGACCGACTCGTCCTCGAGCATGTAGGCGTAGCGCGCGTACATGTCATTCGCCCAGTCGGAGATGCCCTGCACATAGACGGGGACGTTCTCGATCAAGTTCGCGAACTGGGTGTTCATGCCAACGCCAGGCGAGAACAAAAGGAACGCTACAAGCGCCAGCACCGCGAACATGATCACGTAGCCGATGGCCGTGCCCACCGTTCGGTTGATGCCGATTTCCTCGAGCTTGTTCACCGTGCCGCGCAGGACGAACACGATGATGGTCGTCCAGATGACGATGGCGACAGGCACCGAGAGAATGTTCAATAGCTGCACAACGACCCAGGTGAGCGCGATGGCGCCCACGATAGTCCAAACGTTTAAGAAACGCCTGCGAGCCTTGTCCGTCTTATCCGATTGCTTGTTCTGCGCCACGTCGCTCAAAGCCTACTCCTCCGAAGACGCCGTTTTCCCGGCATCAGATGAGGCGGTGGCACCCGTTTCCGGGGCATAGGTGAAGTATTTGCCCTCGTCGGAAGAGGCGGGCTCGACTACGGGCGCGGGCTCAGGTTGCGCGGCGGGCTTGGCTGCGGGAGTCGCTGCGGTCGCGGCCACGGCGGAAGCGGAAGCCTCCTCGTTAGACGCCTTGCCGGCGACTCGGCCTTTGCCAGCCGCAACTGCGGCAGCTGCGGCATCGGCGGTCGCATCGACGAAGTCGCTGACGGGATTAGGCTCGCCAGGCGCGCCCTGCCCTAAGGCAACAGACTCGTCGGACGCCTTTTTCGGCGTGAACTTCCGGCGGACCTTCTTGGTGACGGAGTTGACGAGCTCGAGGGGAGCATTGGTCACCGTATCGACCGCGTTCACGGCACTCGATGCCGAGCTAGTGATTTCCCCCACGTCCTCGAGAATCTGATCGAGGCGCATGACTTCCAGATTCGCGGCGTCGACCGTGAGGGACACGCGATCGACCAGGGGATCGATTTTGTCGCACACAGGCTCAAGCGATGCCGTAATCTTCTCCACGTGCTCGAGCGTGGGCTCGAGTTGCTTCTGCACGCTCGTCACCGTTTCGCGAGTCTTGCGAATCGTCATGACAAGCTCGATGACAAACCACACCAAAACGATGCCGACCAGCACATACACCACCGGCAAAGCAACGTTTATCACGCTGAAGAAATCCATCCGCGCCTCCTTTGTTCCGAAGCCCTAACTATAGCACTTCGCCCGTTCCATCAGGCTCTTTCCGTGGCGTTTTCACCTGCTGTTCATAGGCTTCGCCGGCGGGATTGATTGCAAGCGTCAGCACTTTGTGCGCCGCCACAGCGCATACGAACTCCCCAGCTCGCCATGCAGCAGCTCGATGCGCACGTCGAAGGCGTCTTCGACAGCTGCGAGTACCTCGGCCTCATGTGGCGCCCCTTGCGACAGCAGCTTTCCGGCACGCATAACGCAGACCTCGTCGGAGTACTTGAGCGCCAGGTTGATGTCGTGGATCACCGCGATGACGGTCTTGCCGTGCTCCTCCTTGAGCGAGCGCATCAGCTCCATCACCTCGTAGCACGCCGACACGTCGAGAAACGAGATCGGCTCGTCGAAGAGCACCACGGGCGCATCCTGCGCCAGGACCATGGCGATGAAGGCACGCTGACGCTGCCCGCCGGAGAGCTCGGCCACGGGGCGCTCGGCGAGCTCTGCAAGCCCGCATGTCGCAAGCGCCCGGTCAACTGCCTCGTAATCCGCTGCGTCCATCGTCGCGAACATCCCATGGTGCGGAAACCTCCCGCACTCCACAAGCCGCCGCACGCTCATGGGCGGTGCCGCGTGCTCCTGCGCCAGCAAGCTCAGCAGCCGTGCGCGCTCTTTGGAGGAAAGCGCGCTGGCATCGTGCCCCAGCACGCGGATGCTGCCCTCCCAGGGCTTGCAGATGCCGCTTGCCAGCTTGAGCAGCGACGACTTGCCGCAGCCGTTGGGGCCGATGATGCTCGTCACCTTACCTTGCGCGAGCTCGAGGTCCAGCCCGCAGAACAAGGCGCGCTCGCCGTAGCCAAAGCTGACGTCGCTCAGCTGCACGCTAGCCATCGAGGCCTCCCTTCCCACGGCGCAAGATCAGGTAGACGAAGAACGGCCCGCCCAGCAGGGACAAGACGATGCCGACGGGGATCTCGTACGGGGCGAACATGGTGCGGGCGAGCAGGTCGCACAGGCACACCAGCAGCCCACCCAGCAGCGGCGCCATCGCGAGGACGCGGCGGTTGTCGTGGCCCACCAGAGCGCGGACCGCGTGCGGGACGATGAGCCCCACGAATCCGACGAGGCCCGCAAAGCTCACCGCACAACCCGCGAGCGCAGCGGCGGACACCAGCGCGGTAAGGCGCGTGCGGCGGACGTTGAGGCCCAGGGAGTGCGCCTGATGCTCGCCCAGCGAGAGCAGGTTGAGCCGCGTGCCCTGCAACAGGCCGAGCACCAGCACCACGCAGATCGCGCAGCCGGGGACGATGACCTCGCTCAGCTTGACGCCGGACAGCCCGCCGACCAAAAAGCCCGAGGCGCCCACGTAGGCGTCCGGGTTCACGATGAGGATCGTGTTCATGCCGGCGGTGAAGATCGCCGTGAACGCCATGCCGGCGAGCACGACGGTGAGGCGTGACGAGCCCCCAAGGCCTGCCACGGCAAAGATGAGCCCCGCCACGCACAACGCGCCGAGGAAGGCCGCCACGGGAGCGAGCCCAAAGACGTTGGGGAAGGCGCACGCCGCCAGCAGCACGAAGAAACCCGAGCCCGCGTTCACGCCGATGACGTTGGGGCTGGCCAGGGGGTTGTCGAGTGCCGCCTGGATGAGCGCGCCCGCCTGCGCGAGCGCGGCGCCGGCCAGAAGCGCTGCGAGCACGCGCGGCAGGCGGATGTTCCAAATGACGTTTACCGCCGTCTGCTCGGCAGGTGCGCCAAAGGCGAGGGCGAGCACGTCGGGCAGGCCGACGGAGGTCGAGCCGATGATGATGCCGAGCACCGCCGCGCATCCCAGCAGCGCTACTGCGGCAACCATGGCCACTGCGAATCGTCCGTCCGCCTGCAAGGCGCGCCCGCGCTTGCCGCGTGAGTTTGTCGTCTGTATCTCCTTCAAGATCAGGCGCTACTTCTGCTCGCGCGGCGTCTCGTACAAGGCCTCGTACAGCTCTTCGTATGCGTCATCCCAGTTGTCATTGGGCTTGTAGAGGAACAGCTTGGGGTTGAGCGTGATGACGCGGCCCTCCTTGACGGCAGTCAGCTCCTTCCAAGCCGGGTTGGCCGTGGTCTGGTCCTTGAGCGCCTTTTGCGCAGCCTCGCTCGAGTCGCCCATGGGCAGCAGGAAGATGAAGTCGGGGTCGGCCTTGACCAGGGACTCCAGGCTGTAGTCGGACAGCAGGCTCTTGTCGGCGTCGGTGATGTTGCTCGCGCCCAGCTCGGCGAGCATGGTGCCCGTCTGTGTCGAGGACGCCTGGACGCGCGTGCCGCCGGAGTACGTGGTCAGCACCGCGACGCTGCCCGCGCTCTTGCCTTCGGCCTTCTTCTTGATGGCGTCGATGTCCTCGGCAACTTCCGTGCCGTTGTCCTTGTACGCCTCGGCGTCGCCGGTGATGTCGCAGCAGGTCTTGAGCATGCGCAGGTAGTCGTCGAAGGTGGTGACGTTGAAGTACGCCACGGGGATGCCCGCCGCCTGCAGTGTGTCCTTGAGGTCGGTCTGGGCGACGCCACCGCCGCGACCGGAGCTTGCGCCGGTCAAGATCACGAAGTCCGGGTTGAGCGCGATGATGGACTCAGCATTGAGGGAGGAGAAGTCGCCGACCTTCTCCGCCTTTGACTCGATGTGGTAATCGGAAAACGCGTCGCTGGACGCTCCGACGAGGGTGCCGCCCGCCAGCTCCCAGATGTTCGCGAAGCTGCCCATGCCCGCGACGACGCGCTCATGCGTGCTCACGGTCACCTGGTTGCCCAAATCGTCCGTAAAGGTGTAGCCGGCCTGCTGGCTCGTCGCGCCCTGCTGTGCGGCGGCGGCGCCGGAGTTGCTGCCAGAGCAGCCGATCATCGCGCTGCCGCTTGCCGCCAGCGCCAGGGCGCACGCACACGCGCATGCCTTCGTTGCAATCCTCTTCATGTGGTTCTCCTCATCTGATGTGGGCGGCCGATCATGCGGCCGTCGCATCCGTCGCATTTGCTGTCAGCCCCTGCCCCTGCCCCTGTCATCGCAGCGGCAGGGGCAGGGGACGGCCGTCGGGCTCTCGCCTAGGCGCCCTTGCAGCCGAGTTTCTGCCCGTAGGCGCAGTAGTCGTCCTGGGCCATGTAGTCGCCGTCATGGTAGTACGCCGCGCGCGCCCTGCAGCCGCCGCAATGCTCCTTGTGGTCGCACTCGCCGCAGTTGCCGCCGTAAGCCTGCGTGCGCAAGCGCTCGAACACGGGGCTCGTCGCCCAGATCTCGTCGAAGGGCTGCTCGCGCACGTCGCCAGCGTCCTCGGTCATGTACGCGCACGGGCGCACGATGCCCTCGCTGCCGACGACGCAGTAGGTGAGGCCGGCCAGGCAGCCGCGCGTGTAGCGGGTGGGGATGCCGAGCTGGTCGGCGACGCGCGTGAACTGCGGCGCGCAGGTGGGCTTGACGTCGATGTCGACCTCTGCGGCCTTGCGCATGATGTCTTGGAGCAGCGCCTCGTTCTCCAGCACCTTGAGGCTCGTCTCCTCGATGTACTTGCCGCGCCCCACGGGGATGAGGAAGAAAATCGAGTGGTTGACCGCGCCGATGCTCTGCGCGAAGTCCGTGATGTCGCAGACCTCGTCGCGGTTCCAGTCGACCACGGTGGTATGGATCTGGAAGTCGAGGCCCGCGCGCTTGCATGCCTCGATGCCCGCGAGGGTGTCGGCGTGGGCGCCTGCGACGCCGCGGAAGGCGTCATGCTTTGCCGCGTCGAGGCTGTCGATGCTGATGCCCATGGAGCACGCGCCGGCTTCCTTGAGCTTTCGCGCGACCTCGTCGGCGATCAGCGTGCCGTTGCTGCCGAACACGGGGCGCAGGCCTTGAGCTGCAGCGTGGGCCACGAGCTCGAAGATGTCGTCGCGCATAAGGGGCTCGCCGCCGCTGAAGATCATGATCTTGAAGCCGGCGCGCGCGATCTGCTCGATCATCGCCTTGCCCTCGGCCGTCGTCAGCTCGCGACTGTCACACTCCGCCGCGTCCTGGTAGCAGTGCTCGCATTTGAGGTTGCACCTGTTGGTTGTCATCCACGATACGATCATCGTCTCTCCTCCCTCGAAACCGATTGAGGATGCTAACGGGCGACGTTGCGTCATGGGCAAGCGCTGCGCGAGAAAAAACTGGCGAGTGATGAGATTTGCCGATTAATGCGCCGAGCTGGGCGAATGACAGGCGATGCAAAGCAACACCCGCCCAAGTGGGACGGGTGCCGGCACGGGATGGCTGTGATTGTTACGGCTTGGCGCCCCTAACCGCGCAGCGCCTCGAGCGCGTCTTTGAGGAAGCTGAGCGTCCTACGCTGGATGCCCGCGTAGAAGTCGCGGTCGTACTGCTTGGGGCCTTGCGCGCGCTGGTTGGCGAGGCGCTTGAGGCCGGCGAGCGCGCCGGACATGCCGCCGAGGCGCTCGAAACGCAAGGCGAGCTCCCGGCAGCGCTCGTCGCCGGGCTGCACGCCATCGTGCATGGCCTCGATGGTGTCGCCCATGAGCTGGTGCCAGCGGCTGACCTCCTCGTGGGTGAGCTCCGGGACGCTGCTCTCGTCGCAGCCCTCGCCGTTGATGGCCAGCCACAGCACGTCCTCGCGGTTCTGCATGTCGCTGATGGCCTGGGCAAAGTCGCTCCAGCGCACGTGCTCGCTTGCAGCGAGCTGCTCTCGGAGGCTGTTGACGGTGCTGATGTTGTGCAGGACCTCGACGCTCTCGCGCTCAAGCTCGTGCATGCGGCTCTCGAGCGCACCGGAGAGCTCCCGGCGGTCGTCGAGCGCCTCCGCCTCCTTGATCTGCGCGAGCGAGAAGCCGAGGTACTTGAGGGTGAGGATGCGGTAGAGGCGTTCCTCGTCCTCGCGGGAGTACAGGCGCTGATTCTGCTCGCTTTTCGAGCTGGGGTGGAGCAGGCCCTTTTGGTCGTAGTACTGGATGGTGCGCACGGTCACGCCCACGCGGCGGGCGATCTCGCCGACGGTCATCAGGTCATCTTCATATACAGGCATGCCGCGTCCTTCTCGCACGTGTGATCATCGGATAATCCAACACCCTATTATCGCGCGTGACGCTACGTCACCGTCAAGCGCGCGGGCGGTGATTGCCGCCGCCTTGCTGCAATCAGATGATGCCGGCTTCGCCGGCGGGGGCAGGGGCGTCTGCCGGATGTGCCGTTTGGTCGGAGGCGTCCGAAAGCGCCTTGTCCTCGGAGGAGGGCTTCCTTTCAGCAGAAGCGGCAGTCGCGTTGCGCTTCGACCCTCGCGAGGAATTGCCTGCCGCGGCGCGGCTTTCCGCCGTGCGGCCGAGCACCGCCGCGCGGTCGCGAGCGGCGGCATCCGCGCGGTAAGCTTCCCAACCCCGCTCGCTCGGATGGTAGAAGCAGCCGCGCTCCAGGCCATCAGGAAGGTAGCGCTGATCGACCCATCCTTCAGGGTAGTCGTGGGGATATTTGTAGGTTCCGTAGTTCTCGGATCCTGGGCGATGCCTATCGCGCAGGTAGTCGGGCACCTTGCGCGCAGGCCCGCGGCGAACCTCGGCGAGCGCCGCATCGATTCCCGCCTCCGCGGCGTTGCTTTTCGGAGCGAGCGCTAGGTATATCGCCGCCTGTGCCAGGTTAATACGGCATTCCGGGTAGCCGATGACCTCGGCGGACTTGAACGCGGCTTCGGCAATGAGAAATGCTTGAGGGTCGGCGTTGCCCACGTCCTCCGAAGCCTGGATCATCATGCGGCGCGCGATGAACTTCGGGTCTTCCCCACCGTCGATCATGCGCGCGAGCCAATAGAGCGCAGCATCAGGGTCGCTCCCGCGCATCGACTTGATGAACGCGGAGATGACGTCGTAGTGCATGTCTTTGTTCTTATCGTAGGCGAGTGCGCGATGGGGCGTTGCGCGGCGCACGACATCGACGCTGATGAGAGCAGGCTTTTTGGGAGTGCCGGGCGCCACCATCTGCGAGGCGAGCTCGAGCGTGGTAAGCGAGGCGCGCCCGTCGCCCCCGGCGAGCAGCACGATAGCCGAAAGGGCGTCGTCGGCAAGCGCATAGCGCCCGGCGAGCCCGCGCTCGTCAGCGAGCGCGCGGCGAACGAGCTGCGCGATTTCCCCATCGGTGAGCGAGTGAAGCTCGACCACGCGGGAACGGCTGATGAGCGCTGAGTTCACTTCGAAGAACGGGTTCTCCGTGGTGGCTCCCACCAGCACGAGCACGCGGTTTTCGACCGCATGGAGCAGCGCGTCTTGCTGGCTGCGGTTGAAGCGATGGATCTCGTCGACGAACAGGATGGTTCGAAGGCCCTGCATCGTCAGGCGCTTTTCCGCGGCGCTGATCTCGCGGCGCAGGTCGGACACGGTGCCGCCGATGGCGGAGACTTCCACAAAGGTGGCTTTCGTGTGCTCGGCGATAACGTGCGCGAGCGAGGTCTTCCCCGTGCCCGCGGGCCCAAAGAGGATGACCGAGCTTAAGCTGTCGCCCTCGATGGCACTGCGCAACCAGCTGCCAGGGCCGACCGCATCGATCTGCCCCACGACTTCGTCGAGCGTGCGGGGGCGCATGCGCACCGCAAGCGGCGCCACTTCCGCGCGGCGCTCGTTTTCCATTGCTGTGAATAAGGTTTCCATGGCGCGTATCATACCATGCGAACGTTTGTTTGCCCAGAGGCGAAGGAGGAGAAAAGAAATGGCCCGCCGGAAAGGGAGGTCCGACGGGCCCAAGGAGGGGATTAGACGGTCGGGGTTAGGACCGCCTGCTGCTTTCGAAAGAAGGCAACTGCAGGATTCTTGAAGGAGGGGGGACCTTCTCACCTGCTGCATGCAGTATAACAATCACCCTTGAACCCCTTATGTTCGACACGTGGGCATCTTATGAATCAACCAGGGCTTTTGTTACGAGTTCGTTTCTTTTAGCGGCACTGGGGCCAGCGCAGAGCACACGGGGGTCTGCACGGCTTCATTCGCAGCTGCGACCATCGAGCAAGCGAGATGCGTACAGAGAGCGCTCTCCACGCATACGACGCCTTCGCCGCTGGACGAGCAAGCCCAGAGCACAGGCACCCGCTCGCGAAACTCCTCGTTGAGAAACAATCTGAGGTGATAGAATGCTGGTACTTGCTTATCGAAAGGAAAACCATGGCAGAAAAGAGCGGTTGCACCCAAATCATCATTATCGCCCTCGGAATCTGTCTCGGCCTCGCGCTGTTCGGTCTCTGTGGCTAGGCAGCTCCGATTCATGATGAGGCGTCTTGGGCCGGCGCTGTTCTCGTGGAGCAACCTGCTCCCCCTTCTTGCCACCCTCGTTTACCTCATCAACAGGTTCGTCTTCCCGCTGGATTGCGTTCTGCCGTACGAATTTGTCAACTATCATCTCGCCGACCTTTGCGGCGGCATTGTTTTCCCCGCTTACGTAAACGTCCTGACCAGGGTTGTTTCAGGCAGAGAGATTATCTGCGACCTGGGGTCTTCCCTCCTTCTCTCGGCATTGTGCGCAGTATGTTGGGAAGTCTTAGCTTCGTGCGTCCTGCATTTCGGCACCGCCGATCCTATCGACGCCCTCATGTACTTTCTCGGCGGGCTTGTCTATCTCGTCTTCTACAAGATTCTCCCAAGGGAGGAGAAGGCGGCCTAGCCGCGAGCGCCAGCGAACCCATGCCCTGCCCTTGGCAGCGTATGCCACTTTTTGAGAGGGTCCTGCCAGAAGCCGCTTTCCGAGAGGGGTCCTGCCAGAAATCGGGTGGTTTTCATCAACGGGAAGCCCTCGGAAGGCGTTTCCCCGCCCCTTGTGACGAGCGAACGAAAGCGGCGCGAAGAGTAAGGCCGGTTCAGCGGGTTTTGCTTCGCGGACGGCTTTCTCCTCCTCGCTCGAATTCTTCCCGAGATGATGAAAACCGCCCGATTTCTGGCAGGTCTCCCCTTTGAAAATGACAAGATTGAAAATTCAAGCTTGAAAAGACCGCCCCTTCTCGAGGAGGTCGCCCGCGCCCGCGGGCGCACCTCACTTGGGAAGGGTATCGCCACCCGTGAAATTTACCCTTGCTTGCGCTCGAAGAGCACGTTGTTGGTGTGCAGCCAGCTTTCCACTGTGCCAGTGTCGAAGCCGTCTTCGGGATCGATTACGAGCGCGTACATCTCTTCCTCGCGCAGCACCTCATCGAGCGCGTCGGTCAACTGGATTTCGCCGCCCACGCCAGGCTTCACGTCGGCCAGAAGCTCCATGACGCGCGGGCTCAGCAGATAGCGCCCGAACACGGCCAGGTTCGACGGCGCATCCTCAAGCGCCGGCTTCTCCACGAGCGAATCGACCTTCCACACGTCGTCGGAGAGCTTCTCGCCAGCGATGATTCCGAAGCGATGCACCTGATCATCGGGCACGGGCATGACTGCGATCACGCTCGCCCCGCCGTGCTCGTCCGACACCTTCTGCATCGCGGGAAGCATCTGGTTGTCGGGCACGATCACGTCGCCTAGAAGCACGTAGAACGGCTCGCCCGCCGTCTTCTCGTGCGCGCACCAGATGGCATGCCCCAGCCCGAGCGGCTCCTCCTGATACACGTAGCTCACGTTGTAGTTGCCCACGCGCTCCACCTCGTCGGCGTAAGCGTCCTTGCCGCGCGAGCGCAGCGTGGCGACCAGGTCGGGGTCGGGCGTGAAGTGGTCCTCGATCGCCTTCTTGGAGCGGCTGTTCACAATGACGACCTCGTCGGCCTTCGACGCCAAGCCCTCCTCCACCACGTACTGGATGACGGGGCGGTCGACCACGAGCAGCATCTCTTTCGGCTGCGCCTTCGTGGCGGGAAGGAAGCGCGTGCCCAAACCGGCAGCGGGAATAAGTGCCTTCATAGGAAACCTTTCTTCGCGAGGCAACATACAAGGAAAGCGCCCGCTCGGCGCTTTCTGGAAACTCACGGGACAGATTGTAGCACGCGGCATGAAGGCCCCTCACGCGCCCACGTCAACGCCACAGTCCGGCGGCGCGGAAAGCGGGCGCGAGCGCAAACGCGGGAAAACTCCGATGAAGCCTGCGTGCTTCCGCGGCACGATTCGACGAGCGTCCGCGATGGGGATAGCCCTTCGCGCGCCGTCGCGCCCCGATGCAGCAGCGTCCCCGAGACGCCACCGCGCCCGCGCGCCCCCAAGGCGCTTTACGCCTGCTTCTCCTTCAGGTCCTCGAGCGCCTCTTCGAGCACGACCACCTGGGCCTCGCTCTTCTTAATGCCGCGCATGATCATGAGCACGAACACCAAAAGCGCCACCCACAAAAGCGCATAAGCTGCGATCACGAACGGGGCGGACGGCAGAATGGTGCTATAGATATCGGCAAGAACGGGATTCATTTACCTCTCCTCCATTTCTTCGATGCTTTGCTTCAGCGCCTCGACGCGCTCGGTCACGCGAACCTGGCGAAAACGCAGACGATAGAGCGCGAACCCGACGCACAGCATACCCAGAAGGCACACGACAAGCGTCGCCGCCATGTCCCCCGACATGCCTCCCTCGCGCAGCACAACCGGGTGAATGCTCGACGGAATCAGACGCGTCACCATGTAGCAGATAGGCACGTCCACAAACGCGATGATGCCGATGACCGCAGCATACGTTGCGCGACGCTCAGGTTCCTCGATAGCGTTGCGCAGCACGAAGTACGCGATCACGATAAGCATCAGAATCAGATACGTGGTCAGGCGCGGCTCCCATGTCCACCACACTCCCCATTCGAAGCGCGTCCACAGATCGCCCGTGATCATGGTCGCGACGACGAACAGAAGCGCAATCTCGAACGCCACGCGCGCGCAGGTGTCGAAGCGCTGGTTCTTCGTAATGAGAAAGCGCACGCAATAGTACGCCCCGAACGCAAGCGCCACGAACGACACGATGGCGACCGGCATGTGAAAGTAGAAGATCTTCTGCGAGATGAGCAGTTTGTTCGAAATCATCTGCCCGCCGATGAGCTCAACGCCGTCGACCGAGGCGCCCGACACCGGTCCCGCGAACAAAAACGCCATGAGAAAGCCCGCCGTGGAGAGCGCGATCCCGCAGAGCAGCACCCAGGGCGCTATCCTGTCGGGCCACTGCCCCGCCTCGGGGAGCTTGCAAGGTTTTTTATCCGTCATACGGTTCCTTTCTATCCAAAAAGCCGCAGGTCAATCAATGCGTTGCAGGCGCGGGAAGCCACCTTACGCCGAAATCACGAAGTCGTAGAGCGCCCAGCTCGCCAGCAGCATGATCACATCGTAGCCGCACGCAAGCGCCATCGAGGGCAAGAACACGTCCCATGCGCCCGCTGAGCCCGCGATCATCGCCGTGGTGGCAGACGCGCAGGCGTACAGAAGCGGGAAGATGATCGGCACGAACAGCACCGCGAGCATGACATCGCGCCCGCGCGTGTTCACCGTGATCGTGGAAAGCAGCGTGCCGACGCCGGCGATGCCCACCGTGCCCGCCAAAAGCGGCAGCAGCGCATAGGGCGCCGTGTCGGCGAGCGGGGTTCCCATGAGGAAGAAAAACGCGAACAGCGGCACGGCGATCACCTCGACCACCAGCAGAAACAGCACGTTCGAGGTGGCCTTCGCCAGAAACACGACGGCGCGGTCGAGCGGCACGAGCAGGATGCCCTCCATGCAACCCTGCTCCTTCTCGTGCGCAAACGAGCGACCGAGGCCCAAAAGCGAGGTAAACACGATGAGCGCCCACAGAAGGCCTCCCACGATGGCGAGCACGTCGGACGCCTGCGCCGACTGCCCGAGCGACGCGCCGTAGACGATGAGCACCAAAAGCGCGTAGATGCCCATGGACGTGAGCATCTCCTTGGTGCGGAACTCCTGCTGCA
>JAUNWQ010000019.1 GCA_030540225.1 Coriobacteriia bacterium | reverse complement strand
AGCAGCCAGCGAGTCGCTTGGCCCTTCGCAGGAGTTTCTCCCCTATTTGGCAGACGACCTGCAGGAAGACATCGCCCCGCGCCTTCGCGTCCTAGAGGAGTTTTGCAATCTTTAGCGGCGTGCATACTTGCCGAGAGAGCTCTTCAGCGTCCGCCCGATATCGCCCACTTCCCGAGCGAACGTCGGCCGCTTAGGAGGCGAGCCGGGGCAAGCGCCCGCAAGAGGTTGGCCCTTCCCCCTACAAGGGCGCTATTGGGCGCCTTGCCGCACTTCTTCAGATGTTTTCTTTTGCGTTTGGGAGTACTGAGAAATGAGCCTTGGCGTCCAGCTTCTGCGCGATGCAATCCTGAACTCGCTAAAGGTCTCGGAGCTCGCTGGCGCGAGGGCTCTTGTCGTCGATCCGACGGGGGAGACCGCATCGGCCTTTTACCGTCGCTTCGGGTTTTTCGATTTGCCGGGCACGACGCGCATGGTCCTGCGGCTGATATAGCCTCACGGCCCCTGTCACATTTCAATCTATCTGGCCGACGCTTCTTGAGTTATTGGCGACTGGTTGGTTCTTGAAACTCAAACTGTCAGTGCATTACAATATATGTGCACATACAAAAGTTGATTGGAGTGTTTATGGCAAGCTCGACTTTGACCATTCGCATCGACGAGGATTTGAAACGAGAAGCCTCCGAAGTGGCGGATTACTACGGTCTTGACTTGTCTTCCGTAACGCGCGCATTTTACAAGCAGATGGTGAACACCCGCCGCATCCCCCTCACCTTCGCCCCCGAAGAGCCAAACGCCGAGAGCCTTGAGGCGATTCGCGAGGGCGATGCCTTCCTCTCTTCCGGCAAAGAGGGTCGTTACGATAACGGTGCGGATCTTATCGCAGCGGCGATGCGCTGATGGGGAAGTTGACGGCGGAATTCTCCACCGCGTTCTCGCGCGACCTCAAAAAGAAGGCCCATCGTCGCAATTGGGATCTCGTCGAACTCCAGAGTCTCATCGATCTTGTTCTCGAGAACTCGCCCGAGTCCATGGAGATTCTTAGGCGCCGGCACAATATGCACCGGCTTTCGGGAAGTTGGGCGGGCAGGAGCGAATGCCATGTTGCGAACTCGGGCGACTGGCTTGTTATCTGGTCGTCAAATGGCAGCGTCGCCTTTTTCGAGCGCACCGGTAGCCACGACGAATTGTTCAGATGAGCCTTTGCGGCTTCGTTTCAGACTGCGAATCATCCCCACTCGATTGCGGAAGTCGTCCATCGCCGTGAAATGCGTCCATATGGCGCCAGATTGTTCGCTCTCGTCATGTTTCGTTCGAATCATTCCCGAATCAGCGGGTGATTCAGTGCTCGAGGGGATGGTTGAGTGATTCATCCCATCAAGGTCCAACAGCATGCAACGGCGAGCACCTCTGCTTTACGATTCCCCGTTTCGCAAGAGGGAATAGCGTCGGGCGGCTTAATCGGCTCGAATCAACGGGGATGGTTGAATATCCCCGTTGCAGTTTTGCGCAACGGCGTTGATTCGCGTTGCAAGTGACATTATTCAGCACGGTTGGCGAACGTTGATTCGGCTTATGCTCTCGCTGTGATGCACCTAAGTACGATAGAAGTAGGGGCGCAGCCGTTTAGTCGTCGTAGGGATCGATGCCTAGCTCACGAAGTCTCTCTTCTTCTTCGCGGTTTCGTTCTTCTTCGTCGACATAGTACTGATAGCTTCCCAGATAGCCATCGTCCTCTTCGTCGACGATGTTGTCTTCGCTGACGTCGTTCCATGAACCGCACTCCTTGCAGCACCAGCTGCCGCTTGATACGCTAAACCCTGGCTGATTGTTCATGTAAGCGCCGCAGCTGTCGCATATCCAGTCGCATCCACCATCGTTCCCGTCGGAGGACAAGGCATCGAATATCGAACCCATCAATCCCATTGCGAGCTCCCTTCTCGTTATCGGTTTTATCCCCAGGCGCTATTGCAGTTCCTGCAATAATAAGCCTTCCTGTCCCTTAGCTCCCCGCAGTAGGGGCAGACGACCAAATCATCTTCGCCAGTTGAGACTAAAGTTCTGTGCGCGCACTTGCTGCAATATATTGTGTCGCCTTCGTCCCAAAGCGTGTTTTCGTCATCGTTTCCGCAATTTGCGCATTTCGTATCTAACAATTTTTTCACCATACTTCGTTATGCGTATATATGTGCGATTATCATGACTTCCCCTATCGCATGGATGACGCAGACGGCAACCATGCAAGCCATCATGATGATAAACAGGCGCGCAGCCCATTTGACCTCAGGATTGTCACCCCTCTTTGACGGCAGGTTTGGGTTCGGTCTTCCAACGATGCTTTCTTTCGCTTCCATTCGATGCTCCGTTTCTGTTGCGTTTGTCTATGCTGCAGCACTATAGGTCTTGGAATATGCGTTGACGAACGTTTGCCCGATACCGAGTTCGACACCGGCGGCTTGCGCCTGTTTTACTGCGTCTGCCGACGCCGTCCATCCTTCGTGAAGATTGCGGATATGCTGGCTCACGTTAACTGTCTTCGTTGCAACCGCAGTGGCATTCGATGCGCCGTCTGCTGTGGTTTGCGCGGCTGAGCTAAGCGTGCTGTCAGTAAGCGTCTTTGCGACTGCCTTGGCTGCATTTGGTTGAAGGGCGCTCGTTTTGAGCCCGTTTTTAAGGATGAGTGCCGCCCCTATGCCGACAACCGCTGCTGCGGCGGTGCCGATAACGACCTTCTTTAATAGCCGCCTTTTCGAAACGGGTTTGTCTTCTTGAGCTTTCTCGCCGTCGCCCTTTGAGGTTTCGTTCTCGTCGATTTCCATCATTGGCACTCCCTTTCTTTTTGCTATACGTCCGCTTTCGATTCCTCGGTCTTGATTTTCCCGAGCAATGTTTCTAGGCCTTCGAGGTTTTTCTCGTCCTTCTCGATTTCTTGTTCAAGCTGCTCCATAGTCTTCCTTTTTCGCGCAATTGACTCTTTAAGCGAGCGCATCTCGTTTTCGATATACGCGCATATCTGAATCGTATCTATGGAGGCGTTTTCAATGCTGTTGTCAGATTGGATCTTCATAGCGGCAGCTCCTCCGATTGCGGCCAAGACCGAAGCAGACACTAGAGCTGCTGGCGAAGAGATGGCAGCAGCGGCCGAGGCGGCGTACTTCGGCGTTTCCTTGAGGAACTTTTGCAGAGCCTCCGAGGAGACGGAACTGCCTTCTTTTCTGGAAGACCCCCTTGTCGCTTCGAGCTTGCCCTTCCTGATCCAGCGTCTTACTGTTTCGGGGTTAGTTTGGAGCAGTTCGGCTATCTCCTTCACGCTGTACGACTTCATTTGCTTCCTTTCGTTGCAACGGCTTGAGTATATCATCATATGTAGTAAAAGAAAATATAAATGTAGTAATAAAGTATTGATAATAGTGAAAGTTGTGACTCCTCGGTCAGGCGCGAAGAGGGGAAGAATCTGACTTTGAGTTGCTTGACGGTTTGCGGCGATAAGCTCATTTGAGTCTTTGTAGATGGGGCTGCTTGCCGAGTAAGATGGGTTTTCTTTTTTGCGTAACCGTATGTAACTGCCTGTTACTTGCTAAATGACCTGCGGAAACGCACAATTGAAATATCGGTGATGCAATTCGAGAAAGGTTCATGATGGATAAAACGGCAAGCAAAAAGGAAATCGGGAATTTTATCAAGGCCCGCATGTTGGAGAAGGGATTGGCTACTCGGGACCTCGCCGAATCTGCTGGCGTGTCTGAGGCTGCGGTGCGCCGATGGTTTCGCGGTGAGACCCAGCCAGATACGGACAAGCTTCCTTTTGTCGCAAAAGCCCTCGATGTAACCACCGACGAGATAATCGGTGCCAAAAAACTGTCGATGGAGTATACGGCGGAAAGCCGCCTGGGGAGCAAGATTGTCTCTCTTGGGGGCCGAACGGGTGCAGTTATGTGCATGATCGTCGGAGTGATGATGGCATCCGAGGTGCTCTACGGGCTATGTTCAGTCTCGATGCTTGTCGGGTCAGGCATGGCGCAGCTGCCCGGATACATGCCTTGGCTGATCATGACGGCGTTCTGGGCCGTCGGCGGTGTGTACCTTATGGTCTCTGGCTTTAAAGCCTTGAAAAAATTGGATTCGACCGAATCTGCGTAAGTGCCCCGGGCGATATCGCCGTTGCTTATGGCATAAAACAAAATCCATGAGTCGTTGACCGACTCAAAATGCCGCACTGTTTTGGGCGCGTCTATTATGCGCATCGGTCATGCATAGCGACGCATATGTTGACGTTCTAAAACATCTATTGGCGCATGCATGGACCATGCGTAAATCCAATATCTATTTTACGAAAGCCCACAGGGGCTTAGGCAAGTGCGTCTTTTTGGCGGTGACGTCCAATAAGGGCACGCTTCCTATAAAGGGTAGATAGAACACGAAGGAGAACTCTATGACATAGCGGAAAGCGACATAGTCAGGATGAGCACGGGCCTGACCGACACCCACGCCTTTAAAAAAACGGCTGGGTGCCGGCGGGCTCGTGCTGCCTTCTGCCCCAAGCCGGGGAAGGCAACCAAATGAACGCCAACGAAAACCTCCGAAACCCCGAATCCAGCGACATCGCCAACCTGGCGGCGGCCATCCTCAGGCTGAACGACTCCGTCTCGATCCTCAACAGCCTCGTTCGCGGCAGCATCGCCGCGAAGCCCATCTACTCGGTCAAAGACCTCTCGCTTCTGCTCGGCAAGAGCGAGGACTCGATTTACAAGCTCAGCCGCCAGATGCCCAACCCGCTTCCTCTGCGCGAGCTCACGGGCACCAAGCGCGGCAAGTACATCGTCCACGACGAGTTCATGGAGTGGTTCGAGCGCGCAACGCGCCTCGTTTCAGACGCTTCCAAGAACTAGCTTCGCCTTGCAAGGCCTTAGCGGGCCTTGCCGCTTTCCGCCAGGCGTCAACAAACCGCAACGGCGGTAAACCTTGGCAAGCAGCTTCAGATGGCGGCACCTCGCCGCAAGAAAACCGAAAAGGAGGCAAATCCAATGGCTAAGCACCAATCGCACGCGGATCGAAGCATCGCCCCCATGGAGCGCGACGATCGCGTGGCCAAAGTCGAGTCGACGCTCAAGAAAGCCCTCACGCCCCTCTACACCGTGTCGGAGGTGGCGGAATACCTTCAGGTCAGCCCGTCTACGGTCTACCGCATGATCCAGGACGGGCGGCTCTCGGGGGTGAGGGTCGGGCACGGCATCCGCTTCACGCCCGACAACCTCGCCCAGATGATCGAAGAGAACGCGCTCGAATCCTGGTAGGTGCGGACTTCCATGCAACGTGCGCGGGCTCCCGATGAAAGCGCCGACCAGAAAGAGGGGTACCTCGTCGTCTTCCCGTTCATGATGCGCGAGCTCGGGCTGCAAGGAACGGAGCTCCTCGTCTTCGCTCGGGTATACGGTTTCTGCAGATGCGGGCTCGAATTCTTCGAGAGCAGGCAGAAAACAGCCGATTTCCTGGGCACATCGAAGAGGTCGGTCATTAGCGCCGTGAACGGCTTGGTCGAGAAGGGGCTGATCGAGGAAACCGGGAAGCGCGGCAACCGGCCCAACTCGACCAAACGATACGCGGTTGCGCAAGCGCCGCTCGAAGCGATCGGGGTCCGCTTGGGGAACGGCCCGCCCGAGAACGAGGCCCCAGCGCCAGAAGACCGCTTTCCCAGTGGTGAAGAACCTTCACCACTGGCCTTGCTCGGAGGTGAAGTTCTTTCACTGCTCGACGGCGCTTACTAGTGAAGAGGTTTCACCTCCCCGGTGAAACCTCTTCACCCAGATAGGAAACGCATACCAAAACATCCAACTAAAGAGAAAGGGGTGCCGTATGGAACCCGAAACTTCGTTTCTCACCTTGGCGGAAGCCGGATCGCTCGGCATAGAGCACGACCCTCCATCGAGGCTCGCATGCCAGTACTGCGGAAAAGAGCGCGAGCCCCTCGGGGTGAAGGGTCCGAACGGAAAAGTGCGCTGGGTCACGTTCGCCGCATGCGGGTGCGCCGGCGAAGCCGAAGAAGAGGCCAGGCGCGACAAAGCCGAGAAGGCGAAGCGGGAGGCGGACGCCGTCAAGAAGCTGCTTCGCGCGGGCGTGCCCATGCGCTTCATCGCCTCCGAGATACGCAGGCCCGAATCGCTCAGGTTCATCGAGTCCCTGGGCGAGCGAACCGGCCGCGGGCTGTACCTGTACGGCGGCGTCGGCGCGGGCAAGACGAGCGAGGCCTCCGCCATCGTAAAAACCGTGATCAGGTCGGGCCGCAAGGCCGTCCTCACGACAACGCTCTCCATGCTCAACGAGATCAGCAAAGGCTACGGGGACTCCGAGGGCAAGGACAGCTCGCACTTCATAAGGACCGACCTCCTGGTGCTCGACGACGTTGGCAAGGAAAACGCCAACTCCTGGGCGGCCACGACCATGTTCGAGGTCGTCAACGGGCGCTACGAGCGGATGCTCCCAACCATCTACACCTCCCAATACTCGTTCCCGGAGCTGGAAAAGCGGATGTCGCGTTCCGGCGAAAGGGAGAGCGCGCAGGCGGTGCTGTCGCGGATAGTCCAAACATCGACGCTCGTCGACCTCGGCCACATCGACAGGCGCAGAAGCCGATAGGCCGGGACGCCGCGAAAAGCTTCGGCTTAGGGAGCCTTAGAAGGCCTTGGCGCACGTCGGCCGCTATCGCGACGCGGCACGTATGAAACACTTTCATACGAGAAAGCCATACAGGCGGCCGACGGCCGCCTTTTCAGTGCGGGGAGGAGGAGCCGACCCGCCCGTATCCGAGGGGAGCCCGAATGGAAAGGCATGAATTTCACGACATGCTTCAGCAGAACCGCATCTGCGGGAACGAACGCAGCCGGCTCATCGAGAAATGCCAGGAGAACGGCTGGCTCAAGGTCGGCGGCTACGACTGGCAAGACGACCCGTTCCTCGAAGAGTACCCCTACGAGTTCAGTCGCATCGACGACATCGACGCGCTTCGCGAGTACTTCGAGCGCGGCAACTGGACGATCCGCCAGGGCGTGGTGTTCGACGACCTGGCCTTCGTGAACCAGGTGAACGGCGGGGACGAATGGTGGACCTTGAAGCGCGACGGCGAAGGCTGGCTCGCGTTCGAATCGACGAGCTTCGCCTTCGTCATCGAGGCGAAGGGCCGCGACGCGTTCGACACCCTCGTGCGCTCCATGCAGCTGGCCACGCCGGCGCAGTGCAGGTCCCTCGACTACTACGACGCGGAAGCGACGGTCAAATGGGACATAGCCCATAAGGCGCTTGCCGCCGAACATGGGCGAACGCTGGCGCAGCGCGCGGCAGACGCCCGCGATGCCGCATCAGCCCTGAGCAGCCGCAGTGCCGGCCCGCATCGCGAATCCCCGTCAATCGATTAACCAAAGGAAAACGCGCAAACGGATGCTGGGACAGCTTGTCCCAGCGCGCGAGCGAAAGGAGCGAAACGCATGGCAACGGATTTCGGCGATGAAAGCGGCGAAAAACTATTCGACTGGATGCTGAGAGTCGCGCAAGAGGAGGGCCAGGAAGCCCTCGCCAAAAGCGCCAAGGGCCTTGCCGAGGCCATCAGGAACACGTGCGCCGACATCGAGAAGACGTTCGGCGCGCAGCGCGATGAGGCGAAGGCGCCCGAATGGGCGAAGCTCAGCATGCGCGAGTTCGACGGCCTTCCCGAATACGAGACCTTGGCCGACATGATCTCCGCGCAACTCAAGAAAGACGGCGTCGAGCACGCCTTCGCGAACGAGGGCGAGAACCGCTTCCTCGTGTTCAAGGTGAACGAGGCGCCCGCGGTCGCCCAGGCGTTCAAGCGCATCGAGGAAGCCATCCCCGAAGCATGCGAGCGCGCGAAGGGAGCGCTGGCCAAGGCCGAGCCGCTGAAAGAACGCGCGACCAGGGCACGCGCCGCCGCCGAGGAAATCGCCCGCAAAGCCGGCAAGCCCCGCGAAATCGAAATCGCCCAGACGAGGGCGAAATAATGAAGGCCTCTCTCGCTCTGGCGATCGCGGCCACGCCGCTTGCCGCCGCCGCAGCCAACCTGTACGCGGCGAACCTCGCGGCGCTTCCCGGCGCGCCCATCGGGAACCTGGCCGCGGCGGCAGCGACCTTGCCCTCGTACTTGGCGGCCGGAGGAGGCTTCTCGGCCGAGCCCATCGCCCTTTGCGCGGCGCTTCTGGGCACATGCGCGGTGTGGGTCGCCTACGCGAACCACCTCATGAACGGCGCCGGCACACGCAAGGGCGAGGAACACGGAAGCTCGCGCTGGGCCACCAAGACCGAGATGCGCGCATTCTCCGACGCCAAGGACCCCTTCAACAACATCATCCTCACTCAGAACTGCGCGTTCGCCCTGAACCCGAGGGGATTCGACCAGAAGACCGATCGCAACAAGAACGTCATGGTGGTCGGCGGATCGGGCTCGGGCAAGACCCGCTATTACGTCAAGCCCAACCTCCTGCAGATGAACTGCAGCTACTTCGTCACCGACCCGAAGGCCACGCTGGCCGCAGAGCTGCGCGGGCCCTTGGAGGCGGCCGGCTACCGGGTCGTCGAGTTCAGCACCATCGACATGGGCGATTCGGCGCATTACAACCCGATCGCCTACGTGGGAACCGAGGCCGACGTCCTCACCTTCGTGGAATGCCTCATCAAGAACACGTCGGGCGACGACGAGCACTCGGGCGACCCCTTCTGGGAAGAGGCCGAGCGCCTGCTGTACGTGGCGCTCGTGTCCTACCTGGTATTCCATTGCCCTGAGGCCGACCGCAACGTGCCGGGCTTGCTCACGCTGCTGGGGTTGGCCGAGGCCCGCGAAGAGGACGAGGACTTCAAAAGCCCGCTCGACATCGTCTTCGAGGAGCTCGAACGCGGCGCTCGCTTCGCGCAAGCCGGCGCCGCCAGGTCGTTCGACGCGGAGAAGCGCGCCTTCGATGACGGCGCCGGCGCTTGGCGCTGGGTCGGGGTCGCGAACCCCGTGAGCGCGGAAGAGGACTTCGCGCTGTCCAACTACAGGGCGTTCAAGACGGCCGCCGGCAAGACCCTGAAGTCGATCATCATCTCGTGCAACGTTCGCCTGAAGCCGCTTTCGGTCAAGGAGGTGTCGAGCCTTCTCGGCTACGACGAGATGCGCTTGGGTTCTTTGGGCGACGCCGGGCAGAAGACATGCGTCTTCGCATCCATGAGCGATACCAATCCGACCTTCAACTTCCTGTTCACGCTGCTCATGTGGCAGACGGTCGACGTCCTTTGCAACACGGCGCTCGAGCGCCATGGCGGAAGCCTGCCTACCCATGTGCACTTCGTCTTCGACGAGTTCGCGAACATCGGCGAGCTCCCGAACTTCGAGCAAACCATATCGACCGTGCGAAGCCGCAACATCTCCTGCTCGGTGGTAGTCCAGTCGTTCGCGCAGCTCGAGAAGCGCTACCGCGAGGGCGCCGAGATCATCAAGGACAACTGCGACACGACGCTGTTCCTCGGCGGCAAGGCGGTGAAGACTAACAAGGAGATCTCCGAGGCGATCGGCAAGGAGACCGTTTCGGCCATGACGGTGAACGACTCGCGCGGCCAGGGGTCGTCCACCACGTGCAACCGGCAGATCATCGAGCGCGACCTCATGCAGGCCAGCGAGGTCGGCCGCCTGCCGAGGGACGAGGCGATCGTGCTCATCGCGGGCGCCAACCCCATCCGCGACAAGAAGTACAGGCTCGAAGGGCACCCGCGTTACGGGATGCTGGCGAAAGGCAGGTGACGATGCCCGGAGAAGGCAAAAGCAGCAGGGCCGGCCCGAAGGCCGAACCGGGAACGCGAGCTTCCACCCTCGCGGCCCGGACCCCACTGCCTCATGCAAAGGAGCGATCCCGCTCCGAGCGAAGATTCTACCAGGCGCCGCCCGCCTTCCACAACCGGCGCGGCGCCCGACGTGCAAAGGAGCAACAAACCATGCTATCCCAGATCATCAGCCTGGTATCGGGCTGCGTAACGTTCCTCGGCGGCTTTCTGGTCGTATGGGGCGCGGTCTCGCTCGGCCTCGCCATCCGCGAGCAGCAGGGCGGCAGCCAGATCGCGAGCGCGATCTCCACCATCGCCGGCGGCGCCATCATCATCGCGGCCGCCGTCTACTTCGGCATGCTCGACACCAGCTGGCTCCCCGCCTAGGCCGGGGGCGAAGAGCATGTCGCTTCAAATTCCCATCCAGAAAGACATCGGCGAGTACGACGAGAAGATCGTCGGAAAGCTCACCCTAAGGACGCTTTGCTGCCTGGCGCTCGGCTTCTCGGCTGCGGTGGCGGTTGCCGCGATCCTTCACTTGGGATTCAAGGCCGACGTCTCGGCCATGACGCTCCCGATCATGGCGGCGGCCCTGCCGTTCTGGCTCGCGGGGTTCTGCAAGCCCTACGGCCTTCCCTTCGAGAGGTTCGTCCCGCTGCTGGCGTCCCACGCCCTGAACAGCCAGGCGCTCGTGTACCGCAGCTGCGCGGCGATCGAGAAAGCCAGATGTTCGCCGAAGAAGAAGCCGCGCAGAAGGACGCGCCGCGAAAAACGCGCGTTCAGGAAGAAAGGAAGCGAGAACTATGAGCCGACAAAGCAAGCAGCGCAGCTCCAAGCGCGAGGATAGCGCCAAGAACGTGCGCACCCAGGGCGCGGCATCGCGCCTGCTCGCCGCGCTGGCCAGCAGGAAGCCGAAGGAAAAGGACCCCGGCCGCGACGAGGCCCGCGCCCGCAGCAGCAAGAAGCGCTGCTCGAGCGCAGACACGGCGAGCTACATCGCCTACGACGCGCTGTACAAAGACGGCATCGCCGAGGTCGAGCCCGGCCTCTTCAGCCAGACCGTCGAGTTCTCCGACATCAGCTACCAGTCCGCGCGCAAGGAAACCCAAGAGCAGATCTTCACCACGCTGAGCTCGCTCTACAACTACTTCCCGGCGGAATCGAGCGTTCAGCTGACCATCGTGAACACCCCGATCCCGCGAGAGCTCATCGGGAAGAAGGTGTTCTTCGAGCCGAACGACGAGCGCACCTTGGGCTACGTCGACGAGTACAACCGAATCCTCAACGACAAGATGCGCGAGGGCGTGTCGAATCTCGTCCGCAGGCGCTTCCTCACGTACTCGGTGCCCGCCGAGAGCGTGGAGGCCGCCGTGCCCAAGCTCTCGCACATCAGGTCGGACATCGCGTCGACCTTGGCGCGCATCCGCTGCGACGCATCGCCGCTCAGCGGTCAGGAAAGGCTCAAGGCAATCTCGACGCTCATCCGCCCGGGGCACACGCCGTCGTGCGACTGGGACAAGCTGTCCCAGCACCCGCGGCTGCGCACGAAGGACCTCATCGCGCCGAACCTCATGGACTTCGCCCCAGCCGGGCGCGCCGACGCCGTCGAGATAGACGGCATGTACGCGAGCGTGCTAACGCTGCGCGATTTCGGAAGCGTGCTCGAAGACCACTACCTGGCCTCGATCATCGACCTGCCCATGCCGCTCGCCGTGTCGGTGCACATCGCGCCGATCGTGCAGTCGGAGGCTATCGCGCTCGTCAAGCGCCAGATCGACTGGATGGACAAGGAGATAATCGACGAGCAGACGACGGCGGCGAAGAAGGGATTCAGCCAATCGATCCTCACGCCCGAGATCCGCTACGCAAAAGAGGAGGCCGAGGAGCTTCTCGACTTCCTCCGCAACAAGAACGAGCACCTCTTCGAGTACACGGGGCTCATCTACGCCTACGCCGACTCGCTAGAGGCCCTCGACCGACAGGTCGCGCAGGTGACGTCCATCGCGCAGGGCAACTCCATCGCCGTGGCAAGCCTCGATTTCCGCCAGCGCCCCGCGCTCAACTCGGTCCTTCCGCTCGGGCGAAACCACCTCGAGTTCACGCGCTACCTGACCACGGGGCAGGTGGCCATGCAGATGCCGTTCGCATCGCTCGAGCTGAACCAGGAAGGCGGCGGCTACTACGGGCAGTCGAAGCAGTCCGGCAACCTTGTCGTCTGCAACAGGAAGCTCCTGGCATCCCCGATGGGGTTCGTCTGCGGCAAGCCGGGCTCGGGGAAATCGTTCAGCGTCAAGCGGGAGATAACCAACACCGTGCTTGCCTATCCCGATGACCAGATCATCGTGTTCGACCCGGCCGGCGAGTACCCGACCCTCATCGAGGCGCTCGGCGGATCGAACATCGCGTTCTCACCGGACTCGCCCACGCGCTTGAGCCCGTTCGACCGCTCGGACGTCGCCAACATGGCCACGACCAGCCAGATGGCGTTCAAGATCGACGCCTTCCTGGCGCTTTCGTCGGCGATGATGGCGGAGGGCGACGAGGGTTTGCCGGAGGCGGACAAGTCGATCATCACGCGCTGCGTCGAGGCGGCCTACGCGAAGCGCGGCGGCGACGGCACCCCGACGCTTTCCGACTTCTACGAAATCCTGAAAGCCCAGCCCGAGCGGGAGTCCCGCGACATCGCTCTTCGCTACGAGCGCTATGTGAGCGGCCCTCTCTCGTTCTTCAACTGCCAGAGCAACGTCGCCTTCGACGAGCGCATCGTCAACGTCGACCTCCACGAGCTGTCGAGCAGCATGCGCGTTTTCGGCATGCTCACCGCGCTGGAGGCCGTGCGAAACCGCATGTACGCGAACTACGAGCGCGGCGTGACCACCTGGCTCTACATCGACGAGGTGCAGTCCCTCTTCGGGCATCCCGCGATCATCGAGTACTTCACGAAGTTCTGGGCGGAGGGCCGCAAGTTCAACCTCATCGCAACCGGCATCACCCAGAACTCGACCTACATGCTCGCGCACGAGGACGCGCGCAACATGGTGCTGAACTCAGATTTCGTGCTGCTGCACAAGCAGTCCGCGCTCGATCGGAAGAGCTGGGTCGACCTGCTGTCGCTTTCCGCCACCGAGGCGGGCTACATCGACGACGCCATCAAGGCCGGCGAGGGGCTGCTCGTGGCCGGCGGGGTGCGGGTCCCCATCCGCGACGACTTCCCGAAGGGCGCGCTCTACGACCTGTTCAACACGAAAGCCACCGAGATCGCCGAGCTGAAGCGCAAGCAGCGCCGCGAGGGAGCCGGCCGATGAGCGCCGGCATCCGCGAGGTGGTCACGTCGGAAAAGGCCGACCTGCTGAACACCGGCACGGTGAAGGACGCTGAGGGGCAATCCGCGTCGACCTTGGCGCAAAGGGAAAGCGCCGCCACGCAACGGCAGGCGTCGGCCCGGCCCGACCCAGGCCGCGCCAAGCCCGCGGAGGGCGAACGCGGCAAGGCTGAATGCGGCAAGGGTCCCATCGACGCGGATCGGCATGCCGTGGATGTCGCCCGAAAGCCCGCCAAGCTCGAACGGGCGAAGGCCGAGGCGAAAACGGCCGCGATATCGGCGCTCGTCGGAGAAATGGACGATACGGAAGAGCTTACCGGCACGCAGCGCGCATACGACGCGGCGCGCGCGGGAAAAAGAATCGCGGCGCGCGCAAAAGCCCGAAAGGGCTTAGGGCGAGAGGGCGGCAAGTCGAACGGCGCCGCGGCCCGAAGCCGCGCGCCGGGCGCGGGCGCGAAGGCGGGCAGCGCAGCGCCCGCGGGGGCTTCGGCGCAGGGCGCGCCCGCTCCGATCGCAGCCCGGCCCGACGCCCAAATCCGGCTTGCCGCAGGAGCCGCGAAGTCCTCGACCGCCGCCGCCGGCGCTGCCGGCGCCGCAACGGCTGCGCCCGCAGCGGGGATCGTCGCCGGAATGCTCATGTTCGTCGTGGCGATGCTCGCCGTCAGCCAGATCGCCGGCGCGCTCTTCGGGTTCTGGGACAACGAGTCGAAGAAGCAGAGCCTCGCCGGCCTGCCGCCCTACATCACCTACGAGATGGTCGAGGCGGCGCTTGAGGCGCAAGAGGACTACGGGCACCCTGCCGGGTGCACGATAGCCCAGATCATCGTCGAATCGGGGCAAGGCGACCGCATGAGCAGGCTCGCCACGCGCGACCACAACCTGTTCGGGATGAAATGGGCCCCTTCGTTCGCCGCGGCGCCCGAAGTCGCCGGCAAGGCGAACTGGGTCACCGGCGAGGAGGTCGACGGGGCGCACGTGACCATAACCGACTCGTTCACGGTGTTCAAATCGGACGCGGACTGCATCAAGTTCAGGAGCCGCGTGTTCCTGGCGAGCTCGACCTATTCGGAAAACTCCCTGATCAGGGAAGCCGTATCGGAACGGTCCTCCGACAAGATGGCGGAAGGCCTGAAAGATGCCGGCTGGGCGACCGACTCGGCCTACGTCGAGAAGCTCAAGGCCGCGATGGACCAGTACGGGCTGCGCGCTTTCGACGCCATGGCGCCCGGGGACCTGGCCAACCCCTCCGACGGAGGCGCCTCTGTCGTCGCGGCCGCGTTCTCGCAGATCGGCGTGCCCTACGTATGGGGCGGCACCACGCCTGGCGTGGGCCTCGACTGCTCGGGCCTCACGCAATGGTGCTATCGCCAGGCAGGGATATCGATACCCCGCAACTCCGAGGACCAGGCGGCGGCGGGAACGAAGATCCCGCTTTCGATGGCGGAGCCGGGCGACGTGCTCTGGCGGCCCGGGCACGTGGCCATCTACATAGGAGACGACTCCTACATCCACGAGCCCCAGACGGGCGACGTGTGCAAGGTGTCGCAGGGAATCAGCTACTTCACCTGCGCTGTCAGGTTCAAATAAGGAGGATGGAGACATGAACGGAAAAACAAAGATCGTGGCCGCCGTTGCGGCGGGCGCCGTCGCCTTGACGATCGGTGCGGGCGCCGCCCGCTGCTCGATGGACGCGCCCGATGACCAAAACGGGCAGCAGGCGCCGCAAGAGCAGGCGTCGGGAAGGCAAGACGGCGCGAAGGCGAGCCAATCTTCGCAGCAGGCGCCCGATGAGCGGCTGCTGAGCGAAAGCGAGTTCTCGTCGCTGGCGAACACCTCGTGGACGAGCCGCGACGGCGCCTCGAAGCTCTCGATCACCAAGGACGCGCTCATCGAGCGCACGGCCGACTCCGCAAGCGTGACCTACTACACGGTGAGCGACGAGAAGACAGACGCTGAAGGCCTGAGCGCAACCCTGAGCGCCTCCGAGGACATCGCCGTGCCGGGCGCCGATGCGGTCGTGCGCATCGAGAACGAGGGCGCATCGACGACGCTGACGTGCGATTTGCTCAAAGCCACCTATGTCCAGGACGGGAAAGCGCAAACCGCGCTGTCGATAGCCGGCGACATACAGGACCTCTGCGCGCTCACCGGCAAGAGCGAAGCCGACTTCGAGTCGGCCCTCGAATCCTTCGCGAAGGCGCATTCGCCTTACGCAACGTCGGCTGCGTGGGACAAAGAGGTCTGGATCGACTACGGAGCGCACAGTACTTTAACCACGTTCACGCTCGACGACGCCGCTTCGACCATCGTGACGGTGAGCGTGTCCCAAGACAGGGCCATGGAGGCGGTGTAGCCATGGGCGCGCACGTCGATGGGAAGGCCACCCGAAAAGCGGCCATCTTCGCCGCGCTCTCGCTCGCGGTCTGCTGCGCGGTGTTCGTGCCGACGCAGCCCGCATGGGCGGGCATCGCCGAGGACATCAACGGCTGGCTGTGCGACATGCTGCGGGGCGTGTGCAACTGGGTGTTCGCCGCCCAGGTGGACGTGCTGAAGTCCATCGGCTACGACGGCATCCTGGGCGCCGGCTTCCAGAACATGCTCGGCACGTCCGGCGACGTGTCGGTCTACGACGTGGTGCGCGGCATATGGTCGGTAGCCGTGCTGCCGATCGGCTGCGGGGTCCTCTCCCTCGTGTTCACCATCAAGCTCATCCAGATATCGCAGCGCATGGACGGAAGCGCCAGCATGCCCGGCGTCAAGGAGGTGGTATTCCTGCTCGTCTTCTTCGCGGTGTTCCTCTTCCTCATACAGAACAGCTTCGACCTCATGACGTCGCTCTACGAGGTGGTGGGGCTCGCGATACGCAGGGCGGCGGACCTCTTCGGCACCGGCAGCCCGATGGACCTCGCGAGGGTCTCGATCGTGACCACCGACGACGACGTGGCCGCCCTGGTGGCCATGCTCGTGGTGTCGCTCATAAGCTGGCTCGTGGTGCTCGTCGCCTACATAGTGAGCCTCGTCGTCTGCTGGGCGCGCGCCATACAGCTCTACGTGCTGGCGATGCTCGCGCCGATCCCGCTGTCGCTCATGGCGCTCGACGAGACGCGCCAGGTGGGCGTCGGATACATCAAGAACTTCGCCTCGGTGTGCCTCGCGGGCCTTGTGATACTCGTGCTGCTCATAGCGTTCCCCCTCGTCCTGGGCGGACTGGTGGCGGCAAACCCCGGGACGGGAACGCCGATCGACGGGATAGCCAACGGGCTCACCTACGCGCTGCAGTACCTGGCCATGTGCGCCCTGCTGGTGCTCTCGCTCGCGAAGAGCGGCTCGTGGGCAAGGGACGCCATGAGCGGCTTCTAGCGAAACCGGGCAGACCGAAGGGAGGTGGTCGCGATGGGATGACCTGCGCCGGGCGGCCGCGGCGCTAAAAGCGGCCGCGCAATGCAGGGCCCTTCCGCACCCTGCCTTGCGCTCAAACCCAAGAACATGCAAAGGAGACAGCTATGAGCGAAGACAAGAAGAACGTCTACGTCACGCTCCACAAGGACTTCGTGCGCACTGACATCGAGTACGCCGACCGCGCCACGGGCGAGACGAGGACGTTCAACTCGGTGACGCTGCCCAAAGGGACCGTCATCGACGGAGCCGACGTGGGCTACTACCAGTTCAGCCCGCTTTTCGTGAACCCCTCGCGCTTCAAGGGGGAAGACTACCGGGACATCCCGCTGCTCGCGAACCGCGAGGTGCGTCTCTCGAAGACCCTGCTCGACGGCCAGGGGAAACCCGTAATGGGCGAAGAAGGAAAGCCTATGCGCGACACCGTCTACGCGATGCCGGCGCAAATAAAGGTCGCCCTCGACGAGGCGCGAAGCCGCTACCTGCAGGCGCAGGCCAAGACGCGCGACGAGCGCACCCTGGCGCAGCGCGCGAGCGACGCCCGAAGCGGCGCATCGGCGCTCGCCAGCGAACATGCCCCTTTCGACTCCCGTGACCGCTAGGAGGCGCATCATGGATGAAAGCAAGGAAACAGCCCGGGCCGCGGGCCCCGAAGACGTGCGCGGAAAGCTCGTGCGCTGCCTGCTCGCCCTCTTGCTCGCAGCGTCGAGCGTTGCTGGCGCGCTATCATCGCTCGGCGCGAAGGAGGCGCACGCGGCGGAAACCGCGTACCTGAGCGTGGGCGGCAACATCCCCTACGCGGGGTTCTTCACCACGTGGATGTGGGCAGACGGCCAGATGGCCTATTGCGCCCAGCCCTCTAAGGCGACGCCTTCCGAGGGCGGCTACGAGAAGGCGCCTTTGAGCACCGCGTCCGGCCGCGACGCCGAAGCCGCCGCCGACCTGTGGTTCGGATGGGGCGGCCCGGGCTTCGACTACTCCATGTGGCCCGGCGCCTGGTACGACGGCACGCCGATGAACGACGCGCGCTACGCGGCGCTCACGCATATCATCCTGTCCGACACGTACAGCTCGAGCGGCGACCAGGCCATGCACGGGTGCACCCAGGCGTTCCGCTCGTGGTGCCAGCAGAACGTGCTCGGCTTCGACGACGGCGGCTCGGTGATCAACGGCGACGCCACGGGACGCCTCATGTGCTCGCGCATGGGCGAGGTCAGGCAGTCCTTCAAGGCGTACCAGCTCTACACGGGAAGCTCCTCGCAGATGATCGTCTCGTTCAGCTACACGCCCTACGGCAGCGTCGAGCTTGAGAAGCAGTCGGGCAACGATGCCATGAGCAGCGGCAACGACGCGTATTCCCTTGCGGCCGAGTACACGCTCTATTCGGACGAGGCCTGCACGCAGGCGGTGTCCGTGATGACCCTTGACGACTCCGGCCGCGGCAGGATCGACGAGGTGGAGCCCGGCGACTACTGGCTCAAGGAGTCGAAGGCCGCACCGGGGTTCGCCATCGACGAGGCCGCCTACGCGGTGACGGTCGAGCCCGACGAGGCCGCCACCGTTGCGGCCGGGCATGTTAAGGACACGCCGCAGTCGAACGCCGTCGACGTCGTCGTGGCCAAGGCGGACGCCACCACTGAAGAGGCCCAGCCCCAGGGCGACTCCGTACTTGCCGGCGCTGAGTTCACCGTCGAGTACTACAAGGGAATCTACTCCTCGGTTGGCGAGGCCCGCGCATCGGGCTCGCCCGAGCGCACGTGGGTCCTTGCGACCGACGATGAGGGCAAGGCACACCTGAGCGGCGATTCGAAGGTGCGCGGCGATGCGTTCTACTACGCGTCCGACGGGACGACGCCGGTCATCCCGCTCGGCACCGTCCTCGTTACCGAAACGAAGGCGCCTTGCGGCTACAACCTCGACGACGGCCGAGGCGACGCGCCCGAAACGCATCTCGTAAAAGTGGAGTCGGACAACGACCGCATCGAAGCCGTCTCGACTTACAACTCGCCTGTGGCGAGGGACACCGTGAAGCGCGGCGACTACCGCCTCGTCAAGGAAGTGCCGGTGTCTATCTACTCCGAGGGCGCAGGCGACATGCCGCAGGACGTCAAGCGGGTGCTCGTCCCCGGCGTCGAATTCCAGCTGATCAACGATTCGGCGAACCCGGTAGCATCCCCCGAGACCGGCGAGGAGGTTGCGCCCGGCGGCGTGGTGTGCACCATAACGACCGACGGGAACGGGCTCGCCACGACCAAAGACAGCAACGCGGAGGCGAACGGCTGGGCGAAGCCCGAGGGCTGGAGCGCGGCGCTCGCGTACGGCACCTACTCCGTGCACGAGGTGATCCCCGAAGACGTCGCAGCGAAGTTCAAGGCGGAACACGGCAAGACCCTCCTCCCCGTCGATGATTTCAAGATCGCGATCTCCGACGAGGGACAGTACAACCCGCCGGTTCTGGTGGGCAACAAGATCCCGCAAACGCCGCTCAAGGTGGTCAAGGCCGACGCCGAAACCGGCAAGCGGATTCCGCTTGCGGCGAGCTTCGAGCTCTACGACTCCGACGGAAGCCTCGTCACCTATACCCTCCACTACCCGGACGAGGGGGTCGTGAGCACGTGGACCACCAACGAGCGCGGCGAGCTCACCTTGCCGATGGTTTTGGGGGAGGGGTGCTACTTTTTGAAGGAGGTCGCAGCGCCCGAGGGCTACGTCCTCGATTCCGAGCCGGCGGCCTTCACGGTTTCCGCCGACTACCGCGGATGGGACGACCCGATCGTCCTGACCTTCGAGGACGCGCCCCAGAAAGGCACCGTGACCGTATCGAAGACCGACTCCGAGACGGGGTCGCCCGTCGACGGCTCCACCTACATCGTGAAGGCCGAAGGCGACGTCTCCACCCCCGACGGGACCCTGCGCTACGCAGACGGCCAGATTGTGGCGACGCTCACCACCAGCGCCGACGGACACGCGACCAGCGAGCCGCTCTACCTGGGGACATACACCGTATACGAGGCGAAGGCCAAAGACGGCTACGCCCTCGACGTTGCCGAGAAAAGCGTTGCCCTGACCTATCAGGGCCAGGAGGTCTCGGTGTTCGACGAGCAGATCGACGTGGCCGATGCCCCGACCGAGGTGCAGATCGTCAAAGTGAGCTCCATAGATGGCGAAGCCCCTATCCAGGGCGCGGTTTTCCGCATCTGGAACGATGCGGGCGATTTCGACGAGGCCCTGGCAACCGATGTAGGCGGCATCATAGCGCTCAAGTACCTGAAGCACGGCAGCTACCATATGCAGGAAGTCGCCGCGGCTGACGGATACGTCATCGACGACGTAGACGACGAGGGCAAGGCCCGCATCCACGACTTCCAGGTGAACGACCAGGGCATGGTTGCCATGGCCGACGAGCCCATGCAAGCCAAGCTTGCCATCGTGGTCGAGAACATGCCCAAGACCATGGGCACCACCGCGGCCGACGGCGACAGCGGCACCCATGAGGGCCAGGCGCGCAGCGACATGTCTATCATCGACAGCGTCGCCTACACGGGGTGCATCCCCGGCGAAACCTATAAAGTAACCGGCAAGCTCATGGACAAATCCACCGGCCAGCCCGCGCTCGATGCCGAAGGCAACGAGATCACGGCCGAAAAGGAGTTCGCGGCGGAAGGTTTCGAGGGGTCGATTGACATCGAGTTCAGATTCGACGGCTCCGGCCTTGCGGGAGCGTCTCTCGTGGCGTTCGAGTCGATGTTCGATGCCGAAGGCAACGTCTGCATGAGCCACGAGGACATCGGCGACGAGGGCCAGACCGTCAACGTCGTCGACATCGCCACCAAGGCCCACGATGGCGAAACAGGCACCAACCAGGGCACCGTGAGCGAAGCCGCGACGCTCGTGGACGAGGTGAGCTTCGAGGGGCTGACCACTGGCAACCGCTACAAGCTGTTCACCATGCTCGTGGACAAGGCGACCGGCGAGCCCGTTGAGGATGCCGCCGGCAACCCGATGGTGATCGAAACGGATTTCGTGCCCGAGGCGCTCGACGGCACCGTTGAGGCCGTGTTCGAGCTCGACACCGCCAACCTAGCCGGCAAGTCCCTCGTGTTCTTCGAGAAGCTCGCCGATGCGCAAGACAACGTCATCGCGAAGCACGAGGACATAAACGACGAGGGGCAGACTATCGAGCTCCCAGCGCCGGAGGCTCCTGAAACGCCGAACGGCAAGGAATACCCGAAGACCGGCGCCGATGCCGCGAAGGCGGCCATCGCCGCCAGCGCGGTCGTGGTCGTCGGCTGCGGAGCTGCAGGCGCGGCCTATGCCGCCGCCAAGCGCCGCAAGAAGACGATGGAAGATGCAGCCGAATCCATCCATGAGGTTGTAGAGAAATAGCGGCAACTCGCCGCGAAGCATGGGCGGGCCTCGAGAAGGGGCCCGCCTTTTTCTTGAGAGGAGACCTGTTGATGAAAGCGATGAGGAAGATCGCGGGGTTGTTCAGTACGGCAATGCTTGCTTTCGCTCTGGCAGCCTGCATCACCTGGACGACGGCCGGCGATGAGCCGAGGGCCGAAATCGCGGAATCTTTAGATGCCGCTGCGAATGGTTCATGTGGCGAGGATGCGAGCTCCGTCGACTGGGACAGTTTGCCCCAAGAAGTTGTTGCCTGGGTCGAGGTGCCGGGCACGAACATTGACCAGCCCATAGCCAAGGCCGACAAGCAGAACCCTAACGCCTATCTCTACTTGGATGCCCTCGGTCGGGGAAACTACGGAACGCCCTACATCGACGCCGACTGCACGGCGGAATTGCTGTTCGTGCCGGTTTACGGGCACAACATATCCGACGGCGGCGCGTTCGCCGATTTCGCTAAATTTAGCGACGAAGCGTACGCTCGAAGCCATTCGGTCATCAATCTCCATACTCGGGACGGCAGGAAACACGAGTTCGAGGTCATCGCTGTAGATATTGTCAATGCGAACGCCGAAACCATGTGCCCGGATTTCGACGATGTGGAAGCGATAACGAGACAGATCGCGAAAAGCGACATCGTTATTGCCGAACACGGCGGCGTGAGCAAGGTGTTCGCGTTCACGACCTGCTCCTACCAGACCGACAATTCCCGAACCGTGGTGTACGCTTCGCCAATCAGCCAATGATGCGTATACTTGCCATAGAAAGAAAACCAGGTAGGCGGCTGTTTTCTGCGCTTTCCTGGTTTGCGATGCAAGGATGAGACATGGATGGTCTGCTCGGAAACCTATTCGATATCAACGGGGACGGCGAGCTGAGCGCCGGCAAGCGCATGATGGATTTCGCACTGTTCCACCATATGGCGACCGAAGGCGACGAAGCTGCCGAGAAGCTCTCCGAAGCCGGAATCGACCCCTTCGATTTCGAGCTCATGAACGACGACGAGCGCCGCGATGCGCTCGAGGATGCGGGGCTGGACCCCGACGATTTGGACTTCTAGATATAGTCGAGGCGATGGCTCCTACCAGCATCGCCGATTCGCCCTTGGACAGCATAGTGTTAAAACGCCTCTTGGAGCTGATACGAACCGCAAGCGGCTTTGCCATCAGCATCTTCGCTGCAAGTGCTAAAATTGTGCACAGTTTTCATACCTAAAACATCTAAACGAGGATGTGGTCGCATGGACGAAGCGCAGCTGAGGAAATCGGTGCTCAGCGGCAAGAAATCGCAGCGCATCGTGTTCGCGGCGAGCGATGAGATGAAAGCGGCGCTCGAGAGGATATCACAGGAAAAATGTGTGAGCCTGTCTGCTCTCATGACCTCGCTCGCCACCAAGGAGATACTCGAAAACGCCGATTTGTTCGGGGAGGTGGACGAATAGTGCCAACAGGTAAAAAACTCGAGGGTTGCATGATCACCCGCGAGCAATGGCTCCTGCGCGAAATGCGCATCGTTGCCAACCTGCGTCTTGGAGGCATGAGCGCCGAGGATGTCGTTGAAAAAGTAAAGGCGGAGAACATCTTCCAGTACCGCACAGAACGCTCGCTTGGCAGCATTGCCAGAACGTGCAACAAGCGCATCGCGGCCGTGGACAGCGAAGCCATCGTCGAAATAGCGGCAAACGGCCTTCCCGACGCCGCGGCGCAGGCGAACCTCTACATGATGATGTGCACCTATCAGATTGTGAGGAATTTCATGCTTACGGAGATCGCCCGCCGCTACGTAGAACTCGATTACTCGTTTTCCAATTCGGACATGAACGCCTACTTCACGCGGCTCGAGGCCGAATACGACAACATGGCAACGTCGCCGGAAAGCACCACCGCCAAGCTCAAACAGGTCCTCAAGAAGTGCCTCGTCGAATGCGGTATGCTGAGCGGCCCGCGAAGCGAAGAGCTCATCCCGATCTACATCGATTCGGACGTGAAGAATGCAATCGAGGCAAAAGGCGACCTGGTCGCGCTGCCCGCGTTCAACTGCAGGGAGGCGATGTAACGTGGCAACGCCTTTGCAAAAGCAGGACTTCGAGCGCCGCTGCGCCTCCTTCGCCGCGAAGCTCAACGACGCCGACTTCCTGGCCAACAAGGGCCTTGGGAACGAGGCCGGCATCTTCACGTTCTGCTACGATCCCTCGCTCGAAGCGGCGGCGCGCGATTTCTTCCGCAGGTTGATGGACGGCTCACGCGCCGGCAAGCTCGGCTCGGGCGACATTCGCGCGAACCTCGTCGAGCGCAACCTTTACGACGCACTGCTCTCCATCGCCGAGAAAAAGCGTGTCCTCGACCGTCTTCCCACTCAAGAGGCGAAACGCGGCAGCGACGGCGTGCTCAAGCAGATACAGCGAATCGCAACGCCCGAGGCGTACGTCGAGACGATGGACTGGAGCCCGCACAAGCTCGGAGACGTCTTGCTCATCACGGGCGTCGGCGAGGCGTACCCGTTCGTGCGGGTGCACAACGTGCTCAACAACATGCAGAGCGCCTTTCGCGACGTCCCCGTGGTCGTAGCCTACCCTGGGGCTTTCGATGGAGGGTCCCTCAGCCTTTACGGCAAGCTTAAAGACGGCAACTACTATCGGGCCTTCGACCTACTATAGGAGCGGCATATGCAAATCAAAGAGATGTTCCAACGCGACATCAACAGGTACATCAACGGCGTCATCAGCGTGGCCGAGCAGAACACCATCAAGCAGGAGCTCGAAGAATACGTGGTAACCCGCGAGCTGCAGCGCCACTTCGCCGACTTCTTCCAAGCCTACGAGCGAGGGCTCGACAACACCGAGCGCAATCCGGGCGTCTGGATCCAGGGCTACTTCGGCAGCGGCAAATCTCACTTCCTCAAGATGCTCAGCTACCTGCTCGAGAACAAGGAGGTCGACGGGGAAAACGCCGTCGACTACTTCAAGGACAAGTTCGACGACCCCATGACCTACGCGAGCATCGTGCGTGCATCGAGCGCCGAAGCCGAGACCATCCTGTTCAACATCGACGACAAGGGCGGCTGCTACAAAGAAGGCGAAACCTCCGAGACGGCCGTGCTGCGCTCGATCGCGCGCGTCTTCTACGAGCATCTGGGATTCTACGGCATGGATTACAAGCTCGCCCGATTCGAGAAGCTCATCGACGACCGAGGGAAAACCGATGAGTTCCGCGCCGCCTACGAGGAGATAACCGGCAATCCTTGGGTCGAGGACCGCGAGAGCTACGATATGTTCGGCGAGGAAGTTGCCGAGGCCGCAAACCGGGCGGTGGGCATGTCGATCAAGTCCGTCATCGATTGGGCCGACAGCACGGAATCTGCGCTGGTCGACTTCGGCCAGCTCATCGACGACATCGACGAGTACGCCAAAAAGCGCGAGCGCCAGTGCGGAAAGCAGTTCAGGCTCCTGTTCATGATCGACGAGATGGGACAATACCTCAATGGCGACACGAGCCGCATGCTCAACTTGCAAACCTTCATGGAGAAGTTCTGCGACCGCTGCAGCGGTCGCGTTTGGATGGTCGTCACCAGCCAAGAGGCCATCGATGAGCTCATGACTGTGGTTTCCATGGACTTCTCCAAGATCCAGGGGCGCTTCGCCACCAGGCTCAGCCTGTCGTCGTCGAGCGTGGACGAGGTGATCAAGAAGCGCGTGCTCGACAAGAACGAACCCGCCGCAGCGCAGCTTCGCGCCGAGTACGCCGAGAAGGACGTCGTGCTGAAGAACCTGTTCTCGTTCGAGGATTCCCGCAGCGACCTCAAGGGCTTCCCGCACGAAGACGATTTCGTGGAGTGCTTCCCGTTCGTGGGCTACCAGTTCACGCTCATGCCGAGCGTGCTCAAGGAGATCAGGCGTCACGGCTACCAGGGCAAGAGCCTGTCCACGGGCGAGCGCAGCATGCTGTCGAGCTACCAGGAGGCTGCGCAGGCGGTCGAGCAGGGCGACGAGCGCAGCCTGGTGCCGTTCTGGCGCTTCTTCGACACGCTGGAAAAGGAACTCGACCACGGCATCAAGCAGGTGTTCGCGCGCTGCCGCAACGCCGCCGACAACGACTACACCATCCAAGAGCAGGATATCAACGTCCTGAAGACGCTCTACCTGATCAACTACATCAACGACGTGAAGCCGTGTGTGGGCAACATAGCCATCCTCATGGCCGACCGCATCGACGTCGACATGAAGGCGCGCAAGGAATCCGTCAAGGAAAGCCTCGACCGCCTCGCGCGCGAGAACTACATCGCCCGCACCGGCGAGCGCTACGCGTTTCTGACCGACGTGGAACAGGAGGTCGCCCGAGAGATCAGGGACGAGAAGATCGACCCGGCGAGCGTCATCGATGAGGTCCAGAAGATCATCTTCAGCAAGATCTTCACCGACCGCCGCTTCCGCAAGGGCGCCAACGACTTCCCGATCGACCGATTCGTGGACGATGTCATCGTCGGACAATCGCAGCAGGGCATGAGGCTCAACGTCGTCACCATGGCCAACAGCGAGCTGGCGGATGCCGCCGACGGCGTGCTGGACATGAAATCATCCGAGCAGGCATTGCTGGTGCTCGACACCGAAAGCGACTACTACGACCTGCTTTACAACGCGGCGCGCATCAAGAAGTACGCACAAACCCGTTCGAGCAGTGACGACTCGCAGACCAAGCGCAACATCATCCAGCGCAAGCAGGAGGAGGCGGCCCAGAACCGCAAGGAGGCCGAAGCGCTCATAGAAGACGCCATCGTGCATGCGCGCGTCTCGGTCGACGGCCAGGCCGTTCAGGTTCCCGCAGCCACCGCCAAGCAGAAGATAGAAGGCGTGCTCGACAGACTGGCGGGCGCCATCTTCACGAAGTCGACGCTTATCGACAACCCCATCGACAACGACGGGCAGCTGACGGACGTGCTTCTCGGATGCAACCAGCAGGCGACGATTGAGGGCGGCGTGGGCGGCAACGCCGCGGCGGCGGAAGAGGTGCTGAAGTACCTCGAAGCCCGCACGCGCCTGCATCAATCCACCAACATGGGCGAGCTGCAGCGCAACTTCCAAGGCAAGCCCTACGGCTGGCGCGAGATCGATGTCGCGTCGGTGGTCGCCAAGCTCATCCACGACCAGAAAGCGCTAATCTCTTATGGCGATGCGCGCGTTTCTGCAAGCGACCCCAAGATGAAAGACTATCTGAGGAAGCAGTCGATGGTCGACAAGGCAACCATCGAAGTCAGGAAATCGATTCCCGCTGCTTACACGTCTGCAGCGAAGGACTTCCTAAGGACGCTCGACAGCTCCATGGAGATTCCTTCAGACGAAGATGGGCTGGCGAAGGCGGTGAAGGACTGCCTCGAGGACCGCGTGGAGCGTTTCCGGGACATGCTGCGCACGAAGTACCGAGCGGAACGATATCCAGGCCGCGCCGACGTGGAGAAAGCCATTCATCTGGCAAGCGAGGTGCTGGCGCAGAAGGCCGACCCCGAAGCACTGCTGCGCGAGCTGAAAAACCGAAAGGAAGACATCCTCGACAACGACGAGGACCTAGGTCGCGTGCATCAATTCTTCGACAGCAACCAGAAGAACCTGTTCGACGAGGCGCTTTCGACCCTTTCCACCATGCGCGACGAATCCACCTACGTCGACGGCGACGCCGACGTGAAGAAGGCACTCGCTGAAATCGAGGGGATCGTTCGCAACGATCAGCCGTACGGCAAGATCAAGAATCTGCGCGGGCTCATCGCCCAGGCAACCGAATCCTACGGGAAGCTCTGCAAGGCCAAGCGCGACGACATGCTGGGCAGGCTCGATGCCGCTCTTGCGGGAATCAAGGGCTATGCCGCCGATCAGGACGCCGATGCCCAGACAGCCGTCGTGCCCATCGTCTCCGATGCAGAGCAGGCGTCGCTTCGACGTAAGAGCGCCATACACGACGCCGACACCTGCACGAAGCTCGACGCAATCGGTGCGCAAATCGACGCTTGGCGTACAAGCCAGCTCAGCAAAATCGACGCTGCCGCAAGCGCCGTCAAGCAAAAGAAGACTGGAGGGCCCGTGGGTGGCAAGCCCGTGAACAACGACTCCTCCAACGGCCAACCGTCCGAGAAGCCGGCCGCACTTAAACCGAAGGTTGTCAAGCCAAGTACGGTGCTGCCGCCCAGGGCGCTGCACAACGAGAAAGAGATCGACAAGTACCTGGCCGAGCTGAAGGCGCGCCTGCTTGTGGAGCTTGAGGGCTTCGACAGCATCCGCCTGGGGTAGAAAGAGAGGGGCAAGGCATGGCAGCTTTGATAGCCGACAAATACGCTGCTTGGGAGCGCGAATGCGAGGAGCGCTTCAACAAGCTCAAGGCGAACGAGGAGGAACTGAACCGCATCTTTGCGGAGATCTACGACATGGTGGGCGAAGTGCCCATCGAAGTCGAGGACAAGTACGTATCGGTGCGCAAGGCCGACCTGCAGCGAGAGATAAAGAGCCTTTTGAGCTACGCCGTGGGCTGCATGATGGGGCGTTATTCGCTCGACAAGGACGGGCTCATCCTGGCCGACCAGGGCGCAACCGAGGCCGACTATCTGGCCCAGGTGCCCAATCCCACCTACCCGTGCGATGACGACGCCATTATCCCCATCACCGACGACGACTACTTCGGCGACGACGACATCGTGGCCCACACCGTCGAGTTCGTGAAGGCCGCCTACGGTGAGGAGACGCTCGAGCAGAACTTGCGCTACATAGCCGACGCCCTCGGCGGCGAGGGCAAGCCCGCCCGCGAGGTGATCCGTACGTATTTCCTGAAGGACTTCTTCAAAGACCACTGCCAGATCTACAAGAAGCGCCCGATCTACTGGCTGTTCGACTCGGGCAAGAAGAACGGCTTCAAGTGCCTCATCTACATGCACCGCTACACGCCCGACATGATCGCGCGCATCCGCACAGAGTACGTGCACGCCCAGCAGCAGCGCTACTACACGCAGATCGAGTTCGTCGAATCGCAGCTGGAAAGCGCGGTAGGCAGTCAGAAGATGGCGTTGCAGAAGCGACTGAAGAAGCTGCAGGACCAGTTGAAGGAAACGTCGGAATACGAGCAGGAGATGGCGCACTACGCCGAGCAGATGATCGCCATCGACCTCGACGACGGCGTGAAGGTGAACTACGCGAAGTTCGGCAGCCTGCTGGCCAAGATCAAATAGGAGCGAGCAATGAACGACACCGCAATAAAGAACTACGCCATGTGGGCTCGCCGCGGGCTCATCGCCGACGTGCAGAAGCGCTGCATGCGCTACGGGATTTTAGAGGAAGGCAGCCTTCCCGCGAACGCCGACACCGTCGATGGCCGCGTTTTGACCTCGGTCGAGCGCACCCAGCGAGCCGAGCTTCTGCGCATCGCGCGCGAAGACGGCTACCGCGAGCTCGTGGAGCGCGCCGCATATACCTGGTTCAACAGGCTTTTGGCCATCCGCTTCATGGAGGTGAACGACCGCCTGCCCAGCCACGTGCGCGTGCTCTCGGCGCCTGACGGCTCCTTCAAGCCGCAGGCGATCGCCGAGGCCATGGACCTGCCGCTCGAGGCCCTCGACCCCTCACAGGTGGCGGAGCTGGTGCAGGCCGGCAACGACGAGGACCTGTTCCGCGCAATCTTCTTGGCGCAGTGCGATGAGCTTGCCGACTGCATGCCCGCCGTGTTCGACAAGGTGGGCAGCGCCATGGAGCTGCTACTGCCCGACGGCCTTCTGCGCGAGGGCGGCGTGGCGGAGCAATTGGTGAGCGCCATACCCGAGCAAGACTGGACCGAGGGCGTCGAGATCGTGGGCTGGATGTACCAGTACTACGTGAGCGAGCGCAAGGACGAGGTGTTCGCCAGCTTCAAGAAGGGAAAGAAGGCCGAGCGCGACGCCATCGCGCCGGCGACGCAGTTGTTCACGCCCAACTGGATCGTGCGCTACCTTACCGAGAACTCGCTCGGGCGCCTGTGGATGCTCAACAGGCCCGATTCGAGCCTGCCGGAAGACATGCCGTATTTCGTGAAGCCCGATGAGGACCATGAAACCGAGTTCAAGCACGTGGACAGCCCCGAAGAAATCACCGTGGTGGACCCGGCGTGCGGATCGGGGCATATCCTGGTGTACGCCTTCGAGCTTCTGGCAAAGATGTACACGGAGGACGGCTACACGGGCCGCGATGCGGCACGGCTCATCTTGGAGAAGAACCTCTCCGGCATGGAGATCGACCCGCGTGCAGGCGCCATGGCATCGTTCGCACTGACTATGAAGGCGTGCGAGCTTGATCCGCGCTTCTTGCGCCGCGGCGTGAGCCCGCGCATCACCGTGCTTTCTCGCGTGGAGTTCGACGGCGAAGAGCAGCGCTACATCGAGAACCTGAGGAACCGCCCCGAGCTGATGGATGCCGCCGCCCACTTGGACGAGTGCGGCAGCTTGCTCACGGTGACAAAAGACGATCTGGAAGCCGTCGCAAGGGACCTCGCGTCCCTTGCAGGCGAAGGCTCGATTTTCGGCGGGTCAGCGGCCGAGAAGCTGAAGCGATTGCAGGCCGAGCTTAGGCCGCTGAGCCGCCGCTACGACGTGGTCGTTGCCAACCCGCCGTATATGGGCGCCAAGAACATGAATTCTTGGCTGAGCGGTTGGACTAAGAAGCGCTATCGCGACACAAACAAGGACCTCTGCACTTGCTTTATGGAACGAGGGCTAACGCTGTCTAATGCGGGTTGCTACTTCGCTATGGTTACCTCGCAAACCTGGATGTTCATCTCCTCGTTCGAGGCGATTCGCAAATGTCTGATTAGCTCGGTAACGATTCTGACGCTCTGCGATACGAAAAGCACTGGTCTACATGCTGACAATTTCACTGCCAACGCAGCCTTCTCTGTTCTCAATGCTCAACTGAAAGAATACAAGGCTTCCTATTTCAAGCTTGATCAGCCAATCGAACAAAAACCGGCAAGGCTCTTGGAAGCCCTTGCGAACCCGGAATGCGGGTGGTTCTACCGGGCCGATGC
>JAUNWQ010000118.1 GCA_030540225.1 Coriobacteriia bacterium | reverse complement strand
AGCGAAGGTGCTGCGCCAGCTGCGCAAGTACAAAACGCGCGTCATCGATCGCAAGACCCGCAACGGCGAGAAAACCGTCGACGCCTCGCCCATTCCCGTCTCCGAAGGGGAGCTCGACCTCGACGGGCTTATGAGCGAGCTGTCCGACGACGAGGTCGTGCGCGTGAAGGAAATCGAGTTCGCGCCGCTCACCGAGGAAGAAGCACTCGTGCAAATCGACCTTCTGGGCCACGATTTCTTCGCTTACACCGATCGCGACACGAACTTGGTGAATGTTCTTTACCGTCGCGACAATGGAGGTTACGGCCTTTTGAAGCAGAAGGAGTAGCGATAGGGTACAATACCTTCGCTAGTTCACTGTGAGAAAGGATGCCTTCAATGGCTACGCTTGATACCGTTAAAGAAGTTCTCGAATCGAACCTCGACATCGACCCCGAGAACGTGACCGAAGACGCCACCTTCGAGGACCTGGGAATCGACTCCCTGGACATGGTCGAGCTCATCTGCGATCTCGAGGAGAAGTGTAGCGTCGACTTCGGCGAGCCGGAAGGCCTCACCACCGTCGGTGACCTCGTCGAGTACATCGACAACCTGTAAGGTTTCACCACCGCAACGAAAGAGCCCGCATCTGCGGGCTCTTTTCTTTTTGGGGAATGCGCGGCGGGGCGAAAACGCGTACGGTAACGGGAAAACGCGAGGGCACGCACAGTGGCTTCAGCGAAACGCGAGGACACGCGCGGTGACTTCAACAAGATGCCGAGACGCGCGCCCGCGTCAACAGGAAACCTACGAGCGATCGCGGCGAGAAAACCACGCGAGCACGGCGGCGGCCGCAACGAGCAGACAGATCGTCGCCACGCGCCCGACGCTTAAAGGCTGATATCCCACAGCGAAGATGCCCGCCCCGAACGCCGCCAGTACCACGCAAAGGACGGAGAGCCATTTCAGGTAGTGTTTCCTCTCCATGCTACGCCACGTCTTCCTCGCTCAAGCGGCCACGGAACGTGCGGTAGACGATGACGTGGTACACCAACACGAGCGGCACGCCGATACACGCGATGCCCGTCATCCAAGCAAGGGAAACCTCCGAGGATGCCGCCGTCGCCGCGGTGATCGAGGCGCCCACGCCAGCGGGATCGGCAACGACGAGCGTCGGGAACATCGACGTCGCCAGAAGCCCGATAAGGCAGACCGCGCCTGCGGACTGGGCGAGAAACGCGCCCAAGTCGCTCCCCTTCGCGCGGCCAAGGTATATCGACACGATGAGAGCGATTGCGAAGAGTACGGCAAACACGCAGGCAACAGGCCACATCGCAGGCTCGATAGCAGGACGGATGACCCCGAGCGTCATAACACCGCAGACCGCGAACAGCACGAGCGTCACAATCTGCAGAATGCCTCCGAGCTTGCGCGCCCGTGCACGAAGGTCGCTTCCCTCGGGCGTTTTAAGCGCGATCCACAAGCACCCCGCCGTCAGGCACATCGCGAAACCGAGAAGCCCGACAAGCAGCGTGTACGGGGTGATGAGCCCCAGAAGCGGGACACCCGAGTAATCCCCGTTCGCCGCCATGGGAATACCCGCGAACGCATTGCCCACGGCAACCCCGAGCAGAAGCGCCGGTAGGAACGATCCCACGATGAAGCACACGTCCCACACGCGCGACCAGCTGGCGTCATGGGCACGAAACTCGAGCGAAACGGCGCGCACGATAAGCCCGAAGAGCACGAGCATCACCGCGAGGTAGAAACCCGAGAACGTCGTGGCGTATGCTGCGGGGAACGCCGCGAACAACGCACCGCCCGCCGTGAGCAGCCAAACCTCGTTACCGTCCCACACAGGGCCGATGCTGCGGCGGATATACGCGCGCTCGGTCTCGTTCTTCGCAAGGATCGGGTAGAGCACGCCCGCGCCCAAGTCGAATCCGTCGAGCACGAAATAGCCCGCGATCAGCACGAAGATCAGGAAGAACCACAGTATCTGAAGAATCGTCATTACTGCTCACCACCCTTTTCACCCGCACCGGCAACCGCAAGATTCCCATCGGCCGCCTTGGCGGCACCCTCATCAGGCCCCTGCTTCACGAAATGGGAGATGACGCGCACCCAGCCGATGAGGAGGAACAGGTAGACCGCAAGGAACAGCCCCAGCGTAATCAAAAGCTCAGGCGCCGACACGGATTGGGAGATCGCGTCGTTCGTCAGAAGAGCCACGCCGTCGGGACCGGTCGTCGAAGGATAGACAACCCACGGCTGACGGCCCACCTCCGCCGTGATCCAACCAACTTGGATGGCCACGAACGGGAACAGCGGCGAAATGACAAACAGCTTCTGAAGCCAGCGCATCGAGCGGACACGCCCGCCGCGCATGGTGAAGACAATCGCGAGAATCGCCGTTACCATGATGAGCCCATACATGGCGACCATCAGGTGATACGTTTGGAACACAAGGTTCACGGGCTGGTCGGCGACGTTCATGTCGGAATACTTCTCCTCCTGCGCGAGCGAATGCAGGCCCTTGTACTCGGTATCCCACGTGCCTGTCGCGAGGAAGCTCGTTCCACCGGGAATCGCGAACGGGGTGATTACCCGCTCGTTTTCCTCGTCCACCCAGCCGAACGCGTAGAGCGGCGGCACCTCGTCGTTGTACATGCCCTCCATCATGGCGAGCTTGGTGGGCTGCTCTTCGGACACCTGGACGGCGGACGCGTGCGCGGTTACGATCATGGCGCACGAGGCGACGATGCCGACGACGGCCCCGATGCGCACCGTCTTCATGGCGAAGTCGGTATGCTTGTTCTTGAGCAGATACCATCCGCCCAAGGCGAGCGACGTGAACGCACCGATGATCAGCAGCGCAACGATCACGTGGAAGTAGCGCGGGGCAATCGAGGGGTTCATGGCTGCTGCGAGGAAGTCGGTGATGATGGCCTTCTTCCCATCGGCTGCAAGCTCGGCGCCGGCGGGCGTCTGCATCCACGAGTTAGCGATGAGGATCCAGAGCGCGCTTAAAAGAGAACCTGCCCACACAAGCCATGCCGACACGGTGTAGAACTTGGACGAGACCTTGTTGCGGCCGAACAGCAGCACGCCCAAGAACACCGACTCCAGGAAGAAGGCGAACAGCGCCTCGGCGGCAAGCGGGGCGCCGAAGATATCGCCCACGAAGCGCGAGTAATCTGCCCAGTTCGTACCGAAGGAGAATTCCATTGTGATGCCCGTCGCCACACCGATGGCGAACGTCGCGGTGAAGATCTTCACCCAGAGGCGCACCGCCGCGCCGTCCTTCTCGTCGCGCGAGCGGTAGTACTTCGTCGCGAAAATCGCCGTGATCAAGCCCAGCCCGATTGAGAGCGGGACGAATATGAAGTGGTACGCAACGGTAAGCGCAAACTGGATACGTGAGAGCAAAGCAACATCGGTCAAGATATCCATAACGCAACCCCCTCCTCTTCGCATATGCGATGGTTGATTATTGGATGTCAGGATAGCACATTATCGATAACTATTCTCATTATTATTGGGATTTATTTTCGATAATGCACCTTGCAGATAATCCCTCTGCAAGCGGACAGCAAAAGCCTAGCCCCGCCGCGCGCAGTAGCCAAGCGCCGTATATGCGAAATGTTTGCTGGAGAACTCTACGACCGCAGGGAGCTGCCTTCCGTAGCGCGAAGAAACGCGGCCTTGACGTCGGCAATCGAGTAGAGGCTGCCAAATGCGCAGATAAGGCCTTCAGGGCCGGCGATTTTGCGTGCAGCAGAGGCAGCGCCGTCGAAATCGCCCGCAACCTCAACCGTCGCACAAACGCCAAGCTCGTCGCACGTCTCGCGAATCGCCTCAGCGAGATCGGCCGCATCAAGGGCGCGCGGATTGGGCGGCGTCACGCACACGAAGGCGCTCGCCAGCGGCGCGACAGCGCGAAGCATCGAGCGATAGTCTTTATCGGCAAGGATGCCAACAAGGAATACTGGCCTTTTATCGGGGAAAACGTCGCGCAGCGAATCGGCGAGCACGCCCGCGCCCTGCGGATTGTGGCCGCCATCGATCACCACAGTCGGCATACCCGCTGGTTGATCAAGCACTTCAAAGCGCGCAGGCCACCGCGTCTCGGCAATTCCACGCGCGATAGCCTCATCGGGAATCTCCCAGCCGCGCTCGCGCAGCACACTAGCGATCTCGATAGCCATCGCCGCGTTCGAGGGTTGATACGACCCCAAAAGCCGCGTCGCATACTCCCGCCCGCGATAGGAGAACTGACGCATGGGAACAGCACTCTCAACCTGCGACATGGGGGTTCGGTGGGCATAAGCCACGTTTAAACAGTCCCGAGCTCGCGCGAACGTGCCAGAAGGCACGTTCGGCTCGTGCGGAACTGCGCGTGGCATACGCCCACCAAACCCGGCATCGATTGACGAACTTACTTGGGGCTTCTGGGCGGGGGCAACGTGCTCCGCGCGCAGTTCCGCAGCGCAGCGAGGACTGTCTGAGCACGGAGCATGCTGCCCCCGTTCAGAAGCGGTCCCGCAGGTTGAGCCTCCCTCGGCCCCCGCCTGGAGCTCTTGAGCATGAGGGGCGTGCTCCG
>JAUNWQ010000117.1 GCA_030540225.1 Coriobacteriia bacterium | reverse complement strand
AGCTCCGCCCGCCCGCTATCGACCTGCGCCTGCCCGCTCGCAAGATCGCGAGCGCTCGAGTCGATGGTCGCCTGCGAGCTCGCGAGCTTCGCGGCCGCATCGTCGAGCTTCGCCTTCGCGTCGTCAAGTACCACCTGAGCATCGTCGAGCTTCTGGAGTGCATCGGCGCGCTCGGTCTCGAAGTCGGCTCGGCTCTCGTCAAGTTCCGCCTGCGCATCGGCCCGAATGCCGTCAAGACGCGAGGCCAGAAGATCACCGGAGATACCGTTGATGCGCGATGCCGTCGCGTCGACAAGTGATTGGTAGTCATCGGTCGCCCATTGCGCCTCGCGAGCGCCAGCAACGGTGACGAACGCCTCGGTGTAGGGGAAATCCTCCGCGAAAGCGCCTTCAGGGACATAAGCGAAGGTCGCGAGCTGCCCCGACCCGAGCGACGTCGACCCCACCGAAGTCGAGCACGTGTAGTACGAGGAGCGAACGAAACCCGAGACCGTGTACTCGTGAACGGCGAAGGTGTCGTCGAGATCGGAGGTCCCTTCCGCAAACAGGACCTTATCGCCGACGTTCACCTCGGTCGACCATACCGTGTCGGCGGACAGCAAACACTGGTCGTTCGACTCGGGCCAGGAGCCTTCGACAAGAATGGGCCGGTTGATATAGTTCGGGTCCTCAGATTCAACGTTCAAACCGTCGTCGCATTCGCTCGCCCGCGCCTTATCGACGTTAAGGGAATGGATGCGCGTCGTGTACTGCACGCCGTCGATCTGCGCGATGACGTCCGACTCATATGCCGGCATGACACCGCTTACGCCTTCAACCTGGGAAATCTCGTCGATCTGATCGTCGGTGAACCCGAGCGTGGAAACAACGCGCAAATCGCACAGGTTGGTCGCGTCGTAGTACGTGTCGCCCGCAAGACGCATGTCGGGGCCGGTGAGGCGCAAGCCCGCATAAAAGCCGCACCCAAGCGCCGCGATAATGGCAATAGCGAGGAAGCGCCCAAGCGAGTGGGTGATCGACCGCATTACTTCTTTGCGGAATGCCCCTGCCATCAGCTACCACTCAATCGTTTCGGCGTAGGCGGGGTGGGCGTTTTGCTCCACGGCGGCAACCTTGCCCTCGCGGATATGGATCACGCGGTCGGCGATGTCGGTGAACGCGGAATTGTGCGTGATGAGCACGACGGTCTTGCCCGTGTTCGCGCACGTGTCCTGCAAAAGCTTTAGGATCGCCTTGCCCGTCTTATAGTCGAGGGCGCCCGTGGGCTCATCGGCCAAAAGCACCTTCGGGTTCTTTGCGAGGGCGCGGGCAATAGCGACGCGCTGCTGTTCGCCGCCCGAGAGCTGCGAGGGGAAGTTGTCGATGCGATGAGAGAGGCCAACTTCGGCAAGGACTTCAGCGGCATCGAGAGGGTCAGTGCAAATCTGGCTTGCGAGCTCAACGTTCTCGAGCGCCGTCAGGTTCTGCACAAGGTTGTAGAACTGGAACACGAAGCCGATGTCGTAACGGCGGTAATACGTGAGCTCCTTCTCGTCGAACGAGCTCACCTCGCGACCGTCGAGCATAATCGTGCCCGACGTGCAGGAATCCATGCCGCCGAGCATGTTCAAAAGCGTGGTCTTACCCGAGCCCGAAGGCCCGACCACGACGACGAACTCGCCTTTTTCGACGGTAAACGACATACCGTCGACAGCGGCGACCTCAACCTCACCCATCTGATAGATTTTGCGAACATCGCGGAACTCGATAAACGCCATGCGGACTCCTCGAAATATCGTCGTTTGTCCCATTATAGCGAAACCTCACCGTTAAGCGCGCTCGAGGTTGGTCAAGAGCAAAGGATAGCGGGTGTCGAGAAAGAAAAAGCCCCAGGTCAAATAACCTGGGGCTTCGTAGCAGGCGTCAGTCGCTCAGAGATAGGACTCTAGGCGTTGAACAGCTCGATGGAATCGCCTTCCTTGAGCGTGACCATGGCCTTCTTCCACGTACGGGTACGGCCAGCCGCACCGCGCATGCGCTTCGGCTTGGACTTCACGTTCAGGGTGTTCACCTTGGTCACCGTCACGTTGAAGATGGCCTCAACTGCCTGACGGATCTCAACCTTGTTGGAGGTCTTGGCGACCTCGAAGGTGTAGGTGTTCTTCTCCATCATGTCGTAGCTGTGCTCCGTGATGACGGGGCGGATGATAACCTCGCGAGGATCCTTCATTTATGCAAGCACCTCCTCGATGCGGGCCAGGGTGGACTCAGTCAGCACGAGCGTCTTGTTATCCAAGAAGTCGTAGGTGTTGATCATGCACACCGGAACGATGGTGACGGTCGGGATGTTGCGGAAGGACTTGTAGGTGTTGATGTCCTCGTTGCCGATCACGAGCGTCGCGCGACCCTCGATGCCGAGCGCCTTCAGGGCAGCAACGGCGTCCTTGGTGCAGGGCTTCTCGAAGTTCCAATCAGCGACGACCATGAGCTGGTTGTCGGCGAGCTTCGCAGAAAGCGCAGAGCGCATCGCGAGCTTGATCTCCTTCTTGTTCACCTTCATCTCGTAGGAGCGAGGGTGCGGACCGAACACGGTGCCGCCACCAGCCCATTGAGGTGCGCGGATGGTGCCCTGACGAGCGCGGCCGGTGCCCTTCTGGCGCCACGGCTTCTTGCCGCCGCCGCGAACCTCGCCGCGAGTCTTGGTGTCATGCGTGCCCTGGCGCCACGAAGCGCGCTGCGCGCGGACCGCAAGGTGCATGACCGGGACGTTCGGCTCGATGCCGAACACGGAAGGATTGAGCTCGGCAGTGCCGGTCTTCTCACCCTTCGCGTCCTTGATATCAATCGTTGCCATATGTAATGCAGCTCCTAATCTTCGTTACTAACTACGCCATGCGCACGCGCACGATGCCGTTCTTGCCGCCCGGGATACCACCCTTGACGAGGATGAGGTTCTGCTCCTCATCGATGCGAACGACCTCGAGGTTGCGGACGGTCACCGTATCGCAGCCCATGTGACCCGGCATGCGAACGCCCTTGAAGACGCGGGACGGGGTTGCGCACTGGCCAACCGAACCGGGAGCGCGATGGAAGTGCGCACCGTGTCCGCCAGGGCCGCCGGCAAAGCCGTAGCGCTTGATGACGCCCGCGAAGCCCTTGCCCTTGGAAGTGCCGGTGACGTCGACCTTCTTCACGTCGGCAAATGCCGCGACGGTCTGCAGGTCGCCCGTCTTGTACTCGCTCGCGTCCTCGACGCGAACCTCGCGCAGGTAACGAACAGGCTCGGTGCCGAGCTTCTCGAAATGGCCCGCCATCGGCTTGTTGACCTTCTTCGGCTTGATTGCGCCGAAGCCCAACTGAACAGCTTCGTAACCGTCCGTAGCCTTCGTCTTCACCTGGCAGACCTTGTTCGGCTCAGCCTGGATAACGGTAACGGGAACGACGGTTTCGTTCTCAGCGAAGATCTGCGTCATGCCGATCTTCTTGCCAAAGATTGCATTAATCATTTAAAAGAGCCCCCTTACAGCTTGATCTCGATGTCGACGCCGGCCGGGAGATCGAGACGCATCAGGGAATCGACCGTGTTCGGGGTCGGCTCCAGGATGTCGATGAGGCGCTTGTGGGTGCGCATCTCGAACTGCTCGCGGGAATCCTTGTCGACGTGTGGGCCCTTCACGACGCAATACATGTTGCGCTCCGTCGGCAGCGGAATAGGACCGGACACCTTGGCACCCGTCTTCTGCGCGGTATCGACGATGAGCTTGGTGGACTGATCCACGATCTCATGATCGTACCCCTTCAAGCGGATGCGAATCTTCTGATTAGCCACTTATCTTACCTCCATTAAGCTTGTCGCAGCCGCGCCTTACGCGTTGCCGCCAGCCTTGCTGATAATCTCTTCGGACACGCTCTTCGGAACCGGCTCGTAGGACGCGAACTGCATCGTGTACGTCGCACGGCCCTGGGTGCCGGAGCGCAGGTCGGTTGCATAGCCGAACATCTCGCCCAGCGGAACCTTCGCGGAGATGACAACGGCGTTGCCGCGCGATTCCTGGCCGCAGATCATGCCACGGCGGCTCGGGATGTCGCCCATGACGAAGCCCATGTACTCCTCGGGGGTTTCAACCTCGACGGACATGACGGGCTCGAGGATGACCGGGTCAGACTTGCGCAGCGCGTCCTTGATCGCCATGGAGCCTGCGACCTTGAATGCAGCCTCAGAAGAGTCGACGTCGTGGTAAGAACCATCAATGAGCTCGACGCGAACGTCCTCGACGGGATAGCCAGCCAGAACGCCCGTGTTGAGAGCTTCCTGGATGCCCTTGTCGATGGAAGGAATGTACTCCTTCGGCACGACGCCGCCGACGATCTTGTTCTCGAACTCGTAGCCCTTGCCGGCTTCCTGCGGATACATGTTGATGACCGCATGGCCGTACTGGCCGCGACCACCGGACTGGCGGACGAACTTGCCCTCGGCGTTGAGCACTTCGTGGCCCGGACGCTCGCGGTAGGCAACCTGCGGCTTACCAACGTTCGCCTCGACCTTGAACTCGCGCAGAAGACGGTCGACGATGATCTCGAGGTGCAGCTCGCCCATGCCGGCGATGATGGTCTGGCCGGTCTCATGGTTGGTGG
>JAUNWQ010000018.1:26908-31183 GCA_030540225.1 Coriobacteriia bacterium | reverse complement strand
AAACTCTCAATTCTTTACGGTTTCGCCCTTGACTTCATATAGCTGGTCTCCTTTCAGGATGTCATGACATATATTAACTCGTCATGACGGAGAATCACAACCCCTTGCGCTCAAGAGGGCCCCAACCTGCCTAAAAAGCGCACCTTGCCAAGGAAGCGAACCCTCGGCCCCCAGCCGTCCTGCACCGTGTCACGAAGGAGACGCGATTCTCAACCTCGGCCGGCCCGCACCGCGTCGCGCCGCGGAGTTGCGCCTCCACCGAGTTGCTGCCTTCTTCCTGCGCCTCATTCGTAAGCCCTTCCACAGAACGAACCATCGAGGGTCGCGGCGATGAGGCCCGCGCGGCTATGGGGAATAGGGGAAGCGAAGAACGTGGGGCTAGGAACATGAGCCCCGTGGGGCGTGCACGATAGAAGCGCATGCCCCCGCGAGGGCGCTAGGGAAGCGCGTTCGCGGGGACACCACGCCGACGGGGAACGCGGGAACGCGAACCCGACGGCGAGGGGCAACAAAAAAGCCCACCCCCGAAAGCGAAAGGAGGTGAGCCGATGGAAGCCCTTATAGCGGTAGCGCAGGGCGTGCTCGCGGGACTCATTACCGAAGCACTTATCGCCCTTGCGCGTACCGTGAGAAAGGCTATTGCGAAGCGCATAAAGCGAAAGCGCGAGCGCGAGCAATAGCGAAACCCTAAAGCGCGGCGTTCGCAGCGCCGCGCGGAAGGAGGTGAAGCATGAGCGCCGTCGTCATCGTCGCGGCCGTGCTCACGGTGTTAGCCGTGCACGCCCTGCGCAGGCTCTAGCGAGCAACTCCCCCCGTATAAGGAAACGATGAAAGGATACCACCATGAAGACCATGGAATCAAGCGAAGTCATCGCGGGTGCGACCAGGGGGCCGGGAAGCCGCGGCGAGCTCGCTAGATGACGAGGAGCAGAGCGAAACCGCCTGAGCAGAAGAAGGCGAGGTAGGCGCCGATTAGCCAATACTTGTAGTTTTCGGAGACGTACCGCACGGCCTTGGGGAACCGCACGGTGAAGGCCTCCCTCGCAACCGAGAAGAGGAACCGCGCGATGATGAACGCGAATCCGACGACGCAGAAGATGAGGTAGAGCTCCGCTACGAAACTCATTGACGGCCTCCTCCGATCCGCCTCATATCCTGGCACCTCTCGATGACGTCCTTGCCCCTGAGGACTTCAAGCCATTCGGCGGGTATTCCGTCCATCCCGTAGAGTATGCCGGCGAGCGCACCAGCGACGGCACCCGTCGTGTCGGTATCGTCGCCAAGGTTGACGGCAAGAAGCACGCAGTCGCGATAACTCGTCGTGTTGGCAAGGCACCACAGCGCCGCTTCGAGCGTATGGCGCACGTAGCCACTTGAACGAATGGCGCTTCGGGGCCTATCCGGATCGACACCATAAGCCAAGGCCACTTCTCTCGCCTGCTTGCCCGAGATAAGGAAGCGGGCGGCGCCGACCATCCCTACGCAGGCCTCGGTCGACGTAGCGTGAGCATGCGTGATGGCAGACACGGCCCGCACCTCATTGTCGGTGGCGTCGGTGAAGGCCAGTGGCACGGTTCGCATGAGAGAGCCGTTGCCGTTATCGCGCTCGCCGGAAAGACCGTGGCCAAGCCTTAAGGCCGTGGCAGTAGCGTTGCCGATGTCGAACAGGCCGTCGCAGGAATACGCGCCATCCCGATACCAAGCGAGAAACTTCTCGCGAATGTCGACGACGTCGATACGCCCCAGTTCACGATAGCTATTGCATATCGCGAGGGCCATCGACGTGTCGTCGCTCCATGTGCCCGGCGGCTGGTTGTGCGTGCCGTAACCGACCATGCCGATACACTCGAACGTATCGCGAGGCATGAACTCGTAGGGCACGCCCAGGGCATCGCCAACGGCCTGACCGTAGATGCAGTCTCGAAGCATTGCAACCATGATGAGCTCGCTCGCTTTCCTTCGCGCCTTCTGCTGCGCCCACTATACCCAATTCGGAGACGTCGTATGTCCTGACCATAGTACAGGTACGGGAAATTGCGCTACTGCGCGCTCGCAGGGAGGCTGATTGCACAAGCGTCCCAACCCGCTGGAAATTCGGGAAGGGAGCGGCAATGGAATGGTTACCTCGCGACGCCGACTGCGCCAGGACCCGACCCCATGCCTCCTACGCTCGACGAAGGCGTGGTGCTCGCGGTTGCAGAAATCGAGCTACCGCCCGTAACGGTCCCGGAATCGGTATAGCCATGCGCATCTGCGTTCGTCAGCGTCCCGCCTATCACCAGGGTATATTCCCCACCTTCGGTAAACTTCGGGCTGCTTGCCAGCACCATGCCGAATTGCTTGGTTGCCGTTATCGACGCAATCACATTGCCATTCGCGTCCACAATTGCGACCGTCTCGCCCGCGCTGCCGCTCACGTTCGCGGTGTAGAGAAACGGCTGCGTGCCGCTCGAGAAACTCTGCGCCATGCGCGACGAACCGATCATGAGCACCGTACCACCCGAAATAGTCGCCTCGCCATCGTAGTCAAACGCGCCATCGCCATCGCTCGACGGTCCGTTCACGAGCACCGTGCCGCCCGTGATCTCCACACTGCCGTTGCTGTCGATGGCATCGCCCGCCGAGTCGAGCACGAGCGTTCCGCCGTTGATCTGGATAAGGCAGTCGGAAGAACCTGCGCCAGGGGCACCGCCTTGATCGCCAGCGCCCTGGGGAGAGCCACCTTGGTCGCCCTGGGGAGCATCGCCCTGGCCACCAGCACTCTGGGAGGGTTCACCCTGCATGCCACCTTGGCCACCTTGCGGTGCGCCGCCTTGGGTCGTCTCGCCTTGCGGGGCGTCACCTGGAGCCTGCTCCCCGCCTTGTCCCCGGGCGTCACCTTGTGAAGCCCGAGCGTCCGAGCCGCCACCCTGGCCACCACCTGGGAAGCTAGCGCCATCCGCAGGGCTTCCACCCGAGGCAGGCCCACCTTCACCTGGCGTTTCTCCATTAGCGGCAGGACCGCCCTCGCCAGGAGTGCCGCCATCGTTAGCGTCCTTGTCATCGTCCGAGTTATCCGACAGATCGGCAGTGCTTGCGTTGACCGCGTCATCGGACGCCGCGATGGAAGTATCGCCACCGTTCACGTATACTTTTTCGGCCTCGAGGCCTTCATAGCAGCTGGTCACGTTAATGGTGCCGTCGTCGACCGTGAGCTCGGTTTCCGCATGGAAAGCGTCATCGCCCGCGCTCACCATGAATTCACCGCCCGCAATCGCCATCTGCAAGTCGGAATGGAACGCGTCATCGGCCGAAGTCACGTTGAACGTTCCGCCAGTGATGCCAATATAGGTCTTTCCCTGCACCGCGTCGTCGCCCGCGTTGATCGTGAAGATCCCGCCCGTGATGCTCACGAAACCCTGCGTGGCCTTCGTGTCCTTGTTCGACTTGATGCCGTCGCCGCCCGCCACCAGGTTGAACGTGCCGTCGGCGATCTTCACGCAATCGCGACCGCGCAGGCAATCCTCGACTGCCGTCACGTTCAGCGTGCCGCCCGTGATGACCAAGTCGTCCTTCGAGCAGATGCCGTGGCGGTAATTCGCCGTCACATTGAGGGTCCCCGTGCCGTTGATGGTGAGGTCGCAACGGCAAAAGAGCGTCGCGTAAGGCTCATCGGAATCGTCCTCTAGCACGTAGTCGGTGCCATCGGAAAGCGAGTTTTGCGTGCCATCCGCTAAGGTTACGAAGCATTTATCGGCGTTCTTCGCATAAATCGCGGGTCCATTCTCGTTGTGAATGGTCGCCCCCGCGAGCACCAGCTGGATTTTCGCGTCATCGGATGCGTCGACGACGATCTGCCCCGACGAAAGCTCACCTGAAATAATGTAGGTTCCTTCCGATGAGATGGTCACCGTCGAACCATCGACTGCGACACCCGAACCGTCAACACTTGCCGACGACCCCGAAAGCGCGATGCGTGTGGCAGATGCCTCGTCGTAGCTTGCGTCCAGGTCGCGCTTCGAATAGTCCAGGTCAAGAGCCGAAACGTCGAAAGCTGCGGCAACGTCTTCAAAGACGGAAGACTCCGAGTCAACCGCTGCAGCATCATCGCTTGACGCCGCGGAAGAAGACTGCTCGCTCGCGCAGCCGCCCAACCCCGAAAGCGAGAAAACAAGCACAGCGGCGATACAAAGTGCGACAAGACGCCTCATGCGACCCGACCGAGCCCCTTCGGCGGCGCCCACAAAGCGAGTTCCGCAGCGAAGCGAGGACTGTTTGAGCGGCTGGGCGTTGCCG
>JAUNWQ010000018.1:0-26808 GCA_030540225.1 Coriobacteriia bacterium | reverse complement strand
CACAAAGCGAGTTCCGCAGCGAAGCGAGGACTGTTTGAGCGGCTGGGCGTTGCCGAAGAGCCCCCTCTCGCAACCCGCGCTCGCCTTTTCGACCGTACGCTTTCCCATCTCTACAACACCCCCTGCGGCTTGAGCTCGCATTTCCCAAGCGTCACCTTCAAATTCCCATTAAGGCAGCGTACCTCGTCGATCAGGCGTTTCTCCAGACCAGGTTCGCGAAGACGCAGCGTGTACTCCAACGTGTAGAGGCTTCCCATGTTCGACGTGGTCACCTCGGTAAGTTCGTGTTCGACAGCGAAACGATCGAGCACGTCATCGAAGATGCCGTCGAATTCCAGGTCCTCGGGGACGATGATCTTGAGCGTCTTCTCCGCTTCGCGCGGACGACCGAGGGGCGAGAGCACATACACCACGTTCACGACCGCGATGATTGCGGTGAACAGCACCGCCAGGCCGAGAAAGCCCATGCCCGTGGCAAGGCCCACCGCCATCGCCAGAAACACGCTGCCAATGTCCTTCGCGCTACCGGGAATGGATCGGAAACGCACCAGATTGAACACACCCATGACGGCGATACCCGCGCCAAGGTTGCCGTTGACCAGGGTAATCACCATCTGCACGATGAGAGGCAGAAGCGCCAGCGTAACCACGAAGTTCTTCGAGTACCGATGGCGGAACATGTAGACCCCGGCAATCACGAGGCCGAGGACGATAGACACGACGGAACACAGAAGAAAGCTCGACGCCGAAACCGACGAGACGAGCGAGTCGGCGGTTCCGAACACCGATGAGAACATAAGATCTGACATGGGGATCCTTTCTTGAGGAGGGGTTATCGAGCGACGAGTCGCTCACGCGAACGGGATGAACGACCGGAACAAGGACAGGTGAAAGGCGAAGTTCGGGGAAGAACGGAGGCGAAGGAGCAAAAGGCCGCTTTCGGAGGCTCGTTCCTGCCGCGACTTATCCGGAGAAGCCTTCCTGAGCCCATCTTCCCGAAATTCGACGCGTCGTGGACAAAAATCGTCGATATGTGAGTCAAGCGAGCGCAAGGAAACGGATGAGGCGACCTGCCGTCAGGGTTTTCCCAGGTCAAAAAAACGATCGATGATGTTACCTGTGTGTAACTCCTCACATATCGACGATTTTTGTCCACGGGGGCCTTCTTTTCGGGAAAGAGATTGTCGGCTTCCCGGAATCGCAGCCGGGGAACCCGCCCAGGCGCGCATCCGGCACCTTCCCAAGCATCGCCTTTCCCTGCGGAGCCTTCCCCGCAGCGCCCTCCTACGACGCCTTGCGCATGCTCGCCTGATAGGCAGCGCCGTATTTGGAGAACGACGAGGGGTACGCCTCGCAACCGTCGAGCGCATCGACGAGCCACAGCGGGAAGGGACCGGCGCACTTCACCTCCATGATCGATTCGTCAGCAGGCAGAAGCGGGCGCGGCATGCCGAACCCGACGGGCGGGCGCCTGCGCGACGCCTGCGCGATACGCGCCTCCTCGAACAGGTCGCGATACGACACGTTCTCGTCGAAGGTGATGCGCAGCGTCGATGGAACGTCGACCGCCTCACCTTCCCCGCCAATCGCGAGAGGCGCGTACGCCGTGCGGTCGCAGATCGTCACCATCGATGCGCGCAGCGGGGTATGACGCTCCTTGAAGGCATCGATTTCGCGCGCGATTTGCAAACTCCGCGGCGAAAGCGACGCTTCGGCGAAAATCGGATCGGGCAGCGGAAATTCGCAACACGCCTGCTCATAAGTCATGCCGCCCATGTACGCCCGCGCTGCCGCATACGAGCAACCGACGCGACGTTTGTACACGATACCCTTGTACTTCTTCTTGAGCTCGATGAACACCTGGTCGTCCTCGCCGGGGATCCCGTAGCTGCGCACGCGGAGCTTCTCCTTGTAGAGGGGCTTGTCCAGCGATCGCTCGATAAGCGCCCGATCAGGCGTGTCGAAATAGCGGCTGACGATGCTCGTCGTCCCGTAGGCGTCGACGGCCATGCGCCCTTCGAGCGCCGCAAGCATCGCATGGCGCTGAGCTGCATCGAGGCGGTACTTGACTTCCTTGCGCTCGAAAACCTCTTGATAGCTCGTCATAGGTATATGCCTCCTTTTGGAGAGGGGCGGAAAGTCGTCCCTTGGGCGGTTGTGCCGTCGGCGGCGCGGGGCCGATCACCGATACAGGAAAGGGAGGAGGAGGGGGAAATAGCCCCGCCTGCCGACACCCCGAATGCTACGGAGCGCCCCTGAAAGAACCCTGAAAGAAACGCTCAAACCTAAAAATCGGGCAGTTTCTTTCAGGTTGTTTTCAGGGTCGTCCCCGACAATAACCTCACGGCCGCAACCGCCCCATCCACGATCCCCAGCGCGGAGGCGGTGGCGGCCGTTCGCGTCTCGGCGAGGCGCCCGCAAGGACCCGCGTCGAGGCGTTTTCTTAGCAAAACCGTGCTAGTATTCCAATCAAGAAAGCACCGAACGTGAAAGAGGAGCGCTGTGCAGATTCTCGTAGTCGAAGATGATGTACGCCTTGCCCAGGCACTTTGCCGCATCCTCGAGGAAAGCGGCTACAACACCGACGCCGTGCACGACGGGCAGTCGGGGCTCGATTATGCGGAAAGCGGCATTTACGATGTCGTCATCCTCGACGTGATGTTGCCGAAGATGGACGGGTTCACCGTCGTGTCAAACCTGCGACGCGCCGGCGTGAACACGCCCGTGCTGCTCCTGACCGCGCGCGACGCCGTGCCCGACAAGATCTGCGGGCTCGATTCGGGCGCCGACGATTACATGACCAAGCCGTTTTCGCCAGCCGAGCTCATGGCGCACCTGCGCGCACTCACGCGTCGCCAAGGCGAAGTGCTCTTCGAGGTGATTACGTCGGGGGACGTTTCGCTGAATCTGGAAAGCCACGATTTGACCTGCGGCGACCAGTCGATTCACCTCAGCTACAAGGAGTTCTCGCTCGCCCGCGTCCTTATGGCGAACGCGGGCGCCGCGGTGTCGAAGGCCACGCTGATCGAGAAAGTGTGGGGCTTGGAGGCAGCCGCCGACGAGAATAACGTAGAAGCCTATGTATCATTCCTACGCAAAAAGCTGAAGTTTCTCGGCTCGGCATCGCGCATCGAGACATTGCGCGGTGCTGGCTACCGCTTCGCCGCGGAAGGCGTCGCAACCGACAATCGCGCGAGCGCGTAAGACTGCGCCGTATTCCCCGAAGAGATTCCCATGCTGAAAAAGCTCCGCATCAAGTTCATCGCGCTCAACATGGCCACCGTGGCCGTGGTGCTCGCCGTGATTTTCTCCGCCATCTGCGTCATCAACTACCAGCAAAGCGTGGCTTCCGTGCACGAAGCGATGAGCAACGCCATCGCGTTCACGGAGTCGAAGAGTCGCGCGCTGACCGACGGCGACGCCCAAGGTCAGGAAGGCGCACGGGAACAAGACGCGGACGACCCCGGACAAGGCCAGGGGCAAGACGCGGGCGACCCCGACGACCAGGCGAACGGGGACTGGGAAGACGACGGCGCGCGACATGGCACCCCTCCGCAAATCGGCGGCGGACCTGCAGGAAGTGGGCCGCATGTCCCTGTGGCCGTGTATCGCATCCTCAAGAGCGGCAGCTACGCGCTCGCAGGGTCGGCGGCTTCCGCGTCGATTGCAGACGACGTGCTCGAGAAGGCGATATCCCAGCTCGCGGACACCCCCGATGGTTCGGGAGAGCTCCCCGACCTTGGATTATTCTACGAGAAGCACACTTCCGACACCGGCATCGCGCGCGTCGCGTTCGCCGATGTCAGCTCCGCAAACGGATGGCAGACCCTCGCGCTCACCCTTGCAGGCGTCGGCGTGGTCGCACTCGCCATCTTCTTCGTGATCAGCGTATTCTTCTCGCGCTGGGCCCTGCGCCCGGTGAAGCGCGCGTGGGAGCAGCAGCGGCAGTTCGTGGCCGACGCCTCGCATGAGCTGAAGACCCCGCTCACCGTCATCCTCGCGAACACATCGATTCTCATGTCGCACCCCGAGCGCACCATCGCAAGCCAAAGCCAGTGGATCGAAAGCACGCAGGCGGAAGGCGAGCGCATGCAGGGACTCGTGGCCGACCTGCTTCTTCTGGCGCGCCTCGACGCCGAGGAGACCGACATCGTGAAATCGAAGCCGAAAGAGCTCATCGACCTGTCGAACCTGGTGGAAGGCGAGCTTTTGCAGTTTGAATCGGTGGCCTTCGAGCGCGCCATCGAGCTGGAGAGCGACGTGGACGAGGGCATCGCCGTGCAGGGATCGATCGAGCGCCTGCGCCGCCTGGTCACGACGCTTCTCGACAACGCATGCAAGTACGCTGGCGACAACGGGAAAGTGCGCGTCGAGCTGCATGCGCAGAGTGGCAGCACACGATTCGTCGTGCACAACACGGGGTCGCTCATCTCGGCGGAGGACCTGCAGCACGTGTTCGACCGCTTCTACCGCGCCGACAAAGCACGCACAAGCGGCGCAGGCGGCTTCGGCCTGGGGCTTTCCATCGCGAAAGAAGTCGCAGAAGAACATGGCGGCACGATAACCGCGAAGAGCAGCGACGAAGAGGGCACCACCTTCACAGCAACCCTTCCGACCGCGTAAGCGGCCCGCACTGAGCAAGAGGCATCCCCACAAACGGATTGCTCGACCCTCGAAAAACAATCGAGCCCCAAAGGCGCCCGTCACATCCTCTCGAGAACCCGCGCGCAGTTTTGCGCAACTTCCTCTTCCAGCGAAGCCAGGACATCTTCCGCATCCCGGTAATCTCCGCCACGCGCTTCGGACACGACTTCGCGCAAAGCCCTAGGAACAAGTTCCGCCATAGTCGCAAGCCTTCCGCAAAGCAAATCCGAATCGAGGCCGATCTCCTCAAGCCCGCAATCCGAGACCATCTTCCTCACGTTTTTCGCACCGAGCATTCCAAACCTGTTTTCGCTGCCAATAGACAACGCAGCGCACAAAGGCTTCCGCTTCGATGGCGCCAAAGAACGATACGGGGCAATCGACGCAACGTCATAGAGGGGTGCAATTCTTACGTCATCAGGAGAGAGGAACATGAGCGAGTGATTTTTCGCATGCGCATCCGTTGCGCCAATGAGATAGTTGAAGAAGGTAAAGAGAATGAAGCGGTAGACGTTTTCCCGCGCATTCTTCCCCGTCGCCTTTAGCAAGTCGATTATCTGCGGCGTCGTCGGCCCTCCCTGCTCGGCGTATTTCGCGTCGGGCATAACGGCGAGCGCCTGGCATAGATCTTCTTGATGGATTCGCAGAACGCGTCCCTTCTCGTCTCGCACTCGATCGTAGCGCTTTACTACGACAGCAGGTTCGCTGCCGAACATGCGGAAATCCACTTCAGCCGCGGGCAAGCCGACTTTCGCAGCCGCTCGCATCGAAGCAAACTCGACAAGTGCCTGGTTGTTCATTCCAGCCACCCCTGGCTTTACGATATGCGTCGAGGCCGCCGCGCCCGAACAATCGAACCACTTGCCATCTTGTTCGCGCAAAGTGAATTTAGCCTGGCAGCCCGCAAGTGACCAGCGGCCCTCCGTTTCCGATCCGTCAATCCATGCGGCAGCAGCATTCCTCCGCACAGCAGCAAGCTTCTCTTCAACATCTTCGTCAGTCAGCGGCGTCAAGTCGCGCTGATCGTCTTCCGAGGGCAAGGTTGCCCCTCGCTGGCAAACCTGAACAGCACCTGGACAATCGAGCCCAATTGCGCCGAGCAGGCGAAATGGGTTGTTCGGGGATATCCCATACCGAAGGCCGATTGCGTTCCGAGTGCTCTGCTCATCAGGAAGAAGCCCCATAAGATACGGACGAACAACCCGATCGCCATTCCTCTGAAGTCCAACTGGCATCGACAGCGACAGAGGAACCCCTTGATACTCCGAGTCGTACTCAAACGATAATCCGCCGTGGCCGTCCTCGGCAAGCTTTCCGCTGAAGACGCCCGCAATATATACGTCTAGATAGCTGTATGCTGCCGTCATTTTTCGCCACTCCCGTCGAGGCTCCAGATGTCAGCCATTTTCAGTTCGGGGAGTTCAATCGACGACTCGAGAGCAATCGGCGATTGAAGCGGCTTATCAAGGTCGACCGACATGTTCATCTCGAGGGCATCAAGCAGCTTCAAGTAGTTCCCCAATCCGAAGTTTTCGCTTTCCCCCTGTTCAAGAGCATAGATAGTGCGAGCCCCTATACCTGTCTGCTTCGCTAGAAAAGCCCGGGAGATTCCGCGCTCCTCGCGAACCCGTCTAATGATGCTCCCTGCCGCTTCCGCACTCGCAACCTTGCCCATGAGAACCTCTTTTCGCCATATATTGCAATACGCAGTATATGGCGATTCGCAATATATGGCAACATCGCTTGCATTTTTTGCCCATGGTTTCGAAAAATGACGGAGATAAGCGCACGCACGGAGAAAGCCTACGCTACAATCAGGGGAAACACGGTCACGTCACGTTACCCACAAACGCAGCCTAAACGAAACGAGGACCCCATGACCGACCTACGGATGAAAATCATCTCCATCGCGTGCGCGCTCGCACTTGTTGCCGGGTGCATGCCCGCTGTGGCGTTTGCGCAGGAAGAAAGCGCGACCGCCTCGCTTTCCCCTAAGCAACAGGCGAATTCCCTTTGCGACGAAGCCGCCAGCTCGACCATGGCCGCAAGCGAGGACGCCCCATCCCCTGCGCCCTCCCGCATCCCCATCGACAGACAGGCATTTGCCCAGGCAGAAGATGAGGGCATCACCCTGCAAAGCGTCAACCTCAACGCGACCGTCGCACCACACGACGCGTTCTCCGACGAATTCCTCTACTTCACGAAATACGAGAGCGGCAACAGACTCACGAGCGGCGAGGGCTACGACATGCTCCTCTCCGCGGGCGACAATTACCACGCCATGGGCTGCTACCAGTTCGACAACCGCTACGGCCTGCAGGATTTCCTCGTCGCCTGCTACAACTACAGCCCGACGCGCTATTCCATGTTCGCGTGGCTGAAGGACGCAAGCGTGGACATCTCGAACGTGAAGCTCTACGACTCGAGCAAGAAGGCCTTAACCGACACGGGGAAGAGGCTGAACGATTCGTGGTCCGCCGCCTACCAAGCGAACCCCGAGGAATTCTCGCGCCTGCAGGACGGCTGGTTCTACCAGGAATACGTCGAATACGCGCTGCGCCTGTGCAACAACAGCGCGCACAACTTCAATATGGACAACCGAAGCGATTGCGTGAAAGGCCTGGTCAGCGGCATTTGCAACCTGTTCGGCTCAGGCGGCATGCAGTTCTTCGTCGGCGGCACGCTCTACGGGAAACACTACGATGGCGCGGGACTCTCCGGCACGATGAGCGACCGCGAGTTCGTCACCACGCTGTGCAACTACATCGTCGACCACGTGGCGGATCTCCCTTATGTGACCAGCCAGTACGTGTCCAGCTACCAGAATCGCTACCGAAACGAGCTCGCCGATTGCCTCGCCTACCTCGACAGCAAACCCGATCCCAGCAATCCGACACCGACGCCCGAGCCCAACAAGGCGTTCAGCGATCTGGAAGACGGCGCCTGGTATCTGCAGGCAGTCGAGTACGTGTCGAGCCGCGGCATCATGAAAGGCTACGACAACGGCACGTTCGGACCCAACGACACGCTTTCGCGCGGGCAGCTCATCACTATGCTGTGGCGCCTTCAGGGTTCCCCGCAGGCGGACATGTCCACGACCGCGTTCGCCGACGTCGACTACGACAGCTATTACGGGGACGCCATCCGATGGGCGCGCGCGACCGAGATTGTGAAGGGCTATGGCGACAGCAACGACTTTCGCCCCGACGCGTCCATCACGCGCGAGGAAATCGCCGTCATGCTGGCAAACTTCGCCAAGCGGATGGACGGGAAGAATCCAACGAGCGACGGCGTGAAGCTTGGGCAGTTCCCCGATGCCAATGCGGTCGACTCGTGGGCGAAAACGTCTCTGAGCTGGACTGTCGACAAGGGAATCATTTCCGGCAAGATCGACGCGAGCAACAAGGCATGGCTCAACCCGATCGACAACGCGACGCGCGCGGAGGCGGCGACCATCCTCATGCGCTACCTGCAAAACCGCTAGAAGCCCATAGCGGGCTCACCTGCTATGGGCTTGACTTGATACGACGCAAGCGCCGCAAGGCCGAGCCCCTGCATCGGCGGCAGAGATCGAATCAAGCCCGAAACCAAAAGCGAGCGACCATCCCGATCGCTCGCTTCGCTTCCAGTTATAAGGTTGTTCTGCTAGGAAGGAAAGCCCTCCCCCTAGCACACCATCTGGACCTCTGGCTCGCCGTCCCCGAAGAGCAGCTCGCGCTCGGGACCGGAAAGCGCGGCGCGCGCCTGATCGCGCAGGTTGTTCATACCCGAAAGGAACTGGCGGTACATGACGAGGGTCAGGTAGCGGCCCTTCATCGTCAGCGTGAGCTCGTCGTCGTTGTCGATCGCGAACGACCGGTTCGCGCGCATGAACGCCAGCTCAATCGGCAGCGCCAGCTCAAGCGACTCGCCGAATTCGCGCTCGAACGCGCGCTTGTCGAGATGCAGCTGGTAGAGATGCAGAAGGAAGTAGTAACGCTCCAGGTCGCGCTTCGCCATGACCGACTTGCCCATGATGGACATGTGCCCCGCTTGGATGGCGTCGTTGTATTCCTGCAAGCTGAACGAGTTCACGTACAGGCAGCCGTTCAAGTGCGTAATCGAGCCCGAACCAATCGCCGGATACTCGTTGTAGGATACCTGCAACTCCTCGAACGGCAGCTCGACGTCCTTTTTCCCCTGGTCATTTAGGCGCGTAAACGTCCAGATGGTGTCGCGCTCGAAGAACGGGTAATCGCCGCCGGCAAGCACGCCATCGAGAATCTGGTAGTAGCGGTACTCGCGGTTGTAATCCATGCGCCCGAGCGTCTCGACCATCTTGCGTGTGGTTGCAGACGAGATGTAGAGCGGCGAGAACGTGGTCTGACGCGTGCCGCATTCGACGATCTTCTCAAGGTCGCTGAAGAGGATGTCCTCAGTTTGCGAGGGGAAGTTGAAGATCATGTCCACGTTGAGCGAGTCGAAATACGGAACCGCCTCGCCGATGCGCTCGAAGATTTCCTCGCCCGAACCGTACTTGTGGTAGCGGTCCATCTGCTTGAGCAGGTCGTTGTTGAAACTCTGCACGCCGACGGACAGACGCTGGACGCGACCCTTCAGCTCGTTGAGCCACGGCTGCACGAGATGGTTGGGGTTGGTCTCCGACGACACTTCCTTGATGCTGAAGTTGTCGCGCGCAAGATCGATCGTCTTGCACAGCTCGTCGAGCATGATGGTCGGCGTGCCGCCGCCGATGTAGAGGCTCTCGAAGTCGTAGCCCAAGTCCTTGAGCATCATCATTTCCTTGCGCATGTTCTCAAAATACGGACGCGCAACGGACTCGCGGAACGGGTAGCGATTGAAGCTGCAGTAGGGGCAAAGCACCTGGCAAAACGGCACGTGCATGTAGAGCATGTACCTCTCGCCGGGCTTCGGGCCGGGGAAGAACTTCTCGTCGGTCGGATGCAGGTCAAGGTGCTGCTTAGCGATGCCTTTGACCAGGTTAGTGAGCACTCGTTCGGATAACATGGGTCCCCTTCGTGACTTTCTCGAAATCAACGCCACATGGTAGCGCTTTTGCGCCCCAAACGCGCAGGAACTATTCGCTTTCTACGGGAACTGCAAGAAGGGGACAGCTTTTCAAGAGGCAAGCGGCACGGGCCGAGCGAAGCGAGCGCGGGCGAGCCGGGCGAGGGGCGGGCGACGCCGCCCCTACGCGAGCGCAGCCACCAACTCGTCGCGCGAGGAGAACGGCATCTCCCTGTTGCCCGCCGCACGGTCGATCGCAACGACGGTGCCCTTCCAAGTCGGGCTGCCGCCTTCCCCATCAGCTGCCTTGTACTCGTCGGTTTGCACGACGTAGCGGCAGTCGAACTCTTCCAGCTTCGGCATATCCTTCATATCGAAGCCGTACTCCAAATTGCCCAAAATGCCTTCAATAACGCGAGGGGCAGCCACCGCGCTTCCCAGCGACACGAGTCCGCGTTCCTTGTTGAACACCGCAGACGACGACACGTAGACAGTGCGCAGGCGCCTGGCGCGCTGGCGCTCCAAGCGGTTGGCCACCACGACAATCGCCACGATAGCCACCAGCCAGATGATAGAAATTACCAGGTCAAACGGGCTATCAACCATATTGAAGCCCAGGAAGAACCACAGCCACAGAAGGAATACGTCGATCAGCACGGCGATGGCGAAGCCGATCCAGTTGCTCTTCTTCATTATTTGTCACTTCCTTCCTTGGCGCCTGACAAGACCGCGTCCATCTCCTTATCGAGATCGGCGGTCATGCGGCGGCGGCGCAGCAAGACGACCGCGCCGTAAATCAGCGTTGCAATGGTGCCGAGAAGCATGAGCCAATGCACCCAACAGCTCGTCGGCTGCTCAGCGGCCGGCGCGTTCTCGGAGCTCTGCTTTCCTTCCGACTGAGCGGCGCCGTTTTCAGAAGTCGCCTTGTCGGCGCTCTTCGGCGCAGTGGTCACCTTCGGATCGGCAGCCGTGGAGTCGGAGCCCGTATCGCTCGGCGTCGTCGAGCCCGACGGCGTCACATCGGAAGAATTCGTCGGGCGATTCGTCGTCGGCGGATTCTTGCCGGGGCCAGGTGTCGGCTCGTTCGTGCCAGGGCCAGGCGCCGGCGGCGTGTACGCGATAACCGTAAGCGTGCCGTTTACCTGGGTAATCTCGTAGTTGTCGAGAATCGTGTTCACACCGGCCTTAACGGTGAAGGTGTTGTTGGAGGTGCCGACCGTCGTCTGCTCGCCCGTGAAGTCGTAGCCGAAGCTCTCGCCCTCGACGAGCGACCCTGCCGTCACTGTTGCCTCGTGCTTGGTGAGCGCGGTGCCGTCATACACCTTGGAATCCGTCGCGGAAGTGACCGTCACCGGGCGCTTGGTCACCACGAGCGGGGCCTTCCCGCACGTCACGTTGGCGAACTGGGCGGTGACGTCCTCGCCGGCGGCATTCTTGATCACGATGGTGGAAGCGTCGACCTCGGCTAAAAGCTCGCCGGCGTCCGTAATGGAACCACTGGTCGCAGCTTCGAGCGTGAAGCCCGCAGGAAGACCGTCGACGTCGATGCCGGCGCTGGTCAGCGGCTTGCCATCGTAGACCTTGCTGCCGCCGCGCGGCGTGACGGTGATCGCCACCTGGCTCGGGGTGATCTCGAGGGTACCGATGGCGCCTTCCACGACGCTATAGTTCGACTCCTTAGCAGTGCCGTCCCATGTGATGGCATAGGAGTTGGCGCTCATGCCCACAAGCGTCTGGCTGCCGGTGGCGGCGAAACTAGCGGTCTCGCCGTTCACGAAGCCCGAGATCTCCCCCGAAGCCGTGAGCGCCGCGCCATCGTAGGGCTTCGACGCGCCGTGCGTAGTGACAGTGAGGGTCGCGGGGGTAATCACAAGCTGCCCGTCCTCCACCTCGAAGCTGACGTTCGAGAAGTTCTTGCCGGCGTAGCTGAAGTCGCCCGCCTCAAGCCCCATGGGGTAGCCGCCCGCGTCGATGCCCGTCGCCTTCGCCGTGCCCGCGAACGAGACGTCGCCCGCGTCGAAGCCGGCGGGGGCGTCGGCGCTCGCGGCGCCGCCGACCACATAGGAGACGGTATAGCCCTCGACGCCGTGCTCCGTGCCGTCGTAGGTGGAGGAGCCGCGGTTCCCGACGATCTTGACGACGACCTGCTGGGAGTTCGCGGCCACCTTGAGCTTGCCGCACTTCGCGGTCACCAGGTAGTCGTCTCCGCTCGTCCCCTCGTTGAACGAGAAGACGAAGGTGTTGTCGCTCTCGCCGGCGTCGGTCTGCGAGCCCGTGACGGTGATGGTCACGCCCTCGCCGTCGACGAAGCCGACCCCTTCGCCCTTGGGCGTGACGCTGACCGCGTCGTTGGTGAGCGGTATGCCGTCGTAGGTCTTGTCCGCGCCCCCGGACTCCAGCGTGACGAGGCGCTTCGTGATGGCGACGTTCTCAGAGCCCGTCGCGTACTCGCCGGCCGCGTAGTTGGCCCCCGTCGCGCGGAGCGCAACGGGCAGGTGACCGAAATGCGTCAGCGAGACCTTCGAGGGGTCGCTCACCCAGTTCACGCCGTCGACGCTGTACTCGACCGAGAGCTCGTTGCCGTGCTTGTCCCAGGCGCGCGCATGGTAGGCGGAAAGGGGCTCGCCGCCGTAGACCTTCTGCACGTCGTGGACGTCCCACGTGACGGCGTTCTTGTCAATTGCGCCGGGGACGATGTGCAGCTGCCCGTCTTCGATCTCGAAGACCACGTTCGAGAAGTTGGCGCTCCTGTTCTCGAAGTCGCCGGGGAGCAGGCCCATGTCGTAGTCGCCGGCGTCGGTAGCGGTGACGCCTTTATGCGCGGCGTCGCCCACAAAGGCGAAGTCGCCCTCCTCGTAGAGGGCGGAGGAAATACCTACGACCTCGTAGCCCTCGGCGGTCTTAGCCTCGCCGTCATAGGGGAACGTCGCGCTGTTCTCCCTGATGGTGACGACGACCTTCTCGACGTTGGCGGTCACCTCGAGCTTACCCTTGCCCAAAGCGATCCGGTAGTTGGTGAGTTTGGTGGAGCCGGCCGCCGCAAACCCCGCGATGGTGCTCTCGCTCTCTCCGAAGTTAAGCTGCGACCCGCCATAGGACACGCCCTCGACGCCGTCGCCCCCGATGAAGCCGGTGGCAGTAAACTCGCTCGCCACAAGCGACATGCCGTCGTAGGGCTTACTTGCGTCCTTGGGGCGGATGGTCACCTCAGCCGGATCGACGACGAGCGAGCCGTCCTTAATCTCGATGTCGAACTCGCTCGTCACGTCGCTGCCCGCCGCATCGGTCACCTTGGCGGTGCCGGTGATGTTGTTGGTGTAGGTGCCCACATCGGTCGCGGAAGGATCCTCGGTGGAGAGGCCGGAGACCGTGTACGCCTTTCCACCGACGACGAACTCCGTGGTCTTAAGGCCCACGGCGGAGTGGCTCCCGCCGTCGTAGGTCGCCGTCGTCGAGTTGGCCTCGACTGTGATGGTCTCGGTCGCGCCGCGCGAGGTCACGTTCAGCGTGCCCTTCTCAGTGCGGATCTCGTAGTTGCCGGCCTTGGTACCCTCCTGGTAGCCCCACCCGACGATGGAGCTCTCGCTCGTCCCCGGCGCGGTCTGCGAGCCGGAGAACACGGGATCGACGATGCCCTGGCCTGCGAGGAACTGGTCGGGCGAGCTCTCGGCGACCTCCCACTCGCTCGCCGTGAGCGCCTCTCCGTTGAAGACCCTGGAGGCGTCCTTGGGCTTGATGATCAGCACGCGCTTCGAGATGTCGAGGCGGCCGTCCTCCACCTCGAAGCTGACGTTCGAGAAGTTCTTGCCGGCGTAGCTGAAGTCGCCCGCCTCAAGCCCCATGGGGTAGCCGCCCGCGTCGATGCCCGTCGCCTTCGCCGTGCCCGCGAACGAGACGTCGCCCGCGTCGAAGCCGGCGGGGGCGTCGGCGCTCGCGGCGCCGCCGACCACATAGGAGACGGTATAGCCCTCGACGCCGTGCTCCGTGCCGTCGTACTTCCCGCCGCCCGTATTGCCCTTGATTTTGACGACAATCTGCTGGGAGTTTGCGCTAATCATAAGCTTGCCGTCATTCGCTTTCGCAACGATGTACTTGCCATCGGCGCTCACCGTACCAGCAGTCCCGGGAGCAAATGTGTAAGGATAGGTGCCCGCCTCGGTGCCTTTGCCGCCTTCGAGCGTAATGCCTGCAAACACAGCGCCTTCGATATCGCAGGTGTAGCCCTCAACGCGCTGAGCTTCGCCCGTGTAATCCTTCGTCGCAGAATTCGCCGTGAGCGTCGCGTTCTGATAGTAGTACACGTCAATGGTGGCGGTGCCGTCGCGCTCGACGATCGCTGTCGCGGTCTGGCCGGGAACTGCGGTGTAGCCGTCGATGCTCTTCGCGAGATCGGCTGCTGATACCTCAGTGCCCCACGATGCAGCGAAGGTATCGGAGTCAGCGACCTTCTGCTCCGTGCCATTGAGATAGTAATTCACCTGGTAGGATGCGGAATCCTTCTCGTAGTAGAAGATAATTTCGGGTGTTTCCCCTTGAACGAGCGTCGCTGTAGCGCTAGTCTGCATCGGATCGACGAGGTGGTAGCCTTCGATGTTGCCCTTCGCGGTTGCCGTCACAACATCGCCAGCGTGCCCGTAAAGCGTATCGGCCGTGGCGATTTCCGCGCCAGTGCCCCGCTCGACATATTTCACCTTGCAGGAGGAAAGCTCGTTCCACGTTGCCGTAAACGAAACGTTGTTGTCGGGCATGGTGAAGCTTACGCCGCTTTCAAGTGTCGTCACACCGTCAAGACCGGCAACGGTCCAGCCAGCAAACTCATGCCCCACGCGGGTAGGCTCGGCTTTCACCGTCTGCGTCGAGCCCTCCTGAACAGCATACGCGAGAGCGTCGCTGTTGTTCCAGCTTCCACCCGCCAAATCGTAGATGACCTGGCGCCCCGAAAGGTACTTGGCGTAGAAGTTCACGTTCCCGTCTATCGTATAGGGGAGATCCACCTGCTGAGTTAATGCTTGGTCGGTATACCAACCATTGAAGGTATACTCGATGCCGCCAACCGTCTTGGAAGGCGGAAGGCTCACGTCGGCGAAATCGGCGATGTCGGTGGTATCACCCTCGCGGTACGTCAGTTTCGAGGCGACAAGCTGGAATCCCTCGCCCGGCGTCGTCGGATCGTCTACGTAATAACGGGCGTTGAACAGGTTGCGGCACGTGATGGACACGGAGCAGTCGACATGGTAGCCATCGTTGTTGTTCGTCAGCTTGTACGGCTTGACGCAGATGGATTCCACGTCCTCATCGGTCACCGTGACGCCCGGCAGCATCCCTTCGATTACCGATTTGTACGCCTTGAAAATATTGTTCCAGTCGCTGCTTCCGCGAGCAACCTGGTACTCGTCCCCCGTGGAACCATCGGGCCAGGTGATTACGCGATCAGAAACACGATCGAAGATGGCGGTCTCCCCGTTGTCTTTTGGGAAATTGCTGCTGTTGAGCCCCGTGAGGTTCACGCTACCGCTACCGAGGCTGGTCCACTGGGTCGTGCTGGTGGAGTCGAGCGACCCGTTGGGGTTGTTGAGATAATAGAAGAGGGCGCTATGGGTCGCAGCCGTGGGGGAAGTTACCGTCACGTCGTGCGTCGCGGTAAGCGTGGTGGCACCGTCCGGGCTCGTATAGCTCAGCGTGACCGTTGCGCTTCCCTCGCGAACTCCCGTCACCATTCCGCTTTGATCGACCGTGAGAATGTTGTCGTTGTTCGAGGACCAAATGTAGATCCCCTCAGCATTTGAGGGGCTCGTCGTCGCCGTCAGCTGTATCGCAGAGAACTGCGCGACGGCGTCGGCACCGGTGATAGAGAGGGACTGTGCAATCGCGGAGTCCGCGGCGGCGGAAGAATCAGCAGCCTTGCCGGATTCATTGTTAGTGGCTGAAGGGGTGTTGGAGTCGCCGCTATCGCCCGCAATATCGGATTCCACGCCCACAAGCGCAGGAGAAGAGATTTCCACGGATTCGCCGCTCGAGCGAGCGGGAGCATCGTCTCCCCCACCCAGCGTCGCCGCAAGGTTTGCAGCGTCGCCAGAAAGCTGGGAGCTCCCCCCCCCCGCCATTGGCAGCGCCGTCTTCCGCATACACCTCGGCAGGATTCACGGCAGGCCAGCCGAAACCCAGCAAGATGGCAGACAGCACGACAGAGACAACCTTGTTGCCCCATGATGTGCAATTGGCCGAGCTTTTAGCCTCTCTCGTGTGATTTATCGTGTTATTCATGTTCCTCACCCCGTCAGCCCAGGCTCCAAATGAAGCTTTCGGCCTAACTATTTCCGCAATTTCAACTGGTCATACTTGCCTATCGTCATAGGCAAGCCCTCTGTTATAGAGGGACATTTCCAGATGCGGTTTTGCGATTTCAGCATATTAGCACTTTTTGGGTATTTGCAGGATGACAATATCGCAAATAGTTACCTCAGTATATTGTTCGCTATTTATCGCCACCTGCTGTTTCATTGATTCACGTACCAATTATTATTAAGGTGACGAGGTGATTCACCATACCCATTGCTTCAATTCAACGTAATGGAATTTAGGCGGGGTGACAAATAGATTTCAAAACCACCTTTACGGCAAGGCTCGTTCGACATCCCAGTGCCAAATATGGGACAATGGCAATCGATGGAAGCCGCTCAGAACGGAGGCGACGATGGCAAAGCGTATGACGAGAAGGGCATTTGTGACGACAGCGTGCACAGCCGTGGCCGCAACGGCACTCGGCTGCAGTGCCTCGAACGACGCCAAAGCCACGTGGACCTGGACGCAAGACGACGACCTGCCCGTATTGTGCATGCAGGTTTCAGGCGGCGCCATCGTTGCCATGCCAGGTGCAGGATGGAAGCCGCAAGACGGCTGGATCCAGGTGCAACTTTCGGGAGGGTCGATTCCCGGGAAAGAAATCAAGTCGATTACCCAAGAAGGATCGACCCTCATTGTAAAGCTGAAAAAGCCGACGAGCGAAATCGAGACCATGGACCTACGCCTCACCGAGTACCGAGTCGAAGGCGGCGACGTCTCGAGCGTCGAGTCGGTCGACATCATCGACAAGGGCGAGCGCCACGAGGCGCAGCTCGGGGTGGACGGCTAGCGTTACGCCCAATCGCGCTCGATCATTTCCCACTTCGCGTCGCGCGAGCGCTCGACCAGGGAAATCTCCTCGTCGGTAAGAGCACGGAAACGGCCTTGGCTCTTCAAGTAGTCGCGCACGCTCGCGAACTCGCGGGGCCTGCGGTTGAGCGTGAACTTCCCGCCAGGGACGCCGCTTTCCTGCTCGCCCTCGTATTCGGCGAGATACCACAACCCGCAATCGACCACATCGCGGGCGAGGTCGACCATCTTCGACTCGGGGGCACCCCACCCCGTCGGGCACGGCGCGATCACGTGAATAAACCGCGTACCGTGGATACCCTTCGCGCGCTCGAGCTTTTTCAGGAAGTCGTTCATATACCCGACGCTCGCCGTTGCGGCATAGGGAAGCCCGTGAGCTGCGATGATCTCGAACACGTTCTTCTTCTGCGTGAGACACCCGTGAGCATTCTTTCCTGCAGGAGTCGTGGTCGTCTTGGCGCCGAAGGGGGTAAGCGAGCTCTTCTGAATGCCCGTGTTCATGTACGCTTCGTTGTCGTAGCAGATGTAGAGAACGTCGTCGTTGCGATCGATCGCACCCGAAAGCGCTTGGAGGCCGATATCGGCTGTTCCGCCGTCGCCCGCGAAACCGACGACCGTGCAATCGTCGGGCTTCTTCCCCTGCGCCCGCAAGCCGGCCTCGATGCCCGTGAGCACTGCCGCCGTTGCCGCAAAAGGCGTGATCATCGCGTTGTTCGCAAAGCACAACTGGGGGAAGTTGAAGCCGACGGCGCTCATGCAGCCTGCGGGCAGTGCTGCCACCGCGTTCGGACCGAGCACCTTCAGTGCCGCGCGGACCGCAAGCGAGCCGCCACAGCCAGCGCATGCCTTGTGCCCGAAAAACAGCTCGTCAGCAGGCATGTTCTTCGCATTCATCGCCATTATCGCGCACCTTCTTCGCAATCATCGCCGCATGCAGGCAGACTTGCAGCGGGAAAGTCTATTCCGAGGAAGCTCACACGGCCGAGTTCAGCTCCCTGGCCGGTAGAGGCATCGTCGCAGCTCCGCCCGGCGGCAGCATCATCGCGCCCTCGCTCGCCCGCACTATCGAGCAGCGCGTCGAACATGGCGTCCATCTGTGCACTTGTGATGTCGTCACCGCCGAGGCCGCCGATGAAGTTGAACGTCGGCGTCGTGCACCCCGCTTGCTGGAGCGCAGAATTCACGTTCGTGAACACCGTGCCCTCGGCGCCGAAGGAGATGTCCTTCTCCAGCACGCCGACCGCCGCCGCACCCGCAAGCGCTTCGGCGATAAGCTTCGCTGGGAAGGGGCGCATGTAGCGGACGCGCAGAAGACCCACGCGCTTGCCCTGCTCGCGCAGCCTTGCGACCGACTCGCGCGCAAGCCCCGCGATCGAGCCCAGCGTCACAAGAACGGCTTTAGCATCGTCGCAGCTCACCGCTTCAACAGGACCCGTATACGCTCGACCGAAGCATTCCGCAAAGCGCGCTTCCACGCGAGCGATTGCCTCGAACGCGCCGAGCATGTCTCTGTGCTCGTAGTACTTGAAGTAGCGGTTGTAGTCGGGGCCGGCGGAATATCCGATGTTCTTCGGATGCTCGAAGTCGAAGCAATTCGTCGCCTGATACGGCGGCAAAAACGCATCGGCGTCTTCCTCGGCGGGCACATCGACCGTCTCGTAGGTATGCGTGAGCGCGAACCCGTCGAGGTTCACCATGAACGGAGTGAGCACCGCGGGGTCTTCAGCCACCGCATATGCCATAAGCGCCAGGTCAAGCGCCTCTTGGTTGTTTTCCGCATACGCCTGGATCCACCCATGGTCGAGCAGCGCCAGCGAATCGCGCTGATCGCCGTAGATGTTCCACGGGAGCGCCGTTGCGCGGTTCGCGTTCATCATCACGATGGGAAAACGCCCACCCGCAGCGTAGGTGAGGACCTCGGCCATGTAGAGAAGGCCCTGGCTCGAGGTCGCCGTAAACGTGCGCGCGCCCGTGGCTGATGCGCCCATCGCACAGGAAAGGGCGGAGTGCTCTGATTCCACGTGCACGTATTCCGCCTTGAGCAAGCCCTCTTCCACCATCTCAGAAAGACGCTCGACCACGACGGTCTGCGGCGTGATGGGGTAAGCGGAAATCACCTGCGGTTTCGCGAGACGAACACCTTCCGCAAAGGCCTCATCGCCTGAAAGGAAACGCTTCATCGCTCATCACCCTCGCTTTCGGGGACCATGGCAAGCGCGCCGAAGCGGCACACCTCGACGCACACGCCGCACCCCTTGCAGAAATCGTAATCGATAGCCACGGCTGCCGTGCCCGCCGCATCGGCTGTCTGCCGCGCAGGACGGAAGATGCAGCCATCGGGACAGTACAGGTAGCACTGCAGACAGCCCGTGCATTTCCCGGCATCGAGCACCGGACGCATATTGCGCCAGCCTGCGTTCTTCGCCACGAGGTAACCGCCGTCGTAGCATGTCGTATGGGCGAAGTCGGCGGGATCGAGCGCGGCGGTTTGCAGCGTGGGAATGAGCGCCTCGCCGCGGGAAGCGGGCGCATCGGCATGCGCATCCTTGGCCGTTTCACGTGAAACAGAGCCGATGACCTGGGATTTGGGGGACTCGTTGATTTTCGCAACCACTCCCGCTGCGCGAGTTTTCCCCACCGCCCCAAGCGCCGCATCGACTACGCGCTTGTTCTTCTCGTGCAGCTTCGCGGGCATATAGCCCTCGATGGCTCGCTTCACGTCGTCGGCGCTCACGTAGTCGCACACCGAGCACAGCGCACCGAGAAGCGCCGTGTTGGGAATCGGCCTGCCAAGAATCTCTTGCGAGATCCCGTTCGCATCGATGGCAACGATGCGTGGGTCATCGAACGAGTGCACCGAGTTCACGATAACCTTGCCGCCGGGAAGCAATTCATCCTCCCACCCGGCACCAAGCAGCGTATCGTCGAGGTAGATAACATAGTTCGCCCTGCTCACCGCACTACGATCGCCAATCGGCTTGCGCGACATCTTGGTGAACGCGCGCATAGGGGCACCACGGCGTTCAGGGCCGAACGAGGGGAACGCCAGCGCATAGGAGCCATCAGCGAACGAGGACGCCGCGCCCAAAAGCCGTGCCGCTGTGAAGGCCCCCTGCCCGCCGCGACCGTGCCAAAGCACTTCGATCATGTAAAACTCGCCTTCTTGTTAGTTTGTGAGATGAGCATCAGTATAGGCGAACCAGGCCGCGCCTGCGTGGTTTCGACAATTCAATACGGGCAAGGCAGAATCGAGACGGATTGTGGCTCCACGAATTCTCTTTGAGGCCGACTGGTCCCCTCACAAGGCAAAAAAGCAAGGGCGCCGACAATGTCGACGCCCTTGAATGAGACCCCACGTCAGCGAGAAGAAAGCTCACATCACCCGCGGTTCGCTCGGCTATTCGCCTGTTTGCTCGCCTATTCGCCCGTGCGCTTGGCCGACCCGCCCGCAAAGGAGGGGTCCATCGCCACGGCGTCGAGGCGGGCCATCACGACGTCTTCGACCTCAGGAGAATATGGCGCGTTGTCGCCCTCTCCCGCAAAGCGCGTGCGGATGTAGCTGCCGCACTCGTCGCACGTGCCGATGCGATGGCCCTCATCGCCCTCGATGTTGAAGTAGTGCAGGTTTCCCTGGTTACGCGTACCGCAGCGAGGGCAGCGGATGCGATCGAATTCCCAGCTCGTCCCGCACTGCGCGCACCACAAGGTCTTATTGCGGCCGTCGCCCGAGCCACCTTCGCCCACGCGCGCGAGCGACGCATCGCCGCCGCATGCGGGGCAGTGCATCTGATGGTCGTAGAACACCTTCGCCTTCTTGCGGGCGCGAGCCACCGCTTCAGCCGGACCCTCGAGCTGCCAACGAAGCGCGAGCGACGCGAACAGCTGGCCCATCTGCGCCTGAAGCTCGGTCATGCCGCCGTCCACCAGCTGCTCGGCGAATGCGGCCAAATACCCCATCGGCTTCTTGCCTGCCAGGGCGACATCGCTTGCAGCAATGGCGTCATCCCAGTTGACACCCGTAAGAGCAGCAGCCATCTCGTCGCCGAACCCGCCCAGCTCGGCAGCGCGGGCGATCACTGCGGACATTCCGCGAGCAAGCGCTTCGGCGTCGATTTCCACAGGGGCGTTCGAGAACACGGGAATCTCCGCCTCGGAAAGCGCAGCCACGCGCTCCGCAGGAGGCGCCTCATAGCCCGCAGCAGTCTGCCCCGCCGCATCGGCGCCATCGAGCGCCGCCCACAGGCTCATGAAGAAATCGATGCGCGAAACTTCGACCTCATCGAGCGTTTTCCCATAATGCTCCGCCGCAAGCTTGGCAGCCTTATTGTTCATGTTCACGCCTTTCTCGTCGATCGTATTTGCCTGCTTCGCCCCAACCCAAGCGTTTGACGCGAGGCGGGCAAATAGCGAGCCATTTATCTCCACAGAGAACGGGGACCCACCCGAGATTATCGGATGGGTCCACCGAATCAAGCTTTCCATCAGCCACAACGGCTAACAGAATCAGTTACTTGGCTGCAGGCTTCTCAACCACGTTCTTGCCCTCGGTGATCTCCTTGCGAGCCCAGTGGCCCCAGTGGTAGATCGCGTCGGACTCGGAAACCATGCCGTTGCCGAACATGAGCTTGTAGGTGCCGCGATAGGGCTGGAAGATGCCCGCACCCAGGAAGATGTGAGCCAAGCCGAACACGGCGATCATCAGGAAGCCGAAGTCATGCAGGAACAGCAGGACGCCATGAGCCGTCGTGCCGAGGTTCAGACCCAGCTCGCCGATGAGCAGGAAAACACCAGTGACAGCCATGAGCAGGCCGAACAGCCACAGCATGCCGTCGGCGAAGCGCTGGCCGGACTTCACCTCGTCCTGGTCCGGCATGTGGATCCACTTTGCCATGAACAGGTAGGGGAAGAACAGCATCATCCACTTCTTGTCGTCGGAGGTCCACTTCGCGAAGAGGTTCTTCACGATATGGCCGACGCCCTTCGGGGACGCGATGGCGCTGAACAGCGGAACCACGACGAAGATGACGCCGCACACACGGTGCACCATGCGGAAGACGAACACGACGTCGGAGCCCACCATCTGAGCCAGAGGCGGAATGAACACGAAGCAACCGCTCAGACACAAAAGGATGCAGGCGGTAACTGCGATGCCGTGCGTCCAACGAGCTTGCAGCGAATGGCGCTTGATGTAGCGCTCGGTACCAGCGGCCTCGCGATCTTTGAGGAACTGCTTGTCAGCGGCAAGCTGCTCAGGAGAAACGTTCACTGCTTCGTTACTCATCGCTGCCTCCCTTCCCGATGCCGAATGGATGATTCTCGAGGATGTGCTCCTTGACGGACTTCTCACTCTGTCCGTCGCCGTGCTTGACGACGTCGCCGGTGATCAGGCTGACAGTGTCCTCGGTTTCAGGGTTGTACACGAGCTTGTCGCGCTTGTAGCCAACGCCCAGAGCGAACATCGCCGCGAGGCCCACAACCGTGAGGCCGGTGACGACGCCCGTGACGGGCTTCATGACGCGGGTCATGCCCACCGTTGCCGGAGCAGACGGGTTGGCCGGAAGGCCCGTGGCCTCGCGCCCGTACTTCAGCACGGAGATCACATGCAGACCGCCCATCTCGTTGGCGCCGTAGATCTCGGCGTCCTCGTAGCCGCGGCCCTTCAGAATCTCGAGGCGCTCCTGGGCCAGATCGAGCATCTCGTCGCGCGGCCCGAAGCGAAGCGCGCTGGGCTGGCAGGTGGAAACGCAGGCCGGGTCCATGCCCTGAGCCACGCGATCCGGGCAGCCGGTGCACTTGTTAACGTAGTCGCGGATGCCCTCGGTGCGGTAGCGCGGCACGTCGAACGGGCACACGCCTTCGCAGTAATGGCAGCCGACGCACTTGGAGTCATCGACGTGGACGAATCCGGTGTCCTCGTCCTTCGTGATGGCGCCAGCAGGGCACACCGTGGCGCAAGGAGCCTCGGTGCAGTGCTGGCAGGAACGACGGTTGAAGATCCAGTCGACGGGCTTCTGCCCGCGAACCGCGTCGCGCTCCTGGAACGTCTGAATCAGGCGCGTGTTGCCGTTCAGATCTGCCGGGTTCTGAAGCGAACCGGAGAACTTGTTCTCGTTGGTGCCGATCGGGGACGGCAGGTTATTCCACACCTTGCAGGCAACCTGGCAGCCCTTGCAGTTCGTGCACAGGGAGGTGTCGTAAAGAATAGCCATTTCAGTCATGTCTTACCCCTCCTTATGCTTTCTCGATGTTGACGAGGAACGCCTTGTACTCGGGCACCATGGTGTTCGGGTCGCCGACGTTCGGGGTCAGGTCGTTTACGGTGTCGCCCGTGCCGTACAGGTGCGTCCAGCCGAAGTGGTGCGTGAGGCCCACCTGATGCTGCGTCTTGCCGTGGATCGTGAACGGCTTCAGACGCTTGGTGACGTAGGCGTCGACCACGACGGAGCCGCGCTTGTTCCACACGCGAACCTTGTCGCCGGGCTTGATGCCCTTCTCAGCGGCGAACTCTTCGGACATCTCGCAGAACTGCGACGGCATAGCCTCCACGAGCGCCGGGCAGGAGCGGCTCTGGCCGCCGGTCTGCCAATGCTCGGTGACGGAGTACGTGGTCGCGATGATCGGGTACTCGTCGGTTCCGCCGTGAGCGGTGGACTCGTATTCCGTGAACTTGATCATCGGGTTGTTCTGCGAACCGTTGAGCGCGTTGTCGAACGGGCTCTCGAACGGCTCGTAGTGCTCGGGCATCGGGCCGTCTTCCATACCGTAGGATTCCAGACGCGCGTTCTGCTCCCACAGCATGAAGAACGTGTTGTTGTTCGGCGGAACCTGCTGGCCGTTCTTGGCGGACACGAAGTCGCCCTGGTCGACCAGATCCCACTTGCTGCCGTCCCACTCCATGAGCTTCTTGTCGGGATTCCACGGCTTGCCCTTGGTGTCGCAGGAGTTGCGGTTGTACAGGATACGACGGTTGGAAGGCCAGCTGAACGCCCAGTTGGAGTTCAGGCCAAGGCCCGACTTGTCGTTGTTGTCGCGGCGGCCGATCGGCTGCTGGGCCGGATCGAGCGGTGCGTCGTTGTTGTTGTAGAAGCCCGAGTAAATCCACATCGCGCAGGAGGTGGAGCCGTCGGCGCCGAGTTCGGAGTAGCCCTTGAGCAGGTCGACCTTGCCCGCCTTGAAGTCGGAGTTGGCCGTACGGTAGCCGTTGAGCGCCCAGGAAACCGGACGGAAGTCGATCTTTCCGTTGACGTAGTAATCCCACTTCGTGTTGAGGATCGGGGCGGGGTTAGCGCCGCCTTCCTCCTTGTACAGACGGCAGATTTCCGTCCACAGAAGGTCGCACATCTCGAGGTCAGGCTTCGCCTGATCCCACGGCTCGACTGCCTGATAGCGCCACTGCAGCCAACGACCGGAGTTCAGGATGGTACCCGGCTTCTCGTAGATGAGCGCGCAGGGGAGGAAGTACACGGTCGTCTGGATCTCGGCCGGGTTCATGTCCGGAGCCTTCCAGAAGGCCGCCGACTCGGTTTCGACCTGGTCGGCCACGACGAGCCAATCGAGGTTCGCCATCGAGCGGCGCACGTTGCCGGCGTTCGGGGCCGAGTGGCAGGGGTTCATACCCCAGTTGAAGTAGCCCTTGATGACGCCCTGCTTCATGAGCTCGAACGTGGAGATATGCGTGTAGTCCTGGTCGCCCTTCTCGGAGGGAACCTTCGGCCACCAGTCGTAGCCGTAGTCGTTCTCGACGGTTGCGGCCTCGCCGAACCACTCCTTGAGGGAGGACACGATGAACTTCGGCTTGTTGGTGTAGTAGCCGGCGGAATACGTCTGGGATTCCAGCCACTTGCGCAAGCTGGAACGATCGGTGGTGTTCGCCCACTTCAGGTATGCGGGATGCTCGTTCACCATCATGCCCATGTCGGTTGCGCCCTGAACGTTGGGTTCGCCGCGCAGAGCGTTCACGCCGCCGCCGGGGATGCCGATGTTGCCGAGGAGCAGCTGCATAACGCACATGGCACGCGTGTTCTGGGCGCCATAGGAGTGCTGCGTCTGGCCCAGTGCGTAGAGCACCATGCCTGCACGTCCGGGCTTTGCGGTGGAACCGTAGGTGGAGTACACCAGCTCGAGCGTTTCCTTGTCCATGCCGCAGATGTCGCACACTGCGTCGAGGGTGTAGCGCTCGTAATGCTTCTTCACCTGCTGATAGACGCACATCGGGTCCCGAAGCGTCATGTCGCGCTTGGGGAGGGTGAGCGTCGGCGTGGTGAACTCGGGAACGCCGTCCTTCTTAACCCAGGCGTAGTCGCCCGAAGCGGAGGTATCCCAGTTCTCTTCCTTCTCGGTCTGATAATGCCAAGAATGGTTGGAGTACGTCTTGGTCTTCTCGTCCCAACCGGAGTAGAGGCCGGTTTCGGGGTCGAAGTCGAACTCGGGATCGAGCAGGTAAGACGCGTTGGTGTAGTTGAGCAGGTACTCGTAGTTGTAGTCGCCCATCTCACCAGTGGCGAGGTACTTCTCGAGATTCGGATCGATCAGGTTCTCGATGATCCAGTGGTACATGCCGCCGTAGAAGGCGATGTCCGTACCCGAACGGATGGGGCAGTAGATATCCGCCTGCTCAGCAGTACGGGTATAGCGAGGGTCGACGACGATCCACTTCGCCCCGCGGTCGTGGGCCTTGCCAAGCCACAGCGAGCTGACCGGGTGGTTCTCAACGGAGTTGGAACCGCAGTGGAGAATGACGTCGGTGTTTTGGAAGTCGCACCAGTGGCTCGTCATGGAGCCGCGACCGAATGATGCTGCCAGACCGGCAACGGTGGGGCTGTGTCAAACACGAGCCTGATTGTCGATGGCGATCACGCCGAGCGATCGCATCATCTTGAGGATCAGGTATTCCTCCTCGGAGTTTTCCTGGCTACCGCCCAGGCTGGCAATTGCCGGGGTGCGGTTCACGGTGAGGCCGTTCTTGTCGGTTTCCTCGAACGTGGCGTCGCGCGTGTCCTTGACCTTGCGCGCGATTTCCTTGACGGCGTCCTCCCAGGTGATGTCTTCCCACTCGGAAGCACCGGGGCGGCGCACCATCGGCTTGGTAACGCGATCGGGGTTCTTGATAACCTCGCGCGTTTCCGGATCCACAATGTTGCGGAGCTGGAACATAGCCGCGCCCTTCGGGCACAAGCCACCTTGGTTGATGGGATGGTCGGGGTCACCCTCGAGATTGATCAGCTCGCCGTCGCGCACCGAAAGAAGCGAACCGCATCCGCCTGCGCAATAACAGCAGATGTTGGTGTACTCTTCAGTGTTCACGAGCTTCCAGTCGCTGTTCGACTCAACAGCCAAAGCAGGCGACTGCTGCGTCAACTGGAACGCCATGCTCGTCGCGAACGCTGCGCCGGTGGCTTTCATGAAGCCCCTGCGTGTCAGGTTCATAATCTCGTCTCTCCTTCCAAATTCTCGTCTTCCCTCGTCTATACCGCGTCAGGGCATACGCTGCCCTTTCGTCGATTGTTCATGGTACGAGACTTGTCGACACAAATTCAACAAATGAGACCGCAAAAGGGCTATTTGTCGGGGGAACGGCCTTTTCCTTGTAAACTTATACTTGACCTGGGTTAACGCATCTTTCTCTCCAACATTTTCAAAGGAAGCTCAGAAAGTATTTTTTGCAATGTGAAGGTTTTGTAAGATATTGTTGAATTGACCTGCACTATCCTATTCGAGAATAACCCGCTTTATGGACAGGTTGAATCTGACACGGAAATGGGTTGATTTTTCCGCTTTCATCAACCTTGCGGATTGACGCGCACGAGTCCATTGCGGCAATGACTCCCATCCGCAAAAAACGGTGCCCGAAAAAGACGTGCGCGCGGTGGCAGGCGAGGAGGGAGAGAGCCGTTCTCCCCGTATGGCGCTGGCGTTGTCCCCGTATGGCGCTGCTATACTGAATTCGACTCGAAAGGAGACCAGCTATATGAAGTCAAGGGATAATCCGAAGTTTTTTGAAGCCGA
>JAUNWQ010000116.1 GCA_030540225.1 Coriobacteriia bacterium | reverse complement strand
ACGGGTGGCGGCGAGAAGACGGGTGGCACTATGGGGTCAACCAGGGGCAAGAAGACGGGCGGCCGTTCCCATCGCGGAGGAAAGCCCAGGTCGCAAGCCTCTTCCCGCCAGCGTAGCGATCGCCTCTCGCGCGGCGGCGTCCCCTTCGACGCAAGCGCGCTCGAGGGAGCGGAGTTCATCGAGGTGTCGAACGTCGCACTTCCGCTCGATGCGGGATTGGAGAGCCCCGCAAGTGAGGCAAACCGCCCGACCCCTGTCTCGCGTGCGGTTGGGGCAGAGCACCCGACCCCCGCTGCGCCCGCGACCCCCACCGCGCCTGCTACGCCCGCGGGAGACTCCCGTGCGGAGAGCCTCTCGCGCTCTGCCATCGCCTCCGCACTCGGGGTCGCATCCAGGGACATCGCCTCGTTCTCCCTCGTGAAGCGAAGCGTCGATGCGCGGAAGAAGTCGAACGTGCATTTCAACGCCACTTATGCCGTCCGCCTTGCGCAGGACGTGGCCTACGACGCGCTTTCCCCTGCTCGCGGGGTGGGCGTCCGCGCGTACGACCCGCCTGCGCCGCTTGCGATTCCCGACTTGCGGTCGCACGCGGCATCGTCGGATGGGCGCATCGTGGTCGCAGGAACGGGCCCGGCGGGGCTGTTCTGCGCGCTGTACCTGGCGGAAGCGGGGTTGCGCCCGCTCGTGGTCGAGCGCGGTGCCGCAGTTGATGAGCGCACGGCGGCTATCGAGTCCTTCAACGCGGGCGGCCCGCTCGATGCAGCGGCGAACGTGCAGTTCGGAGAAGGCGGCGCCGGCACGTTTTCCGACGGCAAGCTGACTACGGGCACGAAAAGCCCTCATATCCGCCACGTGCTCGAGGCGTTCGTCCAGGCAGGGGCGCCTGATGAGATTCTTTGGCAGGCGAAGCCCCATATCGGCACCGACAAGCTGCCCGCCGTCGTGAAAAGCATTCGTGAGCGCATCATTGCCGCAGGTGGCGAGGTGCGTTTCCTCACCCGTTTGGTCGATATCGAGCTGGCGGGCGGTGCGGTTCGCTCGGTCGTGCTGGAGGACTCCCGCACGGGCGCTCGCGAAGCGGTCGAGGCCTCGCGCGTCATCGTCGCGTGCGGGCACTCGGCGCGTGACGTCTTCGAGCTCGCCCGCGATCGGGGGTTCGCGCTCGAGCGCAAGCCCTTCTCGATGGGCGTGCGCATCGAGCATCCGCAGTCGCTCATCAACCGTGCGCAGTACGGTGCGGCTGCGAAGCACACGGCGCTCGGCGCCGCCGATTACAAGATGGCGGTGCGCGTCCCCGCTCGCGCGAACGGCACTCGCACGGATGTTACAAGCGAGAACGCAACCCGTGGCGTGTATACCTTCTGCATGTGCCCAGGTGGGGAAGTCGTCGCGGCGGCAAGCGAGGAGGGCGGTGTCGTCGTTAACGGTATGAGCCGCTTCGCGCGCGATGGCGAGAATTCCAACAGCGCGCTGCTCGCCGACGTGCGACCCGACGACTTGCCGGGGAACGACGTCATGGAAGGTGTCCGCCTGCAACGCGAGGTCGAGCATGCGGCGTTCGAACTTGCTCGCCGCAACGGCGGGGTGCCCTATGCCGCGCCCGCGCAGACGGTGGGGGATTTTCTTTCGGGTGCTACATCTTCGAGTGGGCAAGCTGAAGGCAAGCAGCCGGGTGGTACGGTTGCGGCCGCGTCCGAGGCTCGCTACCGCACGGTCGCGTCTGGGTATCCTCGCCGCGTGGGCGCGTCTGAATCGCATAGCCGCCTGGTCGTGCGCCCGAGCTACCCGCGTGGTGTCGTTTGGTGCGACCTGCGCGAGTGCCTTCCCGCGTTCATCTGCGACGCGCTTGCGCAAGGCCTGCCGCTGCTCGATGCGAAGCTGCACGGGTTCGCCGACCCCGCAGCTGTGCTCACCGGCCCCGAAACGCGCAGTTCAAGTCCCATCCGCATGGTTCGCGGAAAGAACTTTCAGGCGCGATGGGCAAGCGATTCGCCCGCTTCGGACGAGGAACCGGCCACCCGTGTCTATCCGTGCGGCGAAGGCGCAGGTTACGCGGGCGGCATCATGAGCGCTGCCGTCGACGGCCTGCGCGTAGCCGAGGCGATCGCGGCCGAGCTCTCTTCCCGCTAGCACCGGCCGAGACCTCGTCCGCTGTCGCCATCCCGGCCCCGGGCCCGTTCGCTGACCCCTTCTTCTCGAAAACCGGGGCTCCGTGGACAACAATCGTCGATATGTGAGGAGTTGTACGAGGATAACTTGATGTAGATTTTTCTGAACTGGGGAAACGCGCGCGACAAGTTCCTCCATCCTTTCTTCCGCCTCTGGATGGCTCACATATCGATGATTTTTGTCCACGACGAATTGAAATCGAGAAAGAACGATCGCGTCCCGATTTGTGGTGTATCGAGGGCCATCGCCGGAACCGCCGGCCACCCTTGCCAGGCGAATGCTACCCTTGCTCGCCCCCGAGGTCAACCGCCGCCGAGATTATCCCGTCGGCGGTCTGCCTCGCTGCGAGTGCTACAATTTAGGGCACGTCGCTGCGCACGCCGCGCGTACGGCGAACGACAAGTGCTTGAAAAGGTGGTTCCATGACGCGTCTTTCCGATTCGATTGCGGTCACGGCGTCTGTCCTCAAGAAGGGACAGCCCGCGATCTTCCCCACGGAAACGGTGTATGGCCTGGGCGTTTCTATTCGCCACGCCGCGTCTCCCGATATCCTGTACAGCCTGAAGCGCCGCGAGAAGGCAAAGCCCATCTCGTGGCTCGTCTCCCAGCAAGACGACCTCGCGCGCTTCGGCCGCTGCGTTCCCGAGTTCGCCTTCGTGCTCGCCCGAACGTTTTGGCCGGGCCCCCTCACGCTGATCGTCAAGGCGTCGGACGAGGTACCCGAGGCGTTCCGCTCGAGCACCGACACGATCGGACTTCGCATGTCGAACAACGCTTGCGCGCTCGAGCTGATCGACGCGGTAGGGTGCCCCCTTGCAACGACCTCGGCAAACGTATCGGGAAAGCGCCCAGCGGGCTCCTTCGGCGACCTCGATGCCGGCCTTTGCTCCCAGGTTTCTGCGGTGCTTTCGGACGGGGAAGACGGCGCCAAGAGCGGCATCGCCTCAACGGTCGTCGACTGCACGCAGGACCATCCCGTGATCGTGCGCGAAGGCGCCATCACCATCGCGGACATCAAGTCACTTTCGTAGGGTTGCCTGTCCGCGCGCGGGGCTTTCCCGCTATACTGATGTGCGACGGGAAAATCGCTTTGGCGTAAGGGGGAGTCTCGTGTCCAAACCAGTTGAGAAATCATCGGTAGGGTTCAGGTCGTTCGACAAGTCTTCCCAGATAAAAGGGGTGTTGTGGCAGCCCGTTGCCTCGCATGGCTCATCGGGTGCCGCTCCTCGCGCAATCGTGCAGATCGTCCACGGCATGTCCGAGCACATCGGTCGCTACGAGGATTTCGCTCGCTTCCTCGTGAGCGCCGGTTTCGCGGTATGCGCCCACGACCACATCGGGCACGGCCGCTCGGTCACCGACCCGATGGATTTGGGACACATGCCCCTCGATTGCGGGAAGGACGCCCTCATCGAGGACGTTCACGAGATGCGGAAAACGGTGAGCGCCCGCTTTTCGCGCAAGACGCCCTACTTCATCTTTGGGCATTCCATGGGAAGCTTCGTCACACGGGCGTACCTGTCCCGCCATGCGGAAGGCCTTTCGGGCGCCGTGATTTGCGGCACCGGCAACGAGCCCGTCGTGAAGTCGAAGATGGGACACTTGCTTGCTTGCCGAGTCGCCGCCAAGCAGGGGGAACGCACGCGCAGCAAGCTGCTCCACAACCTTGCGGACGGGGCCTTCTCAAAGGCCGTCAAAGATGCGCGCACGCCTCTCGATTGGCTTTCCACTGACCCCGCAGTCGTCGATGCCTATATTGCCGACGACCTGTGCGGCCAGACGTTCACGGCTGGTGCCTACGCGACGCTCACGAGCCTTACTGCCGAGGTCGCGACGCTCGATTCGGCGCTCGCAATTCCCTCCGAGCTGCCTATCCTGCTCATCGCCGGCACGCTCGACCCGGTGGGGAACAAGGGGCGCGGCGTGAAAAGCACGGCCGCCCTGTTCGAGAAGGCGGGAATCAAAGACGTCGAGGTGAAGCTCTACCAGGGCATGCGCCACGAGATCTTGAACGAGCCCGGCAAGCAGCAGGTCTACGACGACGTGCTCGCCTGGATCGACCGCCATATCAGCTGATTTCCCGATTCCGCAATTGGTCGGAATCATCGGAAGCGCCAGAATCATCGGAAACATCCCTTCGAGGAGATAATCATGTCGAAAACCTACGTCGTTGCGCTTGACCAGGGGACCACGTCTTCCCGGGCGATGCTCATCGACCGCGGGGGGCGTGTTGCGGACGTGGTGCAAAACTCCTTCCCGCAGATTTTCCCCAAGCCGGGTTGGGTCGAGCACGACCCGCGCGATATTCTCTCGTCGCAGCTCGGCGCGCTGACGGAACTTTTGGTGTCGAACGATTTGGGACCTCGTGACATCGACTCCATAGGCATCACCAACCAGCGCGAGACCACGGTCGTGTGGAACCGCGAGACCGGGCAGCCGGTGGCGAACGCTATCGTGTGGCAGTGCCGTCGGACGGCACCTCTCGTCGAGGAGCTGTGCGGCGCCCCGGATGTCGCGGCTGAGGTCGCGCGCCGCACGGGCCTCGTCCCCGACGCGTACTTTTCCGCCAGCAAGATCCGCTGGATCCTCGACAACGTCGCCGGCGCTCGCGAGGATGCGCTCCAGGG
>JAUNWQ010000115.1 GCA_030540225.1 Coriobacteriia bacterium | reverse complement strand
GCGTCGGCCTGACCGCTCGCGATGATTTCCTCCATCTGCGCGGGGTCGGAAAGCCCGCCGATCGCCACGACAGGAATGCTCACGTGCTTCTTGATCTCCGCCGCCAAGTGCACGTTGCAGCCGTGGTCTCGAAACATCGACGGGTGCGTGACCGAGAAGCCGAATTGATAGGACCCTGCCGACACGTGCATGAGGTCGACCAGATCCTCGAGCGCATGGGCGATGCGGGCGCCCTCGGCCACATCGTAGCCGCCCTCGAAAAGCTCAGCTCCGCTTATGCGCAGCTCGATGGGGAATCCAGGGCCAACGGCGCTGCGCACCGAAGCGAGCACCTCGCGCGCGAAGCGGATGCGGTTCTCAAGCGGCCCGCCGTATTCGTCCTCGCGCTTATTGAAGTAGGGGGAGAGGAACTGGTTGATCAGCCAGCCGTGCCCTGCATGCACCATGACCATTTGGAAGCCGGCGCGCTTCGCGAGCGCAGCCGCCTCACCATATGCTGCAACGATGCTCGTAATCTGCTCATGCGAAAGTGCGCGCACGGGCATGCCATCGGGGCGCACGCCATCGGAGGGCCCCCACTGGCACAGGTCGCCCTTCTTCTCCTTGTCGACCATATAGGTGCCGGCATACTGCCCCGAATGCGAAAGCTCGATGGATGCGACCGCGCCGTGGCGTTTGATCGCGTCGGCAAGGTAGGTGAAGGCGCCGAGCTGACCGGGCGTCTTCAGCGACAGCCGCAACATTTGCGAGCCGTCGGTTTCGGGATGGACCACCAGCTCGCTCACGGTAACGACAGCAGCACCGCCCTTTGCGCGCAGCTCGTAGAACCCCTGAGTGCGCGGCCCTGGCGTGCCCTCCGCCGTGATGTCGGTCGCGCCCATCGGCGCAGATAGCATGCGGTTTCGAAGCGTCAGGCGCCCCACCGTAAGCGGCGCACACAGATGCGGATAATCTCGCTTCATCGAACTCCCCTTCTTATCGAAAATCCCCCCGCCGCGCTGACCGGGCGTTTGCATCGCGCGGACCTCGCTGGCCGCCGGTCGCGCCCACGGGTTGCATCTCGCGGGCCGTATCGCGCTGGCCGCTGGCTCCCGCACGATTGCACCCGGCAAGCGCGACGAGCGGGTGCAGCGCCCCTCCCCGTTCGGGCGCCGCCAACCAAGTACTGCGCAGTCTAGTTCGACGGATGGTGCTTTTCAACCCAGCCTTCGTGGTTTTCCTGACGCCCGCGGGCGATAGCGAGCGCGCCGTCGGGCACGTCCTTCGTGATGACGGAGCCCGCGGCCACAAGCGTATGCGCGCCCACGTTCACGGGAGCCACCATCATGGTATCGCTGCCGATGAAGGCACCGTCGCCGATAGTGGTCGGCCACTTCTTGGCGCCATCGTAGTTGCAGGTGATCGAGCCGGCGCCGACGTTCACGCCCTCGCCGAGCGTCGCGTCGCCGATGTAGCTCAGGTGAGGAACCTTGCTACCGCGGCCGATCGTGGATTTCTTGATTTCCACATGAGTGCCGGCCTTCGCACCCTCGCACAAGTGCGCACCGGGGCGCAGGTACGCACGCGGACCGCACGTGGCCTCATCGTCGATGCGCGCCTCGATCGCGACCGTCTCGTCGATCGTGCAGCCCGAGCCGACGACGGTGTCGGTCAGGCGCGTGTTCGGGCCGATGACGGAATCCTCCCCTACCTGAGTTTTCCCCAAGAGGAAGGTCTGCGGGAGAAGCTCGACATCGGGCGCGATTTCCACGTCGGGGCCGATCCACACCGAGGTCGGGTCCCACATGGTAACGCCCGCCGCCATGTGCTCCTTGTTGATGCGCGACTGCAGGGCGCACGTCGCCGCGGCCAGCTGGACACGCGAGTTCACGCCGAGGCACTCGGAGACGTCGCTTGCGGGAAGCGCAAGCACGTCGCGCCCGGCGCCACGGCAGATCTCGAGCACGTCGGTCAGGTAGAACTCGCCCTGCGCATTGTCGCTTCCCACCTGCTCGAGCGCTTCGAAAAGCGCCTGCGCGTCGAAGCAGTAGAAGCCGGAGTTGCATTCGGTGACGGCGGCCTCGGCGGCGTTCGCGTCCTTCTGCTCGACGATGCGCTCGACGCGCCCTTCGCCGTCACGGATGATGCGCCCGTAACCGAACGGGTCGTCGAGCTCCATGGTGAGCACCACGACCGCCGCGTTCGAGCGAGTGCGCATGTCGGCGAGCTCGCGAATAGTATCGGGCGTGATAAGAGGGCAGTCGCCCGACAGCACAAGCAGCGAGCCATCGAAGCCGGCGAGCGCTTCCTTGCAGGTGAGCACCGCGTCGGCCGTGCCGCGCTGCGCCTTCTGCACGACAACTTCGGTGTCGGACACCAAAGGCTCCACGATCTCGCGAGCGTGCCCCACCACCGACACGATGCGGTCGGCGCCGGCTTCGCGCGCGGCGTCAACGACCCAGCGAACGAGCGGCTTGCCGAGAATCTCGTGCGCGACCTTGGGTTTTTTCGACTTCATACGAGTTCCCGCACCTGCGGCGAGCACGATGGCGGCAGTATTCATTGAAACGACCTTCCGATTGGTTGAAAAATGCCAGGGAAAGTATAGCGCAACCCGAAACTGACGCGTTCCCGCAGGCTGCAGGCATCTCCCAAACGCACCTGATCGCGTGCTTGGGCGGCGCGAGGTGCCGCCCAAGCACGAGCGCCCCGAAGGGACACACCGCAGCGGCGCTAGCGCTTCTCCTTGAGGGAGACCGCCACTTCCGCAATGCCCTCGCACCCCGCAAGAGCCTGCTCCACCTCGCGAATGACCTCGGGATCGTCGATTTCGCGAAGGAGCCTCTCGGATGCGACGTTGGCTTCCTCGCCCGCAGTCTGCCGCTGCATCTCGCTCGGGCCGAGCGACATGAAAGCCACGCCCTGCTTCTGCGCCGACTTCGCCTGCACCGCGAGCAGCGAGAAGCCCGCGACGCCCGCGACGAGCGAGGCTAAAAGGATGCCGAGCTTCGCCGCGGCGATTGTGGCCGCATCGACGTAGGCCAGGTTCGCCACAAAGATTGCCATCGTGAAGCCGACGCCGCCCAAAACCGCCGCACCGAGCATATGCATCCAGGTCACATTCTCGGGCAGGCTCGCCGCCCTCAGCTTCACCACAAGGAAGCTCGCGGCCATAATGCCAAGCGGCTTGCCCACCACCAGGCCGAAGAACGCACCAAGCAGCGCCGGGTTCGAGAACAGGGCGCCCAAATCGCTGCCCGCAAGCCCAACGTTCGCGTTCGTGAGCGCGAACAGGGGCAGAATCGCGAAGTACACCCAGGGGTAGAGCAGATGCTCCAAACGCGTCGCCGGAGGCACAACCTGCTTCGATACGCGCGCCAGCGAGGAGACCGTCTTCAGATAATCCTCCTGCCCGATGACGGGTTCTTGCGCGTTGAAGGCGCTCTTCGCCTCGACGACGCGCTCGCCCGTCCAGCGGATGAAGCTCTTCACGTTCACGCGCGAGCCGGAGGGAATCGCAAACGCGAGTAGTACGCCGGCGATGGTCGAGTGCACGCCCGACATGAACACGCAGTACCATAACACGGCCCCCACCAGCAGATACGCATACAGCGAGAACACATGGCGCTTGTTCATGAGCAACAGCGCGCAGAAGACGACCGCCGCACAGCCAAGCCACGGCAAAGACGGCGCCTGCCCGTAGAACACCGCGATGACGATGATCGCGATGATGTCGTCGGCGACGGCCAAGGTGCTCAAGAACACGCGCACCCCGTTCGGCACGCGATTGCCGAGAAGCGCCAAGATTCCCAGCGCGAACGCGATATCGGTCGCCGTAGGGACGCCCCATCCGCCCGCCGTGTCAAGGTTGCCCACGTTGAACGCGGAGTAGACGGCCACAGGCACGAGCACGCCGCCCACCGCAGCGACGATGGGGAGGATCGCCTGACGAATGTTCGTCAGCTCGCCCACCGTCATCTCGTATTTAATCTCCAAACCCACGAGCAGGAAAAACACCGCCATGAGCACGTCGTTGATAACATGCGAGAGCGGCATCGTCGCCTGCGTCTGCCCGAACACGAAGCCGACGTCGGTGCGCCAGAAATGGGAGAAGGCGTCGGCGACGGGAGAGTTCGCCACCACAAGCGCCGCGATCGCCGCGAGGAGCATCGCACCCGCCGCCTTCGTGGACGAGCTCGTGAACTGGATGAGCTTGCGATAACGGGCCTGATGGCGTTGCACTTCGTTGATGTAGATGCGCCCCGGATCGGGGTTTTGCGCGCTGGGGTGCTCGGGTGCTGCAGGCGCATCGAGAGCCACGCCTTCCGCAGAGCTCGCTTCTTTGTGCGCAGGTGAGGCGCAATGTTCGGTCATGAGAAATCCAATCTATGCGCGAAAAGCGCATACCACGGGGTCGGGCGTTTGCTGCATTATCCCCCAAATAACGGGTTCTTAACTTGCAAAACCCCCTTTCACCTGCGAATGTAAGCGAAGCGTTGCCAAAATGGTCACAAATACTCATCTCCCCCAACGCCGTTTTGCGCTATGCTGTACCTATCAGCTTCGAGGTAAGGAGCCAACATGTTCCATGCAGACGGGTATCGAAATCGCAGATAAACCCGCATGGACAAGGGCATCCTCCCAGGCTGTTTTTTATTCGCCACGATTGTGAGGTGGTAACTATGAGCATTACCGTATCCGGCCGCAAAATGCCTGTAACCGACGCGCTGCGCGCCTATGCCGAGGAGAAAATCGGCAACTCGATGAAGGTTATGGATATCGACCCCCTCAACGCCGAAGTCGTCCTGAGCAAAGAGAAGAACCCGGCGAACCCCTGCCCCGACACCTGCGAAGTCACACTGCGCACGAAGGGCCACATCATCCGCGTGGAAGAGCATGAAGACGATATGTACGCGGCCATCGACGTCGCTGCAGCGAAGGTGCTGCGCCAGCTGCGCAAGTACAAAACGCGCGTCATCGATCGCAAG